>NZ_JBAKHW010000067.1:0-23862 GCF_036906815.1 Micromonospora sp. CPCC 205539 | reverse complement strand
GGGGCGAGGGGCAGGGGGCAAGGGGGCGGGGGGGCGAGGGGCAGGGGGCAAGAGGGGCAGGGGGCGAGGGGCAGGGGGCGAGGGGCAGGGCGCGAAGGCTGAGTGGGGGCGGGAGTCAGGCCAGCGGGCAGGGCGCCCGCCAGGCGTCCAGCGTCCGCTCCTTGCGGATCGACGCGAAGCCGTACCCGACGGTGGTGACGCAGAAGCCGTCGGTCGAGCCGGAGTATTCGACGTGGAACACCGGTTTGCCGGCGTCCGCGAACGGCAGCAGCTTGGCGCACTGTCTCAGGCGAACGCACTCCTCGTTGACCGCGAAGTCGAAGTCCGGTGCCAGCGCGGCGAGCTGTGGCACGTCGTTGACCAGCCCGGGGGAGAGATCCAGCGAACGGGCCAGCTCGGCCAGCCGGCGGTTGAACAGCAGTTGGTCATCGAAGGCCAGCGGAAAGCCGGAACGCTGCGCGTACCCGTCGGCGTCGGCCAGTGCCACCGCGCCGAACCCCTTGCCCCGGCAGAGCCGGAACCGATCGGCCAGCACCTGTCGCAGAGCGTCCCACCCCCGGACGTCCAGCCACCGGCTGCCGGGCCGTCGGCCGGCCGACCCCTGCACGGTCTGCGGGAACCGGGTGGCGTCCGGGTCGGCCGGGTCGACCGACCCGACGTACACCTGGCAGATCAGCCGCCGATCCCGCGCGCGCAGGTCGGCGGTCTGGGCGGTGGTGGTGGTCACCGGGTCGAGCAGGAAGACGTCGGCGTCGACCGTCGGGTCGAGTGGGCCCTCGATCTGCCACTGCCACTGCCAGTGGCGGGCCTGGTCGGCCGGCCACGGAGTGGGCGCGCCGGGCGAGGACAGCCCGGCCCGGCAGCCGTACGCCGGCACCACGAGGACGAGCGCGACGCCGGCCGACAGGATCCGGCGCAGCGGGCGTGCCCCCGCGCCTCGCCGTGACCGGATCCGCATCGGCAGCTCCCGGGTCCCGGGCGGCCCGTCGCCGCCCCCACCGGTACGCCGCCCCCGGCGCACCTCACCGGGTCAAACGAGCGCGGGCGTGTGGACGACGCGCGGTCAGCGCGGTGTCGCGAAGACCTGCGTCCAGTACGGCCCGTTGCTGCTGGCGATGCCGACGCCGATCTCGGTGAACGAGCAGTTCAGGATGTTGGCCCGGTGACCGGAGCTGTTCATCCAGGCGTCCATCACGGCGGTCGGGGTCTTCTGGTTCCACGCCACGTTCTCGCCATAGGAGCGCCAGGCGTAGCCGACCCGGTCCAACCGCACGCCGGAGTTGCTGCCGTCGCTCCCGGTGTGCGACATGTTCTGGTGGTCGGCTTGGTCCTGGCTGTGTCCCTGAGCCGCGGTCATCAGTTTGGTGTCGATGCTCAGCGCCTTGCAGCCAGCCTTCGCCCGCTCGGCGTTCACCAGATCCACGACCTCGCGGGCCTGCGCGCTGACGCCGGTGGCGGTGCTCGCCGCGTTGGCGCGCGGGGCGCTGCGCCGGGAGGCGGCGGTGGTACGCGACGGGGACGGGGTGGGCTTGACGATCTTGCTGGGCGTCGGGCTCGGCCGGGCCGGGCTGGGCGAGCCGGTCGGGGAGGGCGCGATGTCGCTGGGCTCTCCGGTCGGCACCGCCGGTGCGGCGGCGACGGTGTCGTCGACGGCGGTCGGCTCGCTGGCCGCGTCGTCTCCGCCGGGCATGGCGAGCGCGCCGACGCCGAGGCTCACCACGAGAGTGGCCGCCGCGGCGGCGCCGCCGATCAGCAACGGCCGGCGCCAGCGCCGGGGGGAGCGGTGTCGACCCTCGCCCGGCCGGCCCGAGCCGGCGGCAGCGGTGGTCTGTTCGCCGGGGGTCCATTCGTCGGCGGGTGCCTGCGCCGGGCCGCCGTCGCGCCAACCGTCGGTCGACTCGTGGGCGGCGTCGAGGGCAGCCCAGCGGTCGGCCGGCTCGTAGTGGGAGTCGTGTGTGGGCCAGTCGTGCGAGGGTTCGTTGCCGACCCTGCTCTCCGTCGGCTCGTCGCCGGCCCAGCGCTCGACCGGCCCGGTGGGGGTCGTCGGCTCGGGCTGCCAGCGGGCGGTGGGCTCCGTGCGGTGCCACTCGTCGCCGGGCTGGTCGGGGTCGTCGCCGAACAGGTAGGCCGAGCGAGGCTCCGGGCGGTCGCTCAGCCAGTCCGGCTCGTCGGTCGGCCGCTCGGCGCGCCGGAGGGCGCCATTCGGGTCCATCGGGTCGGTCCAGCCGTACACGGCTCTGCCTCCACGGGGTCGGTTGCGGGCCCGGCTGACGCTACGACCAGCCCGTGACCTGCGGCAACGTGGCTAAGGAAGAGTTAAGGGGAAGTCGGACGCCAGGGTGCGGACTTCCGGGGATTACGGCGTACAGTAAAGGCGTCCGGACAGAGAGTGTCCGTGCCTTGCGGCAGCCCCCAGCCAAGTGGACAGGTCGACGTAGAGATGATCTACGGCCTGCGAGAACTTGACGAAGAGGGGGTTTGCGGCTCAATATATAGGTGTCGCCAGTCGCGCCCGGTCATGCCCAGATACAGCTGGAATGACAGCCGCGTACAAATGGGCGCGCGTTGGCCGGCCTTTCCGGCAGCGCATATCAAGGAGTCAGCATGGCGAAGGCCCTCTACGGCCACGTAGGTGCAGCGCCCGACCGGCGTCTGCTCGACGAGGTCACCCGACTGCGTGCCAGGGTTCAGGCACTGGAGTTCGAGATCACGCGTCTGCGCGCCGACAATGATCGGCTCGCGGCGGCTGCGGCGGAGGCGGACGATCTGCTCCGTCTGGCCGAGCCGGCGCTGACCTGATCTCCGGGTCGGAAAACTGAATCGCACCACCGCAAAAATGCGCGCCGACACCTCTGTGCCGGCGCGCAACGCTGTCCGGCCCCTTTCGTGGCCGACGATTTATGATCTTGTTGTGGCCGGGTCGGAACCGCGTCGGCAGTTTCCGGAAACACGTCGGTCGAAAAGCCGATCATGAACGCCATTAGCCCTTCTCGCCACCATCGGAAGAACAGCACGAGCGGCCCGCGGCACCTCGTTCGACGCGAAGCGGGGCGGGTCGCGTGCCAGACCGCTCCCGCCACCGGGTTAGTCTGCGGGTTCACCCAGGTCCGCGCAGCCGGCGACGGTACGGCGGCCACCGGACGAGGATCGAGTAGGTGTATCTCAAGAGCCTGACGGTGCGGGGCTTCAAGTCCTTCGCCTCCGCCACGACGTTGAAGCTGGAGCCCGGGATCACCTGCGTGGTGGGCCCGAACGGCTCCGGCAAGTCCAACGTCGTCGACGCCATCGCCTGGGTGCTCGGCGAGCAGGGCGCCAAGGCGCTGCGTGGCGGCAAGATGGAGGACGTGATCTTCGCCGGCACGGCCGGCCGCGCGCCGCTGGGCCGCGCCGAGGTCACCCTCACCATCGACAACACCGACGGCGCGCTGCCGATCGAGTACACCGAGGTCTCCATCACCCGCCGGATGTTCCGCTCCGGCGAGAGCGAGTACGAGATCAACGGCAACTCCTGCCGGCTGCTCGACATCCAGGAGCTGCTCTCCGACTCCGGCATCGGCCGGGAGATGCACATCATCGTCGGCCAGGGCCGGCTCGACGGCATGCTGCACGCCAAGCCGGAGGACCGTCGGGCGTTCATCGAGGAGGCCGCCGGCGTCCTCAAGCACCGCAAGCGCAAGGAGAAGGCGCTCCGCAAGCTCGACGCGATGCAGACCAACCTCAACCGCCTCACCGACCTCACCGCCGAGCTGCGCCGGCAGCTCAAGCCGCTGGGTCGACAGGCGGAGGTCGCCCGGCGCGCCGCCGCCATCCAGGCCAACCTGCGCGACGCCCGACTACGGCTGCTCGCCGACGACCTGGCCACCCTGCGGACCACCCTCGACCGGGAGATCGCCGACGAGACCGCGCTGCGGGAGCGTCGCGAGCAGATCGAGGCCGAGCACGGCGAGGTACAGGGCCGGCTCGGCGAGCTGGAGGCCGCCCTGGCCGAGGACGCGCCGCTGCTCGCCGCCGCCCAGGACACGTGGTACAAGCTGTCCGCCCTGCAGGAGCGCTTCCGTTCGATCGAACAACTGGCCCTGGAACGGCTGCGGCACCTGAGCGCCAGCGGCGACGACGAGCGCACCGGCCGCGACCCGGACCAGCTCGAGGCCGAGGCGGAGCGCATCCGCGAGCAGGAGGAGGAGCTGCGCGCCGCGCTCACCGACGACCAGATCCGGCTGGCCGAGGCGGTGGAGCACCGCCAGGAGCTGGAACGGCAGCTCGCCGCCGCCGAGCGCGAGCTGGTCGCCGCCGCAAAGGCCATCGCCGACCGACGGGAGGGGCTGGCCCGGCTCACCGGCCAGGTCAACTCGGCCCGCGCCCGGACCACCAGCGCAGGTGAGGAGATCGAGCGGCTGGCCGTGGCGCACACCGACGCGTTGGGCCGCGCCGAGCTGGCGCAGGCCGACCTGGACGCGGTTGCCGCGCAGTCCACCGAGGCGGACCGGGACAACGCCGACCTGGACGCCCGGCACGCCGAGGCGGTCGCCGGGCAGGACCGGGTCCAGGCCACCGTCCGTTCGCTGACCGACGCCGAGCGGGCCGCCGAGAAGGACGCCGCCACCTGGAAGGCCCGTGAGGAGGCGCTCGCCCTGGGCCTGCGCCGAAAGGACGGCGCCGGCGCGCTGCTCGGCCGGGCCGGGGACGTCCCTGGCCTGCTCGGCAGCCTCGCCGGGCTGCTCACCGTCGCCCCGGGGCACGAGGCCGCCCTGGCCGCCGCGCTCGGCGGCCTCGCCGACGCGGTCGCCGTCACCGGAGTGGACGAGGCCGTCGAGGCGATGCGGCTGTTGAAGATCTCCGACGCAGGCCGGGCCGGCCTGCTCGTGGGCAGCCCTGCCGGCCCGGGGATGACCGGCTCCGCCGACGCACTGCGGCCGAAGCTGCCCGACGGCGGCCGCTGGGCGCCCGACCTGGTGGAGTGCGCCGTCGAGCTGCGGCCCGCGGTGCACCGGGCGCTGCGTGACGTGGTGCTCGTCGACGATCTGGCCGCCGCAGCCGAGCTGGTCGGCACCAACCCCGAGCTGCGGGCGGTGACCCCGGACGGCGATGTGGTCGGGGCGTACGCGGCGGCCGGCGGGTCGGCCAAGGCACCGAGCTACATCGAGGTGCAGGCCGCCGTCGAGGAGGCGCGTACCAACCGGCTCGCCGCCGAGCGCACCGGTGCCGAGCTGCGCGAGCAGCTCGTCGAGGCACGCGCCGAGGTGGCCGTCGCCAAGGAGGCCGTCCAGCACGCCGCCGCCGAGAAGCGCGAGGCGGAGAGCCACCGCAACGCCGCCGCCCGCCGGCTGGCCGAGCTGGGCGCGGCGGCCCGCTCGGCGAAGGCGGAGACCGACCGGCTGGGTGAGTCCCGGGCCCGCGCGGAGGCGGCCCGGGAGCGGGACCTCCTCGCACTCGCCGAGCTGGAGGAGCGGCTGCGGCTGGCCGAGGAGACGCCGGTCGACGCCGAGCCGTCCGCCGAGGAACGGGACCAGCTCGCGGCGATGGTGCCGCAGTCCCGGCAGAACGAGATGGAGGTCCGGCTCGCGGTGCGTACCGCCGAGGAGCGGGTCTCCTCGATCGCCGGCCGCGCCGACTCGCTGGCCCGGCAGGCCACCGCGGAGCGGGCCGCCCGGGAACGCGCTGCGGCCCGCCGCGCCGCCCGGACTCGGGGCGCGGGCATCGCCCGGGCCGTGGCCGGTGGCGCCCGGGAGGCGCTCGGCCGGCTCACCGTCTCGATCGCGGCGGCCGAGGAGCACCGCGACGCCGTCGCCCGGGAACGCGCCGCCCGCGAGGCCGAGCTCCAGGAGGTACGCGGGGCAGCCAAGCGGCTCGCCGCCGAGCTGGAGCGGCTGACCAGCCAGGTGCACCGCGACGAGGTGGCCCGCGCCGAGCAGCGGCTGCGCATCGAGCAGCTGGAGGCGAAGGCGGCCGAGGACTTCGGGCTGGACGTGGAGACGCTGGTCGCCGAGTACGGCCCCGCCCAGCCCGTGCCGCCCACCCAGGCCGACGTCGCGATGGCCGAACGCGATGGCCTGCCGGTGCCCGAACCGGTGCGCTACGAGCGACCGGTGCAGGAGAAGCGGGCCGCCAAGGCAGAACGTGAGCTGGCCCTGCTCGGCAAGGTCAACCCGCTCGCGCTGGAGGAGTTCGCCGCGCTGGAGGAGCGCTACAAGTTCCTCTCCGAGCAGTTGGAGGACCTGAAAGCCACCCGACGGGACCTGCTCACCGTCGTCAAGGACGTCGACGAGCGGATCCTGGAGGTCTTCGCCAGCGCATTCGAGGACACCGCCCGCGAGTTCGAGCAGGTGTTCACCGTGCTCTTCCCCGGCGGGGAGGGGCGGCTGATCCTCACCGAGCCGGACGACCTGCTCACCACCGGCGTCGAGGTCGAGGCCCGCCCGCCGGGCAAGAAGATCAAGCGGCTCTCCCTGCTCTCCGGTGGCGAGCGGTCGCTGACCGCGGTGGCCATGCTGGTGGCGATCTTCCGCGCCCGACCCAGCCCGTTCTACATCATGGACGAGGTCGAGGCGGCTCTGGACGACGTGAACCTGGGCCGGCTGATCACGTTGCTGGCACAGTTGCGGGAGAAGAGCCAGCTGATCGTCATCACGCACCAGAAGCGGACGATGGAGATCGCGGACGCGCTCTACGGGGTGACCATGCGCAGTGGGGTCACCCAGGTGATCAGTCAACGGCTCAACCGGGCCGACGGGGACGAGCAGCGGCAGGGCCGCGGCGAGGAGAACGGGTAGTGGCTCGGGAACGCGCGACGGCGCTCCTGCTGGATCTGGACGGCGTACTGCGTCGGTTCGACCCGGCGGTGGCCGCCGGCGTGGAGCGGGAGTACGGCCTCGGCGACGGGGTGCTCACCGAGATCGCCATGCAGTGGGGCCGACTCCAACCGGTGCTCACCGGGCAGCTCAGCCACGCGGACTGGGTGAGCAGTGTGGCCGACGCGCTGACCGAGCCGGCGGGTGGCCCGGAGCGGGCGCGGGCCGCGGTGGAGCAGTGGCAGCGCTATCGGGGCGAGGTCGACACCGAGGTGCTCGACGTCGTCCGGGAGGTCCGCGCCGCCGGCGTCAAGGTCGGGCTGGCCACCAACGCCACCGACCTGCTCGACGCCGACCTGGCCGCACTCGGCCTGGTCGGCGAGCTGGACGTGGTGGTCAACTCCTCGACGCTCGGGGTGCACAAGCCGGCCCCGGAATACTTCGCGGCGGCCTGCGCGGCGCTGGCCACCCCGCCGGCCCGGGTGCTGTTCGTCGACGACGAGGACTGGGCCGTGCGGGGCGCACGTTCCGCCGGGCTGTCGGCGCACCGGTGGGGCGGGCACGCCGACCTGCGCTACCTGCGGGCGGCACTCGCCTACTGAGGCCGGGTCACTCGCCGGTCGCGCCGTCGATCCGCTCCCGGATCAGGTCGGCGTGGCCGTTGTGCCGGGCGTACTCCTCGATCATGTGCACGTACACCCAGCGGACGTTCATCTCGTCGGCGCCGCCGTCGCGGCGGCGCCGCAGGAACGTGTCGTCCAGGGACAGCGCGGCCGCGGCCGCCCGGGCCGCCGCGACCTCGGCGGCGTACGTGGCGAAATCGGTCGCGGCGTCGGCGTCGGCGATGTCCTCCAGGTCGCCGTCGGGGCTCTCGTCGGTGCAGTAGAGGTCGTCCAACTGCTCACCGGCGGCGCGGACGCGGAACCACCAGCGCTCCACCATGGCCAGGTGTCGGACCAGTCCGAGCAGGGTGAGCCCGGAGGGCTCGACGCTCGGGATCTTCAACTGCTCGGCCGTGAGCCCCGCGCACTTGAGCAGCAGGGTGTCGCGGTGGTAGTTGAGCCAGCCCTCGAGCATGGTGCGCTCGTCGCCGACGTACGGTTCGGGGGTCCGGGTGATCTCCGGTGCGGTCCAGGTCATGCCGCGCATCCTGCCCGGCCCCCCGGACATCCCGCGACGGGTTATCAGGGCACCACGACGACCGGCCACCGGCCGGTGCGAACCAGGCGGGTGGCGACCGAGCCGACCAGGCGGTGTCCGGCCTGCTCGGAGGCGCCCACCACCACCATGTCCGCCTGGAACTCGTCGGCCGCACTGCACAGCTCGGCGTACGCGTCGCCGCGCCGGCACAGGAAGGTCAGCGGCACGCCCCACTCCTCGGCTGCGCGTCGACACTCCCGGCGCAGCTCGTCGGCCAACTCCTCGTGGGTCCGCTGGACCGCGCCGGCGTCCATGCCCGGCACCAGGGCGGTCAGCCCGCTCGCCGAGCTGACGAAGACGACCACCAGCGCGGCGCCCTGCCGGCGGGCCAGGCCGGCGGCGTACGAGCCGGCCCGCTCGGAGGTGCGGGTGCCGTCCACGCCGACCATCACCACCCGGGGGCCGTCCGTGCCGCGCTCAAACGGCAGCGGACGGGTCCTCGGGCCGTACTCCTCGCGATCCGGTGCTCCCACGCTCATGGCTGGTTACCTCACCTCTGCTCGCCGGTACGGACCACCGCGGCACCGGCGCCGGCCGCGAGGGTCGACTCCCGCTCGACCTCGTCGCCGACCGGGTCGCCGTTGTGCTGCCGCAGCGGCACCTCCTTGATGAAGCACACCGCGATCAGCGCGATCAGCGCGAACGGGGTGGCGGCCAGGAAGATGTCACCGGCGCCGTGGCCGTACGCGCCCTCGACCACGGCCCGCAGCGGGCCGGGCAGGGTGTGCACGTCGGGCAGGACGCCGCCACCCGAGCTGGGCACGGGGATGCCGAGGTGGGCGAGCCCTTCGGCGCTGTAGCTCTTGACCTTGTGGGCGAGCACCGCGCCGAGCGCGGCGACACCGATCGCGCCGCCCAGGCTGCGGAAAAACGCGACCACCGAGCTGGCCGCACCGATCTCGTGCGGGCCGACGGTGTTCTGCACGGCGAGGACCAGGTTCTGCATGGTCAGGCCGAGACCGACGCCGACCAGCGCCATGTAGACGCTGAGCAGGGTGAAGCTGGTGTCCGCGCGGATCGTGCCCATCAGCGCGAAGCCCACCGTGAGCAGCGCCGAGCCGCTCACCAGGAAGCGCTTCCAACGGCCGGTCTGGGTGATGATCCGCCCACCCACCGTGGAGGCGATCACCAGGCCGAGGATCATCGGCAGGGTCATCAGGCCGGACATGGTCGGGCTCTCGCCGCGGCTGATCTGGAAGTACTGGCCCAGGAAGATCGACGCACCGAACATGCCCACGCCGACTGCGATGCTGGCGACGACGGCCAGGCTGATGGTGCGGTTGCGGAACAGGCGCGGCGGGATCATCGGCTCGGCGGCCCGGCTCTCCACCCGGATCGCGAGCGCGCCGAGTGCCAGCGCGCCGAGCACCATGACGGCGGTCTCCCAGGAGACCCAGGCGAACTGGTCGCCGGCGAGCGAGACCCAGATCAGCAGCACCGAGACGGCCGCCGTGATCAGCGTGGCACCCCACCAGTCGATCTGCGCCTTCCGCTTCACCACGGGCAGGTGCAGGGTCTTCTGGAGCACGACCAGCGCGGCGATGGCGAACGGCACGCCGACGTAGAAGCACCAGCGCCAGCCGAGCCAGGAGGTGTCGACGATCACGCCACCGATCAGTGGGCCGCCGATGGTGCCGACGGCCATCACGGCGCCGAGGTAGCCGCTGTAGCGGCCCCGCTCACGCGGCGTGATCATGGTCGCCATGATCACCTGGGCCAGCGCGGTGAGCCCGCCGGCACCGATGCCCTGGAGCACCCGGCAGGCGATCAGCTCACTGGTGCCCTGTGCGGCACCGGCCAGCACCGAGCCCAGCACGTAGATCCCCAGGGCGATCTGGACGAGGGTCTTCTTGCTGGTCAGGTCGGCGAGCTTGCCCCAGATCGGGGTTGTCGCGGTGGTCGCGAGCAGGGCTGAGGTGACAACCCAGGTGTACGCGGACTGACCGCCGTGCAGTTCGGTGATGATCCGCGGCAGCGCGTTCGAGATGACCGTGGAGGAGAGGATCGCGACGAACAGGCCCAGCAGCAGACCGGAGAGTGCCTCCATGATCTGCCGGTGGGTCATGTTGACGGCGGTCGGCCTTGTGGGCGCTGTCGCCTGGGTCATCGTTGTTGCCTCCGGAAGGTGGAACGGCGGGGGCTTGTCGCGCACGGCCGCCTGAAGAGTTGCTTGGGGCAACCGTATGCCTGTGGTTGCCTCAAGCAACAACGTGGCGGACCAGTGGGACATTCCCCACGTTCCGGGTGAGGTCCAGCGGCCGGGTCAGGTCCAGCGGTCGTTGAACCGGGCGAGCAGTCGGGCGAACTCCTCGACGTCCCGGTCCGGCCAGCCGTCCAGGGCGCGCAGGAACTCCCCCAGCCGGGCGGCCCGGGCGACGTCGAACTTGCGCTGGCCCTCCTCGGTGAGGCTGATCTGCGCGGCCCGCCGGTCGCTGGGATCGGGGTCGCGGTTCACCAGGCCGAGCGATTCCAGGCCGTTGATCTGCCGGCTCAGCGTCCCCTTGCCCACACCGAGCCGAGTCGCGAGCTCGGTCAACCGGATCGAGCCGCTGCGCCGCAGCCAGAGCAGCAGCCCGTAGGTGTTCGGTTCGAGAGTCGGGTGCACCTCGCGGGCGATCTCCCAGGAGACCGCACGACCACGACGTAGCAGGGCGGTCAACTCGTGCTCGACCGTCCGAATCGGCTCCGGCAGGTGCTCGTCCACGGCGTAGAGACTACGGCCGGTCGGCTCCGTCGTCGCGGGAGAGGCGGCGGCGCATCACCGGGCGGAGGTGGCCGTCGCTCGTGGTGCCCTCGATGGTCACCTCGGCCGTACGGCCCCGGTGGGTCAGTGTGGCGACCGCGTTACCGAAGTACGGGCCGGCCAGCTTGCGCCAGCGCACCCCCGGACGGCGGACGCCCGCCGAGCGGGCCAGCGCCCGGGTGACCCCGGCCGGGCCGGGCGACCAGCCCATCCGCATCAGCGGGCGGATGGCCGCCGGCACCTGGTTGTGGATCGGCGAGCAGGTGAGCTGGTGCACCGGAGTGACCACCGCCGGGTCGAGGAACCGGGCCCGGGCGACGTACGAGTGGTGCACGTCCCCGGAGAGCACGCTGATCGACGCCGGCGGGGCGTACGCCGGACCGGCGCCGACCCGCGCGCCGGGCTCCGCCGGCGTGCCGGTGCCGATCCGGGCGAAGGTCGCCGCCATCGCCTCGAAGGAGCGCCGGAAGGCCGCCCAGTGCTCCAGGTCGAGCGCCCGGCGCAGCTTCTCCGCCCCGCGCGCCACCCAGGGTCGGCGTGAGTCGGCCAGCTTCTCGTTCCACGCCTCGAGGTTGTGGATGCCCTGCGGCAGCAGCCAGGGCAGCGAGGCCCCGACCACCAGGTGGTCGTAGATCCCGTGCGCCTGGTCGAGGAACCAGGCCCACTCGCCCGGCGGCAACATCGCCCGCTGACCGGGCTCCAGCACCCGACTGCACCGGTTGTCCAGCATCACCAGCCGGGTCCGGCCCAGGTCCAGCGAGTAGCTCCACTGGTACTGCACCGCACGCCAGCGCTCGGTGTCGTGTGCCAGGTCGGACTCCTGGTCGACCCGGTGCCCGAACTCGCGCAGCACGCCCGTGGCGTCCTCGGCGGCGGCGACCTTGGCGTAGACCGGGTCCGCGGCGACCTCGTCGGGGGAGAGGTTGCCCAGGTGTTGGTACACCCAGTACGAGGCGAGCCCGCTCCCGATCCGCTCGGCCCACCACGGCTGGTCACGGACCTCCGACCGCCAGGACGCCGACGTGTTCCAGTCGTCGATGATCTCGTGGTCGTCGAAGATCATCACGCTCGGCACCGTGGAGAGCAGCCAGCGGATCTCCGGATCCCGCCAGGACTCCAGGTAGAGCTTCGTGTACTCGTCGAAGCTCACCACCTGGTCGGCCGGGGCGCCCTTCGGCCGCCGCCGGCGCCGACGCAGCAGCCGGCGGACCGTCGGCGAGGTGTTGTCGGCGTACACCTGATCACCGAGCAGCACCAGCAGGTCGGGCAGCGCCGCCGCCTCCGGGTCGGCCATCAACCGCCGGGCGTACGCGTCCAGCGCGTCCGGTGGGAGCTTGCGGGTGGTGGCGTGCTGAGTCGTCTCCCGGCACGAGCCGAAGATCAGGTTGACCGGCTGATCCCGGTCGTCGGCGGCCCGGGTGCGGATCACGCTCGGCGGGAAGCCGTAGTTCGGGATCGGCCAGACCACCTCGTCGTCGGCCAGCACCTCGTAGGTGGTCGTGCTGTCCGGGGTGAGCCCCTCCACCACCACGAGCGCGTAGTGATGGTCGTACGCCGAGAAGGTGGGTGCGGTGCCGGTGGCGCCATCGGCGGTGCGGACGGTGATCACGGCGGGCGCCGCCGTCTCGACCCAGACGGTCGCCCGGGTGTCCACCACTCGGCGCAGGAGCGGGCCGATGAGGAGGTGTTCGGCGGGCATGTCGCCGAGCGTACCGCCGGTTCCTTGGGGCCGGCCGGGTGCGGTGGCTGGGACGCCGTCGTCGGCATCTGACAGGATTCCGGCATGGCGGAATATCTCGTCCTCGCTCTGGTCCTGCTCGGTGTGCTGATTGTCGGCGCAGTCGGGCTGGTCGTGCCACGGCTGCGCCGGCGGCCCGAGCCACCGCTGCCACGCACCGAGGTCGACACCCGGGCCGAGGAGGATCTGGCCGGCCCGCCGGTCGAGGCACCGGAGTCCGACCTGTCCACCGGTGTCCTGGTTGAGCCGCCGGTGATCGAGGCGCCGGCCGTGGAGGTGCCCGAGCCGACCGCCGGGCGGCTGGTCCGCCTCCGCTCCCGGCTGTCCCGCTCGCAGAACGTGTTCGGCAAGGGCCTGCTCGGCCTGCTCGCCCGCGACCACCTCGACGAGGACGCGTGGGAGGAGATCGAGGACAGCCTGATCACCGCCGACGTCGGCATCGACGCCACTCGCGAGATCGTCGACCGGCTGCGCGAGCGGACGCGGGTGCTGGGCACCCGGTCGGCCGGCGAGCTGCGGGCGCTGCTCGCCGCCGAGCTGGTCAACGCGCTCGACCCGAGCCTGGACCGTTCGCTGCGGACCACCCCGAAGGACGGCGCTCCGGCGGTCGTGCTGGTGGTCGGGGTCAACGGCGCCGGCAAGACCACCACCTGCGGCAAGATCGCCCGGGTGCTGGTGGCCGACGGCCGTACCGTGCTGCTCGGCGCGGCCGACACCTTCCGGGCCGCCGCCGCCGACCAGCTCGAGACCTGGGGGTCGCGGGTCGGCGCGGAGACCGTCCGTGGCCCGGAGGCCGCCGACCCGGCCAGCGTCGCGTTCGACGCGGTCAAGCGGGGCATCGACACCGGCGTGGACACCGTGCTCATCGACACCGCCGGCCGCCTGCAGAACAAGGTCGGCCTGATGGACGAGCTGGGCAAGGTCAAGCGGGTGGTGGAGAAACAGGGCCCGATCGATGAGACACTGCTCATCCTGGACGCCACGACAGGGCAGAACGGCCTGGAGCAAGCCCGGGTCTTCACCGAGGTGGTCAACGTGACCGGCGTGGTGCTCACCAAGCTCGACGGCACCGCGAAGGGTGGCATCGTGATCGCCGTACAGCGCAAGCTCGGCATTCCGGTAAAGCTGGTCGGCCTCGGCGAGGGCAAGGACGATCTGGCCCCGTTCGACCCGGCGCAGTTCGTCGACGCGTTGCTGGGCGGCGAGGCCACCGGACGGGACGCGTAGTCTCGGGTGAGCAGTGACGACCGCGCGTACGCGGGCTGGCGTGAGCCCAGCCATCCCTCGCAGCGCCTCGGGAGACCGTACGTGACTTCGCAGGAGATCCCGCTGCACGGTGGCAACGTGAGCACCGTGGTCCGGGTCGGTGACACGGTCCGCCGCAACGCCGGACCGTGGACCCCGTCCGTGCACGCCCTGCTGCGGCACCTGGAGTACGTCGGCTTCACCGGCGCGCCCCGGGCGCTCGGCATGGACGAGCGCAACCGGGAGGTGCTGTCGTACCTGGAGGGGGAGTGTGGGGAGTACCCGCTCGCCCCGCACTGGACGACCGACGAGGCGCTGGTCACCGTCGCCACCATGCTGCGGATGTTCCACGACGCCCAGTACGGCTTCACCCCGCCTCCGGGAGCGGTCTGGCGCTCGTTCGGGCCGCCGCCGCCGGACACCGAGGTCATCTGCCACCACGACGCCGCGCCGCACAACGTGATCTGGCGGCCGGACGGCACCCTCGGGCTGATCGACTTCGACCTCGCCTCACCCGGCGCGCGGATCTACGACGTGGCGTACGCGGCCTGGACCTGGGTGCCGATCTTCGCCGACCGGGACTCGATCACGCTGGGCTGGAAGAACCCGGACCGGCCGCGCCGGCTGCGGCTCTTCGCCGACGCGTACGGGCTGATCCCCCGGGACCGGCACCGGCTGATCCGGACCATCCGCAAGCGGGTCGTGGACCACGTCGAGGGGATTCGCCGGATGGCCGCCGCGGGTGAGCCGGCATTCGTCCGGATCGTGCACAAGGGGCACCTGCGCCGACCGATGCGCGACCTGCGGCTGCTCGACTACGAGCGGCACGCGTTGGAGAACGCCCTGCGCTGACCCGTCCGGTCGATGTGTGCGACCGCTCAGCCATCGACGTACGCCATCCGGGTGATCCACCACCGTCCATGCCGCCTACTGTGCGGTCTTCGTGACACGTACGAAACAACCCGTCACGAAACGGAAACCCGCACGGGACCCTAGGTGAAACAGCCGGCCGCGAAGCTTCCGCGCAACCGGCCTACGGGCGACGCTGCCCCGGAAAGCCGCGAAGGAGGAAATTCACCTTTAGGAGGCCAGCGTGCCTGAAGCACCGACGATCGACGGCGCCAATACCACGTGGCTGCTGGTTTCGACCGCGCTCGTGCTGCTCATGACCCCGGGACTGGCGCTGTTCTACGGCGGGCTCAACCGGGCCAAGGGCGTACTCAACATGATGATGATGAGCTTCTCCGCCATCGGGCTCATCTCTGTTCTGTGGTGGTTCTACGGCTTCAGCGTCGCCTTCGGGGCCGACAAGAACGGTCTCTTGGGCGACCCGAGCACGTACCTCGGCACCAAGACCTTCCTCGCCGAGACCGACCTGTGGGGTGCCACGGCGGAGAACCCCAGCGGCATCGGGATTCCGCTCTACGTGTTCATGGCTTTCCAGATGGTCTTCGCGGTGATCACCGTCGCGCTGATCAGCGGTGCCATCGCCGACCGGGCCAAGTTCGCCGGCTGGCTGTTGTTCGCCTTCGGCTGGGCCACCCTGGTCTACTTCCCGGTCGCCCACTGGGTGTGGGGCGGCGGGTTCATCGGCGCCGGTGCCGAGGGGTGGCACATCCACGCGTTGGACTTCGCCGGTGGCACCGCGGTGCACATCAACGCCGGTGCGGCGGCCCTGGCCGTGGTCCTGGTGCTCGGCAAGCGGCTCGGCTGGCCGCGCGAAGGCATGAAGCCGCACAACATCCCGCTGGTCGCGCTCGGTGCGGGTCTGCTGTGGTTCGGGTGGTTCGGGTTCAACGCCGGCTCGGAGCTGACTGTCGACTCGGTCGCCGGGCTCGCGTTCATCAACACCCAGCTCGCCACGGCGGCCGCGGTGCTCGGCTGGATCGCGGTCGAGTGGATCAAGGACCGGAAGCCGACCATGGTCGGTGCCTCGTCCGGCGCCATCGCCGGCCTGGTCGCCATCACCCCGGCCTGCGGCTTCATCGCCCCGTGGGCGGCAGTCCTGCTCGGCATCGTGGCCGGCATCGTCTGCGCGCTCGCCGTCAGCCTCAAGTACAAGCTCGGCTACGACGACTCCCTCGACGTGGTCGGTGTGCACTTCGTCGGCGGTTGGATCGGCTCGCTCTGGCTGGGCCTGTTCGCCACCAACTCGGTCAACGCCGCGATCACCGACGTGGTCGGCGGCTCGGACGGCCTCTTCTACGGTGGCGGCCTGACCCAGTTGGGCCGCCAGGCGCTCGCCGGCCTGATCGTGACCGTCTGGTCGTTCGGCGTCGCCTGGGTGCTCGCCTTCGTCATCGAGAAGACGATCGGCTTCCGCGTGAAGGGTGAGGCCGAGGTCGAGGGCATCGACATCGCCGAGCACGCCGAGAGCAGCTACGACCTGTCTCCGGCGGGTGGCGGCACGGGCGGCGCGTTCGCGATGGCGGGTATCGGCACCCCCGCTGCCGGCGCGACGAGCGGTACGGCTCCCGTCGAGCCGGTCAGCGCGAAGGTCTCCGGTTAACGTTCCTGAGATGGAGGGGTTGGACATGAAGCTGGTGACCGCGGTCATCAAGCCCTACCAACTGGACGCGGTGAAGGAGGCCCTGCACGCCCTCGGGGTGGCCGGGTTGACCGTCAGCGAGGTCCAGGGGTACGGGCGGCAGAAGGGGCACACCGAGGTCTACCGGGGTGCCGAGTACACGGTCGAGTTCCTGCCCAAGATCCGGGTCGAGGTGCTCACCGACGAGATCGATGTGGAAAAGATCGTGGACGCCATCGTCGGTGCCGCCCGCACGGGCAAGATCGGCGACGGCAAGGTCTGGGTCACCGGTGTCGAGGAGGTCGTCCGGGTGCGTACCGGCGAGCGCGGCCTCGACGCCCTCTGACCAGGGCCACGACCGACATGACCTCGTTGATCAAGGGGAACGCGTCCGCGAGCGCCGGGAACGGCGACGCGGCTCCCTTGATCAACGAGGTCGTCGGCGTACCCGGGGGGATCGGCGAGCCGGCCCGACTGGCCCGGGCGGCGGCGTACGACGACTTCCTCCGCGGTCTGCTGCCGGAGCGCGAGGGCGTGGCGCTGCTCGCCGTCGGTGGGCTGGGCCGGCGGCAGTGTGCCCCGTACGGCGACCTCGACCTGGTGCTGCTGCACGCCGGGGTGCCCGGCATGGACGAGCTGGCCGCCTCGGTCTGGTACCCGATCTGGGACGCCGGCCTGCGGCTCGACCACTCGGTGCGCACCGTCGCCGAGGCGCTCTCGGTGGCACAGGACGACGTCAAGGTCGCACTCGGGCTGCTCGACGCCCGGCTGGTTGCCGGCGACCGGGCGTTGGCCGACGCGCTGATCCGCACCGCCGCCGACCACTGGCGGCGCACCGCCGTCCGCCAGATGCCCGGCCTGCGGGAGGTCACCGCCGCCCGTTGGCAGGCCCACGGCGAGCTGGCCTTCCTGCTCGAGGGTGACCTCAAGGAGGCCGCCGGCGGGCTGCGGGACGTGGGGCTGCTGCGGGCGATCTCCGCCGCCGGGATCACCGACGCGCTGCGCCCCGCCGTCCGCGCCGCCCACCTGCGTCTGCTCGACACCCGGGACGCCCTGCACCAGCAGGTCGGGCGCCGGGTCGACCGGCTGGTCGCCCAGGAACGCGACGGAGTGGCCCGGCTGCTCGGGCAGGAGGACAGCGACGCGCTCATGCGACGGGTCGCCGGCGACGCACGGACGGTCAGTCACGCCCTGGACGACGCCTTCCGAGCCGCCGACCGGCTGCGCTCCGGCCGCTCCCGAGGGGCGGGCGGCCGTCCGCCGCGTCGCCCGGTGGCCCGTGACGTGGTCGAGCACGACGGCGAGCTGGTGCTCGCCCGGACGGCGATCGGCGCCCGTCCCGACCCGAGCCTGTCACTGCGGATTGCCGCCGCCGCGGCGGCCACCCGGCTGCCGATCGCCCGCGCCACCTGCGAGTGGCTGGCGGCGTACTGCCCGCCGTTGCCCGCGCCCTGGCCGCCCGAGGCCCGGGCCGCGCTGACCACCCTGCTCGGCGCCGGCGCCGGCCTGGTGCCGGCCTGGGAGACCTGTGACCGGTACGGGCTGGTCGACGGCTGGCTGCCCGAGTGGACCCGGCTGCGCAGCCTGCCCCAGCACAATCCGGTGCACCGGTACACCCTGGATCGGCACCTGGTGCAGACCGCCCACGAGGCCAGCCGGCACGCCCGCGAGGTGGACCGCCCGGATCTGCTGCTGCTCGGTGCCCTGCTGCACGACATCGGCAAGGGACTGCCCGGTGACCACAGCACGGTCGGTGTGCCGCTGGCCGAGGCGGTGGCGACCCGGATCGGCCTGCCCGCCGCCGAGGCCGAGCTGATCGGCACGCTGGTCCGGCTGCACCTGCTCCTGCCCGACGTGGCCACCCGCCGGGACCTGTCCGACCCGGTCACCATCGCCTCGGTCGCCGAGGCGGTCGGCGACACCGGCACGCTCGACCTGCTGCACGCGCTGGTCCTTGCGGACGCGGCGGCAACCGGGCCGGCGGCCTGGTCGGACTGGAAGGGCCGGCTGGTCGCCGAGCTGGTCGCCCGCGTCCGCACCGCACTGGACACCGGCGTACTGCCCGAACCGCCGGCCCCGGACCCGGCACTGCTGGCCGGCCCGCTGCCGGTCGTACACCTGACCGGAGACCGGGTGGCGGTGGCCGCGGCGGACCGGCGGGGCCTGCTCGCCACGGTGGCCGGCTGCCTGGCCCTGCACCGCCTGGAAGTGATCTCCGCGGACGCCTCCGCGGTCGACGGCCGCGCCCTGGTCGAGTGCCGGGTCCAGCCCCGCTACGGCCTACCGCCGGACCCGGTCCCGCTCCGGGCCGACCTGCGCCGGGCGGTCGGCGGCGACGTGTCGGTCACCCAGCGCCTCCGCGGCCGGGCGCTCGCCGCCCGGGGCGCCGGGGCGGCTCCCCGGGTGGTCTGGCACCGCGAGGCGGCCACCGACGCGGTGCTGCTGGAACTGCGCGCCGCCGACGCCGCCGGCCTGCTCTACCGGGTCACCTGCGCCCTGGACGAGGCGGGCGCCCTGGTCCGCGCGGCCCGCATCTCCACCCTCGGTGCCGACGTGGTCGACGCCTTCTACCTGGTCGGTGGCTGGCCGGACGACGCCACCCGGGCCCGCCTGGAGGCCGCGGTCCTCGCCGCCGTCTGACCCGGCAGGACGCAGGGGGTACGTCCGGGGGCGTAGGTGCGGTGCCGCCCGCGGACGCACGACGGCCGGGGCGGGCGCGGGCAGAATGACGACCATGCGATGGAGCGGCCGGCGACGGCAGGAGACGGCCACGGACGCCGTGCTCGCGCTGGCGCTGCTCGGGTTCGGGCTGCTCGCCACCACCCTGGCCGGGGACAACCAGCCGGGTTCGAGACCGGTGGACGCCACCTGTCGGGCGCTCGTCGCGGTCGCCGCGTTGGCGTTGGTGGGCCGGCGGCTGGTGCCGGTGACGACGCTCGGCGTGGCCACCGTGGCCACCTCGACGTACCTGGTGCTCGGCTACCCGTACGGCCCGATCCTGGTCGCCTTCCTGATCGCCGTCTACACGGTGGCGGTGCGGCTGGCGGTCCGGCCGGCGGCGGTGGCCACCGGGTGCGCGTTCGTCGGGCTGTCGGTGCACATCTTCTGGTCCCGTGGCCCCGCGCCCGGGTGGGAAGGAGTGCTGCCCGCGTCGGCCTGGGTGGTCGTACCGTTCGCCCTGGGGGTGGCCGTGCGGTCCACCCGGGAGACCACGACCCGCAGCCGCGCCGAGCAGGCCCGGCGACAGGTCGACGAGGAGCGGCTGCGCATCGCGCAGGAGGTGCACGACGTGGTGGGACATGGGCTGGCCGCGATCAACATGCAGGCGGAGATCGCCCTGCACCTGCTGCCGAAACGGCCTGAGCAGGCGGAGACCGCGTTGACCGCGATCAGCCGGACCAGCCGCGAGGCGCTGGACGAGCTGCGGGTCACCCTGGGTGCCGTGCGGCAGGGCGCGGAACGGGGGCCGGTGCCCGGCCTGGCCCGGCTCCCCGCGCTGCGCGACCGGCTCGCCGGGGCCGGTCTCGCCGTCGAGCTGCGGGTGCTCGGTGCTCGCCGGGAGCTGCCGGCGGCGGTGGATCTGGCCGCGTACCGGGTGGTGCAGGAGGCGTTGACCAACGTGTTGCGGCACGCCGGGGTGGCCAGTGCCGAGGTGACCGTCGACCACCGCGCCGACGAGCTGGTCGTCGAGGTCGCCGACCGGGGGAGTGGCACCGTCGGCGACGGGACGGCCGGGCACGGCCTGGCCGGGATGCGCGAGCGGGTCGCCGCGCTGGGCGGGGAGCTGACCACCGGGCCCCGCCCCGGCGGCGGCTTCCGGGTGTCCGCCCGGCTGCCGATGGGGCCTACCGCGTGATCCGGGTGCTGATCGCCGACGACCAGGATCTGGTCCGGCTCGGGCTGCGCACGCTGGTGGAGAGCGAGGAGGACCTGGCGCTGGCCGGGGAGGCGTCCGACGGGCTGCGGGCGGTGGAGCTGGCTCGTCGGGAACGGCCGGACGTGGTGCTGATGGACATCCGGATGCCTGGCATCGACGGGATCGAGGCCACCCGGCGGATCGTCGCCGACCCAGACCTGGCCGGTACCCGGGTGGTGGTGCTGACGACCTTCGAGCTGGACGAGTACGTGTTCGACGCGCTGCGGCACGGCGCCAGCGGGTTCCTCACCAAGGACACCCGGCCGGCCGAGCTGCTGCGGGCGATCCGGCTGGTCGCCGAGGGGGAGGCGCTGCTGTCGCCGTCGGTGACCCGGCGGGTGGTGCGGGAGTTCGCCACCCGGCCGTCCCGGGTGCCCCGGCCGCACCCCCGGCTGGACGCGCTCACCGACCGGGAGCGCGAGGTGGTCGGGTTGGTCGGTGAAGGGCTCAACAACGACGAGATCGCCGCACGCCTGGTGGTCAGTCCGGCGACCGCGCGTACCCATGTCAGCCGGGCGATGGGCAAGCTGGGCGCCCGGGACCGGGCCCAGCTGGTCGTCTTCGCGTACCAGTCGGGGTTGGTTTCCGGTTGACGGCGTGGCACGGCCGGGGTGGCCGGGAGTCGGGCCGGGCCGGCCGACAGCGGCCGTGCGGCCGGCCCGCTACCCTAGCGGTGGTCGGACTCCGCACTGCCGACCACGTTGTGCCCGCCGGAACACTGACAAACGGGATGTTCGCGTGTTTGACACCTTGAGTGACCGCCTATCCGGGATCTTCACCAAGCTCCGCGGCAAGGGGCGGCTCACCGACGCCGACATCGATGCCACCGCGCGTGAGATCCGCCTCGCGCTGCTGGAGGCGGACGTCGCGCTGCCGGTGGTCAAGGGCTTCATCGCGAACGTCAAGGAGCGGGCGCGCAGCTCCGAGGTCTCCGAGGCACTGAACCCGGCCCAGCAGATCATCAAGATCGTCAACGAAGAGCTGATCACCGTGCTCGGCGGCGAGGGTCGGCGGCTCCAGTTCGCCAAGCAGCCGCCGACGGTGATCATGCTGGCCGGTCTCCAGGGTTCCGGTAAGACCACCCTGGCCGGCAAGCTGGCCCGCTGGCTCAAGGGCCAGGGCCACCAGCCGCTGCTGGTGGCCGCCGACCTCCAGCGCCCCAACGCCGTCGGGCAGCTCCAGGTGCTCGGTGGTCGGGCCGGTGTCGAGGTGTACGCCCCGGAGCCCGGCAACGGCACCGGTGACCCGGTGCAGGTGGCCCGCGCCTCGATCGAGCACGCGAAGCGGGCTGCCCGGGACATCGTCATCGTCGACACCGCCGGCCGACTCGGCATCGACGCCGAGATGATGCAGCAGGCCGCCGACATCCGCGACGCGGTCCAGCCGGACGAGGTCATCTTCGTCATCGACGCGATGGTCGGTCAGGACGCGGTGCGTACCGCCGAGGCGTTCCGCGACGGCGTCGGCATCACCGGCGTGGTGCTCTCCAAGCTCGACGGTGACGCCCGTGGTGGCGCCGCACTGTCGGTGCGCGAGGTGACCGGGCAGCCGATCCTGTTCGCCTCCACCGGCGAAAAGTTGGAGGACTTCGACGTCTTCCACCCCGACCGGATGGCCAGCCGGATCCTCGGCATGGGCGACGTCCTCACTCTGATCGAGCAGGCCGAGCAGGCCTTCGACGCCGATCAGAAAGAGAAGATGACCGCCAAGCTGATGGGCGGTGAGCAGTTCACTCTGGAGGACTTCCTCGACCAGCTCATCGCGGTGCGGCGGATGGGGCCGATCGCCAACGTGCTGGCCATGATGCCCGGCATGGGGCAGATGAAGGATCAGCTCGCCGACCTCGACGACAGTCACTTCGACCGGGTCACCGCGATCATCCGGTCGATGACCCCCGGCGAGCGGACCAACCCGAAGATCATCAACGGCTCCCGCCGGGCGCGCATCGCCAACGGCTCCGGGGTGACCGTCATGGACGTCAACCAGCTGCTCAACCGCTTCACCGACGCGCAGAAGATGATGAAGCAGATGGGCGGCATGATGGGCCTGCCCGGCGGCGGTCGGCGCAAGGCGACCAAGAGCCCCAAGAACAAGCGCAAGGGCACCAAGGGTGGCGGTCGTCCGCGTACCGGTGCGGGCACCGGCCTGCCGGGCGGCTTCCCGGGCGGCATGCCGCAGCTCCCGCCGGGCATGGACCCCAACGACCTGTCGGGCGGCCAGGGCCTGCCGCCGGGCTTCAAGCTCCCGAAGATCGACTTCAACAAGCTCGGCAAGGGTGGTGGCGACAACCGCCCCCGCTGAGTACGAGCAGGTCGCGCACACCGAGGACCTGTTCGTCGCCGAGCAGCCGTGGAAGGTCTCCGTGGACCTACCGGCCCTGACTACTCGGAAGAACGACCTGCTCGCCCCCGAGGGGGAGTGATCGGGTAGGACTGTGCGCATGGCCCTTCATGTGCGCGGTGTGCTGCTCCCCGACGACGAGGTTCGGGATCTCTGGCTGGTCGGCGACCGGGTGACCTTCAGCCCGGTGCCGGGGGCGGAGACGGTCGTCGACGGAGGCTTCGTCCTGCCGGGCCTGGTCGACGCGCACTGCCACCTCGGCATCGCCCGTGGCGGGGCCCCGATCACCTCCCTCGACCAGGCCCGCGAACTGGCCCGGGTCGACCGGGACGCCGGGGTGCTGGCGATCCGCGACGCCGGCTCGCCGTTCCCGTACCCCGAGTTGGACGACGAGCCGGACCTGCCGCGACTGGCCCGCGCCGGTCGACACGTCGCACCGCCGAAGCGCTACCTGCGCGACATCGGCGTGGAGGTCGGCGCGGCCGAGGTGTCCACGACGGTGACCGCGCAGGCGCGGGCCGGCAACGGCTGGGTCAAGCTCGTCGGCGACTGGATCGACCGTGGCGTGGGCGACCTGGCGCCGGCCTGGGACGCGGACACCCTCACCGCGGCCGTCCAGGCCGCGCACGCCGCCGGGGTACGCGCCGCCGTGCACACCTTCTCCGAGTCCGCCGTGGAGATCATGGTGCGGGCCGGGGTGGACTCGGTGGAGCACGGCACCGGGCTGAGCCTCGAACTGATCGACGAGATGGCCCGCCAAGGCACGGCACTGGTGCCCACAATGATCAACATCGCGACCTTCGGCGGCATCGCCGAGCAGGCGCGCGCCAAGTTCCCCGGGTACGCCGAGCACATGCTCGCGCTGCGGGACGGCTTCCCCGAGGTGGTGCGGGCCGCGTACGAGGCGGGCGTGCCGATCTACGTGGGCACCGACGCGGGCGGCGGCATCGACCACGGGCTGGCCGCCGAGGAGATGCTGCTGCTGCACGAACGGGCCGGCATGGCACCTCTCGACGTGCTCGCCGCCGCGTCATGGGGTGCCCGGAGCTGGCTCGGCTTCCCCGGCCTGGTCGAGGGCGGCCTGGCCGATCTGGTCGTCTACCCCGAAGACCCCCGCCAGGACCTGCGCGTGGTCCGCGCCCCCTCCCGCACGATCCTGCGCGGTCGCGTCCTCCGCTGACCGGCGTCGCCGCGGCGTCCTGGGCACCCCTGCGCCGCGTTGATCTAGGGAATTTGGCTGCTTGTCGATCTCCTGCGACAGCGATTTCCCCTAGATCGACGCGGCGCGTGCGGGCGCGGCGCGTGCGGGCGCGGCGCGTGCGGGGGCGACGCGTGCGGGCGCGGCGCGTGCGGGCGCGGCGCGTG
>NZ_JBAKHW010000066.1:0-26425 GCF_036906815.1 Micromonospora sp. CPCC 205539 | reverse complement strand
CGCGGGGGCAGGGGGCAGGGGGCGTGGGGCGTGGGGGCGTGGGGGCGTGTCCCGTGGGGCTGGTGGGAAGGGCGCCGGTTAGGGTGTCGAACACACGTACTGCTGACGGCTGGGGAGGGGGCGGCGTGCGCGTGCTCGGAGTGGACCCGGGGTTGACCCGGTGTGGGGTGGGCGTGGTCGAAGGCGTGCCGGGTCGGCCGTGCACCCTGGTCGCCTACTACGTGGTCTACACCGAGCCGACCGACGAGCTGCCGCTGCGGCTGTTACACCTGGACCGGTCGCTCGCCGAGCTGGTCGCCGAGCACAAGCCGGACGCCGTCGCCGTCGAGCGGGTGTTCAGCCAGCACAACGTCCGCACGGTGATGGGCACCGCACAGGCCAGTGGCATCGCCGTGCTGGCCGGGGCGCGGGCTGGCCTGCCCGTGCAGACGTACACCCCGAGCGAGGTGAAGGCGGCGGTGACCGGCTCCGGTCAGGCCGACAAGGCGCAGATGACCGCGATGGTGACCCGGCTGCTGCGGCTGGCCGAGCCGCCGAAGCCGGCGGACGCCGCCGACGCGCTCGCCCTGGCCATCTGCCACATCTGGCGCGGCGGGACCCGCTCCAAGCTGGCCGCCGCGGCCGACCGTGCACGACGAGGAGGAGCGCGATGATCGCCAGCGTGCGCGGCACGGTGACCGCGACTGGTCCGGACCAGGCCGTGATCGAGGTCGGCGGGGTCGGCCTGGCCGTGCACTGTGCACCGGGGACGCTGGCCGACCTGCGGGTCGGCGAGAGCGCCCGGCTGGCCACCAGCCTCGTGGTCCGGGAGGATTCGCTGACCCTCTACGGGTTCGCCGACGACGACTCCAAGGCGCTGTTCGAGCTGCTCCAGACCGCCAGTGGCGTGGGGCCGCGGCTGGCCCAGGCGGTGCTGGCCGTGCACACGCCGGACGCGGTCCGCAAGGCGATCGCCAACGCCGACACCGCCGCGCTGACCCGGGTGCCCGGAATCGGCAAGAAGGGCGCCGAGCGCCTGGTGCTGGAGCTGCGCGACCGGATCGGCCCGGTGCCGATCGGCGCCGACGGCGCGGCCGGGGTGACCGGCGGCAACTGGCCCGAGCAGGTGCGCCAGGCGCTGGTCGGGCTGGGCTGGACGGCCGGGCAGGCCGACCAGGCGGTGGCTGCGGTGGCGGAGACGATCGACGGCGCGACCCCGCCGGTGCCGGTCCTGCTCAAGCAGGCCATCCGCCTGCTCGGTCGCACCCGATGAGCGATTTCGAGGGGATGGTCTCGGCGTACGTCGACGACGCGGAGCGGGACGCGGAGGCCACCGTCCGGCCTCGGCGGCTGGCCGAGTTCATCGCGCAGAACCGGGTGCGTGACCAGCTCGACCTGCTGTTGCGGGGCGCCATGCGCCGTGGCTCGCCTCCGGACCACATCCTGCTCTCCGGCCCGCCCGGCCTGGGTAAGACCAGCCTGGCCAACATCGTCGCCGCCGAGCTGGGCGCGGGCATCCGGGTGACCAGCGGCCCGGCGATCGAGCGCTCCGGCGACCTGGCGGCCATCTTGACCAGCCTCGCCGAGGGTGACGTGCTGTTCATCGACGAGATCCACCGGATCGCCCGGCCGGCGGAGGAGCTGCTCTACAGCGCCATGGAGGACTTCCGGGTCGACGTGGTGGTCGGCAAGGGGCCGGGTGCCACCGCCATCCCGTTGGACGTGGAGCCGTTCACCCTGGTCGGTGCGACCACGCGGTCGGGTCTGCTGACCGGGCCGATGCGGGACCGGTTCGGCTTCGTCGCGCACCTGGACTTCTACGCGCCAGCCGACCTGGAGACCCTCCTGCACCGCTCGGCGCGGATCCTCGGTGTGCCGATCACCACCGAGGGCGCGACGGAGATCGCCGGCCGGTCCCGGGGCACCCCCCGCATCGCCAACCGGCTGCTGCGCCGGGTCCGCGACTACGCCGAGGTGCGGGCGGACGGAGTGGTCAATCTGGTCACCGCCCGGGCGGCGTTGACCGTGTACGACGTCGACGCGCTCGGCCTGGACCGGCTGGACCGGGCGGTGCTGACCGCGTTGGTCGACTCGTTCCGGGGTGGCCCGGTCGGGCTGTCCACCCTGGCCGTGGCGGTGGGGGAGCAGCCGGACACCGTCGAGGAGGTCTGTGAGCCGTTCCTGGTCCGGGCCGGTCTGCTGGCCCGCACCCCGCGTGGCCGGGTGGCCACCGAGGCGGCCTGGCGGCACCTGGGTCGTACGCCACCGAATGGTACATTTGGGGTGGATGTCCCTCCGGCGCCCGATCTGTTCTCCTTGGACGCCGATCAGCCGTGATATGAACGTGATCTGCGCCGCATTCGGTGTTCCCAGGCGCAGGGATTAGACTTCGCCGCGGTCTGTACAGGACGTGAGAAACCGCCTCCGCTCCGGCACCCCCCGTGCCGGGCAGGTGGTCAATGGGAAGGTCAGTAACCGTGTATTACGCAGCAGCGGGTGGGGGAGCCGGTGGTTTCACACCGATCCTCATGATCGCCCTGCTCTTCGGTGTCATGTACTTCATGATGATCCGTCCTCAGCAGAAGCGCCGCCGCGAGGCGGAGTCGATGCAGTCCGCGCTCGGTCCGGGCGACGAGGTGGTCACCATCGGCGGGCTCTACGGCACCGTCACCGGCATCGAGGACGAGACCGTCCTGCTCGAGATCGCCCCGGGTGTGCAGACGCGCTATGCCCGTCCGGCCATCGCCCGGGTGGTCACCCGCGCGGAGCTGCCGAGCGAGCCGGTCACCGAGGACGCGGACACCGTCAAGGAGTGACCCCCTTCCCTGGGGTGGCGGGTCCGGCGTACGGCCGGTCGACCGGCCCCCGGGGTCACCGCGCCCGACGGGGCAGCGGATGCGACGTGAAAACTGGATAGTTGGGTCGACGCCGGGCATCGGCACGCCCCCGTGACCGTCGGCGTTTCGCGCCGGCGCGTCCGGCCGTCGTGCCGGCACCTCGCCGGCCCAGGTCAGACCCGTCGGCCGGGACCCCCGGCCCGACCCCCGCCGCCGCTGCGTGCAGCGGCGCGACCGTACAGGGAGACAGGACAGCCGTGGCACCACCTCAGGGACAGATGCGCCCCGGGCGGCAGCTCGCCGTGCTCGGGTTCATCTTCGTCGTCCTCTATCTTTTGGTGTTCTTCTCGGGCGGCGCCAGCGGCGGCTTGAAGGACCGGCTCGAGCCTCGGCTCGGTCTGGACCTGATCGGCGGCACCCGGATGACGCTGGAGGCGACCAACAGCGTTGACGGCAAGCCCCCGACGGCCGAAAACCTGGAGGAGGCCCGGCAGATCATCGAGAACCGGGTCAACGGGCTCGGCGTTGCCGAGGCCGAGGTGGTCACCGAGGGCAACCGCAACATCGTCATCTCCCTGCCCGGTGAAAACCGGAACCTCGACGAGGTGGGCAGCGCCGCGGAGCTGCGTTTCCGCAAGGTGCTCAAGGCCGCCGACGGCAGTGGCGCGGTCACCGCGCCGCCGGCCGCCACGCCGACCCCGACGGGCAGTGCCAGCCCGGCGCCGTCCGGCAGCGCGTCGCCGAAGGTGACCCCGTCGGGCAGCCCCGGGGCGAAGGTCTCCTCGTCGCCCAGCGGCGGGCAGGGCGGGATGGCCCCGGCTTCCCCCACCCCCAGCGCCCCGTCGACCCCGTCGACCTCGGCTTCGCCGAGTGCCGCCGCGCCGTCGCCGAGCGCCAGCGCCGAGCCCGTGCCGGCCAGCATCGAGGAGCAGCGCAAGGCCGTCGAGCAGAAGGTCGGCGCGCCCGCCTGGCAGGCCGCCAGCGCGTTGCAGGCCCCGGCCGACCTCACCACCGACCCCTCGCTCGGTGAGAAGTTCAAGCCGTTCGGCACGTTGTCGCCGCAGGAAGTCGCGGTGCTGCCGGCGCAGATGCAGTTCAACGTCCCGTCGATCAGCTGCGCGCAGCTCGACAAGCGGCCGCCGGCGTCGATCTCCGACCCGAAGCAGCAGGTCGTCGCCTGCGAGGACGGCGCCTCGAAGAACCTGCTCGACCAGGCCAAGGTGCTCGGCACCGACGTGGACGACGCCGACGCGGTGCTCGACCAGACCAACGCCTGGGTCGTGAGCCTGGACTTCAGCGGCAGCGGCCAGGACAAGTGGACCGGCCTCACCCGTGAGGCGTTCACCAACGAGGGCCAGGCCTGCGACGCGACCGCGCTCGGCCAGGACGGCAAGTGCCGGGTGGCCGTCGTGCTGGACAACGAGATCGTGTCCTCCCCGGAGATCCAGGGTGTGCTGACCGGCAACTCCCAGATCACCGGCAACTTCACCCAGAAGGACGCCAGCGCGCTGGCCGGCCAGCTGCGCTACGGCGCGCTGCCGATCACCTTCGAGCAGCAGGAGAAGCAGAACGTCACCGCCACCCTGGGCGCCAGCCACCTGCGGGCCGGTCTGCTTGCGGCCGGCATCGGCATGCTGCTGGTCATCATCTACGCGTTCTTCTACTACCGGCTGCTCGGCTCGGTGATCTTCCTGAGCCTGATCCTCTCCGCGCTGCTGGTCTTCGGCGCGCTGGTGGTGCTCGGCCGGTCGATCGGCTTCACGCTCACCCTCGCCGGCATCGCCGGCATGATCGTCTCGCTCGGTGTGGCGGCGGACTCGTTCGTCATCTACTTCGAGCGGCTCAAGGACGAGATCCGGGAGGGTCGCAGCCCGCGTAGCGCGGTGCCCCGGGCCTGGATCCGTGCCCGACGGACGATCATCTCGGCGAACGCGATCACCCTGCTCTCCGCGGTGGTGCTCTACGTGGTCTCGGTCGGCACGGTAAAGGGCTTCGCCTTCGCCCTCGGTCTGGCCACCGTGCTGGACCTGGTCGTGGTGTTCCTCTTCCGGCACCCGATCATGACCATGTTCGCCCGGACCCGGGCGTTCCTGTCCCCGCGGGTCAGCGGTCTGGGCCGGGCGCTTCCGGCCCGCACCCAGCAGACTCAGCCCCGCAACCCGCGCGCCAAGGAGGCCTGAGATGGCGGAAAACGGTCTGGCGAGCCGCCTCTACAACGGCGAGGCCGGTCTCAACGTCATCGGTCGGCGCAAGCTCTGGTTCAGCGTCGCCGGGGTCCTGGTCCTGATCGCGATCCTCAGCTTCTCGATCCGTGGCTTCAGCCTCGGCATCGAGTTCGCCGGCGGCAACTCGTTCCAGGTGCCGGCCAGCGTCGGCACCCTCGAGGAGGCCGAGCGGGGCGTCAACGCGGCCCTCGCGGCCGAGGGCGGCGGCGTCGAGGTGGTCACCGCGCAGAAGGTCGGCGGCACCGGCGGCGACAGCTACGAGCTGCGTACGGGGCAGCTCCGCCCCGAGCAGGCCACCGCGGTCGAGGCCAAGATCGCCGATGAGCTCGGCATCCAGCCGAGTCAGATCAGCGGCAACCAGGTCAGCGAGGCGTGGGGCAGCCAGGTCACCGAGCGGGCCATCCTCGGCCTGATCATCTTCATCGCGCTGGTGATGGTCTACCTGATCCTGCGCTTCGAGTGGCGGATGGCCGTCGCCGCGGTCTCCTCGCTGTTCATGAACCTGATCCTCACCGCCGGCATCTACTCGCTGGTCGGCTTCGAGGTCACCCCGTCGACGATCATCGGGTTCCTCACCATCCTGGGCTTCGCGCTCTATGACGTGGTGGTGGTCTTCGACAAGGTGCAGGAGAACACCCGGGGCATCACGGCCAACAACAACCAGACGTACGGTGAGGCGGCCAACCTGGCCGTCAACCAGAGCCTGATGCGGTCGCTGAACACCTCGGTGGTCGCCCTGCTGCCCGTCGGGGGTCTGCTCTTCATCGGCGCCGGTCTGCTCGGCGCCGGCACCCTGAAGGACCTCGGCCTGGTGCTGTTCGTCGGTATGGCGGTGGCGTTCCTGACCTCCATCCTGGTGGCCTCGCCGCTGCTGGTGCTGCTCAAGAACTACGACCCGCGGATCCAGGCGCACAACAAGCGGGTGCTGTCCCGCCGGGGCGCGCTGTCCCGCGGTGAGGGCACCACGAAGAGCACCCCGGGCCCGGTCCAGACCGACGGGGTCGACGAGGTCGACCCGGAGACCCCGGCGCTGGCCGGTGCCTCGCCCAAGGTGGGTGCCCGTCCGGCGGGCAAGCGGCCGACCGGTGCCCGGGGCGGTCGTCCCGGTGGCGGCGGCAACCGGCCGGGTGGCGCCAAGCGGCGCTGACGGCCACCCGGGGCAGACCCGGGAGGAAACGCCCGAACGGCGTCCGGCATGCTGTGCGAGCAGCATTGCCGGACGCCGTCGTCGTTGGAAGGAAGCGGAACTGCCGTGACGGAGACCCACAGCACCGCGGCGCGCGGGGACAGCGGCCCGGAGGCCGCCCGTTTGGTCGCCAGCCGGGTGCTGGACGTGCCCGACTTCCCCCAGCCCGGTGTCATGTTCAAGGACCTGATGCCGCTGTTCGCCGACGGGGCCGCGTTCCGCGAGGTGGTCGACGGGATCGTCGCGTACCACGGGCGGGACGGCTTCGACTCCGTGGTCGGCATCGAGGCGCGGGGCTTCGTCATCGCGGCGGCGGTCGCGTACGCGGCGGGGGTGGGTGTGGTGCCGGTCCGTAAGGCCGGCAAACTGCCCCGCCCGGCGTACTCGGTCTCGTACGCCCTGGAGTACGGCGAGGCGACCCTGGAGCTGCACGAGGACGCCTTCACCGCCGGGCACCGGGTGCTGGTGGTCGACGACGTGCTGGCCACCGGTGGCACCGCCGAGGCGACGCTGGACCTGGTCGAGCGGGCCGGTGGGACCGTGACCGGCTTCACCGTACTGCTCGAGCTTGGCTTCCTGGGTGGCCGCGAGCGGCTCGCGCCGCGTCCGGTCCATGCTCTGCTGACCGTTTGATCCCGACACCGTCGGGCGGACCCGGTCCCGGCCGTCCGGCGGAGCGGCAGGGGGCCGTGCGGGCGGGTAGCATTGCCCTTTGCTGACGCTGGCGGTACGCCGTCGGGCAGCGCGAGACCAGGCCGGCCGACGTTCGGCTGGTGTTTTCCCGGCGAGCGGTGAGGAGGCCGGTGTCCCACGATGTCGTCCCTCCGGCGGAGGGCACGGTGCACCCGACAGGCGACGCTGACAGCTCGGTGACCGAGCGGTCCGGTGACGCGCCGGCCCGGGTGACGGGCGCCGACAACGGCTCCGGCTCGGCTCCGGTCGACGGCGCTGTGCGGCCGATCAGTGGCGCTCCGACCGCGGAGGCGGCCCCCGAGGCGGACGGGGTCGTGGTCCCCTTTCCCACCGACGCCACCATCGATCCGTCGCCGAGCGGCGGTTTCGGGCTCTCCAACGCGCCCACCGGCCGGCGGGTCCGGGCCCGGCTGGCCCGGTTCAACGCTCCTTGGCAGACCTCGCAGGTCAGCGAGGTGCTGGAGCCACTCATCTCGTCCCACCGGGTCCACCACCCGAAGGCCGATGCCCGGCTGTTGCAGCGCGCCTTCGACACCGCGGCCCGCTGGCACTCGGGGCAGTACCGCAAGTCCGGTGACCCGTACATCACGCACCCGCTCGCGGTGGCCACCATCCTGGGCAATCTGGGGATGGACACCACCACGCTGGTCGCGGCGCTGCTGCACGACACCATCGAGGACACGGAATACACGCTCGACCAGATGCGCGCCGACTTCGGCGGCGAGGTCGCCCTGCTGGTCGACGGCGTCACCAAGCTCGACAAGGTCAAGCTGGGTGACGCGGCCAAGGCCGAGACGATCCGCAAGATGGTCGTGGCGATGGCCAAGGATCCGCGGGTGCTGGTGATCAAGCTGGCCGACCGGATGCACAACATGCGCACCCTGACCTTCCTGCCCCGTCCCAAGCAGGAGCAGAAGGCCAAGGAGACGCTGGAGATCCTGGCCCCGCTGGCCCACCGGCTGGGTATGAACACCATCAAGTGGGAGCTGGAGGATCTGGCTTTCGGCACGCTGTTCCCGAAGCGTTTCGAGGAGATCAACCGGCTGATCGGGGAGCACCAGCCGCAGCGCGAGGCGTTGCTGCGTCAGGTGACCCAGAAGGTGCAGACCGACCTCAAGGCCGCCAAGATCAAGGCGGAGACCACCGGTCGGCCGAAGCACCTCTACTCGATCTACCAGAAGATGATCGTGCGGGGTCGCGACTTCAACGACATCTACGACCTGGTCGGCGTGCGGATCCTGGTCGACACGGTGCGCGACTGCTACGCGGCGCTGGGCGTGATCCACGCCAACTGGCAGCCGGTGCCGGGTCGGTTCAAGGACTACATCGCGATGCCCAAGTTCAACATGTACCAGTCGCTGCACACGACGGTCATCGGGCCCACCGGCAAGCCGGTGGAGATGCAGATCCGCACGTACGCGATGCACCGCACCGCGGAGTTCGGCATCGCCGCGCACTGGAAGTACAAGGAGCACAAGGGCACCCAGGTCGTCGGCCCGCCGGCGCACATCGACGAGATGACCTGGCTACGGCAGTTGCTGGACTGGCAGCGGGAGGCCGCCGACCCGAGCGAATTCCTGGACGCGCTGCGCTTCGACCTGTCCAGCCAGGAGGTGTACGTCTTCACCCCGAAGGGTGACGTCATCCCGCTGCCGACCGGGTCGACGCCGGTGGACTTCGCGTACGCGGTGCACACCGAGGTGGGGCACAAGTGCATCGGGGCGCGGGTCAACGGCAAGTTGGTGCCGCTGGAGTCGACGCTCTCCAACGGCGACGTGATCGAGATCTTCACGTCGAAGTCCGACACGGCCGGCCCCACTCAGGACTGGCTGGGCTTCGTCAAGAGCCCGCGCGCACGCACGAAGATCCGCCAGTACTTCAACAAGGAGCGGCGCGAGGAGGCGATCGAGGCCGGCAAGGACGCGATCGTCAAGGCGATGCGCAAGCAGGGCATGCCGCTGCAGCGGATGCTCACCTCCGACGCGCTGATGTCGATCGCCCGCGACCTGCACCTGGCCGACGTGGCGTCGCTCTACGCCGCGGTCGGCGACAGCCAGGTCTCCGCGCAGTCGGTGGTGCAGAAGCTGATGGCCGCGTACGGCGGCGAGGAGGGCGCGGCGGAGGACATCGCCGAGACCGCCGTCGCCACCCGGCCGCCGCGCAGTCGGCAGAGCAGCGCCGACCCGGGCGTGGTCGTCCGCGGCGTCAGCGACGTCTGGATCAAGCTGGCGCGCTGCTGCACCCCGGTCCCGCCGGACACCGTCTTCGGCTTCGTCACCCGCTCCGGCGGAGTGAGCGTGCACCGTGACGACTGCGCCAACGCCGAGGACCTGCGGGCCCAGAGCGAGCGGGTGGTCGAGGTCAGCTGGAAGCTCACCTCCGCCTCGACCTTCCTGGTAGCCATCCAGGTGGAGGCACTGGACCGGCACAAGCTGCTGGCCGACGTCACCCGGGTGCTCTCCGACGAGCGGGTCAACATCCTGTCCGCCACCGTCACCACCACCCGTGACCGGGTGGCGGTGAGCCGGTTCAGCTTCGAGATGGCCGACCCGAAGCACCTGGGCCACCTGCTGGCCACGGTCCGCAAGGTCGACGGCGTCTTCGACGCCTACCGGGTCACCTCCGGCGCCTGACGCGCCACCCTCGGCGTACCCCGTCGGGGTCACGCCCGACACGCGAAAGCGCCCGCCGGCTCAGCCGGCGGGCGCTTCTGCGTCGGATCGAGTGTCAGCTCTGCGGCGGGCTCATCGTGAGGTCCTTGATGATGACCTCCTTCTTCGGGTGGCCACCGCCGGCCTGCTGGGCGAACGCGCCGTCGTCGCCGGCCTTGGCCACGTCCTTGACGATGTCCAGGCCGCCGGTCACGGTGCCCACCACCGTGTACGCGGCGTCCAGCGGCGAGTCGCCGTAGACGATGAAGAACTGGCTGCCGGTGCTGCCGGGCTGGCCGGAATTGGCCATCGCGATGACACCCTCCGGGTACGGCGGGCGCTTGTCGGTCGGCAGGTTCTCCTCGGCCATCCGGTAGCTCGGGCCGCCCTGGCCGTCGGTGTCCCGCCAGCCCGCGCCGGTGGCGCTCGGGTCACCGCACTGCAGCACCTTGATGCCTTCGGTCACCAGGCGGTGGCACTTGGAGTTGTCGAAGAAGTCCTTCTGCGCGAGGTAGCTGAAGCTGCCCGCCGTGCACGGCACCAGCGACCGGTCGACCTTGGCGGTGATCGGGCCCAGGTTGGTGTCGATCGTCATGGTCTGCACGCCGGTGCCGGACTGCTGGTTGCTCGGCAGCCCGACGTCCTTGATCTGCTTGGGCCGCTGGTCCGTCGGCAGCGCGGTGAACGCGCACTCGGACGCGCCGGGCGCCGCGGCGTCGTTCGTCGGCTTGTCGTCGTCACCGCTGAGGCTCACCGCCAGCCAGACGGTGCCGGCGACCACGAGCGCCAGCGCGGCGGCCGCGGCGACGATCGCCTGGGTCTGCCGGCGCTTGCGGGCCTTGGCCGAGCGCTCGGCCATATCCTTCTCGAGCCGGGCGCGTGCCGCCGCGCGCTGCCGCTCTCTGGTGGACGTCACGCCTGGATCCTCCTGGCTGTCTGTCTGGGTGCCGCTGTGGGTGGGGTGGGGCGGCCGGTCAGCCGGCGCTCGGGCTGCTGGCCGGGGCGCCGGAGGCCGGCGGCGACGATGCCGCGGCGGTGACCGGCTCACCGACGGTGAGGCTCTGGATCACCACGTCGGTCTTGGGCTTGACCTTGGCCCCCGTCCCATTGTCCACGGTCGGCAGGGCGCCGATCTTCTCGGCCACGTCCAGGCCGCCGGTCACCCGACCGATCACCGGGTACTTCGGGTCGGTGGTGGTGAAGTCCTTGAAGAAGATCAGGAACTGGCTGCCGTTGGAGCCCGGCGGGTTGGCGATCATCGCGACGGTCCCCTTCGGGTACGTCGGCGGCTGGCCGGGTGCCGGGGTGGCCGACGGAGACGCGGAGGGAACGGTGGGCACGTCCTCGTCGTAGAACGAGTAGGACGGGCCGCCGAGGCCGGTGCCGCTGGGGTCGCCGCAGCGCAGCGCGCCGTCGGCGGTGATCTCGTGGCACTTGGTGTTGTCGTAGAACGACCGGCTCGCCAGGTGCGCGATGCTGGCCGCCGCGCACGGGGAGCTGGCCAGGTCCAACTGGGCGGTGATCGGCGCACCCTGGTTGGTGGTCACCGTCATGGCACGGGTGCCCTCGGTGGGCAGGCCCTTGGTCTGCGGCGTGCCGACGTCCTTGAGATTGGTGTTGGCCGCCGCGTCCTGCGGCGTCCAGAGGCAGACGTCCGCCGCGGCCGAGTTCTGCTTGGGGTCGGAGTCGAAGGCACCGAGCGCCCAGGCGGACCCGGCCACGATCAGCACAAGGATCAGGGCTGCGCCGACACCGGCCTGGATCTGCCGACGCCGCCGCGTGGCGGCCGCCCGGCGAGCCAACTGCCGGTCGAGCTTGGCCCGCGCCAGTTTGCGCTGCCGGTCGCTGCTGGAAGCCACCCGTGCTCCCCTTCCTCTGCCTGGTCGTCACCGGCGGCCGGGCGTCCCGGCCCACCGGCGTCACGTGTGCCGCGCCACACGCCCGCCAGAGTGTACGGCTAGCGACTGGGAAAGTGGTGTACGAGGTCGAACCCCGCCGCCAGCAGCGCTTATCGGGCGATGTCAGTGTGCCCGGCGGGGCGGGTGGGACGGACGCGCGGAACCCGGTCGCGTGGCCCGATAGGCTGCTGGGCAGGACGACAGCTCGACGGAAGGACAGCGCCCGTGCTCGTGGCCGGCTTTCCTGCGGACGCCTTCGGCACCAACTGCTACGTGGTGGCCACCGCGCCGGGGGAGCAGTGCGTGGTGGTCGACCCCGGGATCGGGGTGCTCGACCAGCTCGACGCGCTGCTCGCCGAGCACCGTCTGCACCCGGCCGCCGTCCTGCTCACCCACGGCCACCTCGACCACACCTTCTCGGTCGCGCCGGTCTGTGGTGCCCGCGGCATCACCGCGTACGTCCACCCCGGCGACCGGGAGATGCTGGCCGACCCGGCCAAGGGTCTCTCGACCGACCTGACGTCGCTCTTCGGTGGCCGGCTGAGCTACACCGAGCCGGAGGACGTCGCCGAGCTGATCGACGGCGCCACCCTCGCGCTGGCCGGCCTGGAGATCACCGTCGACCACGCTCCGGGCCATACCGGCGGGTCGGTGCTCTTCCGACTGCCCGGCGCCGGCTCGAGCTGGGAGGCGGACGAGATCTGCCTCTCCGGCGACGTGCTGTTCGCCGGCTCGATCGGCCGCACCGACCTGCCCGGCGGCAGCATGCCGGCGATGCTCACCAGCCTGCGCGACAAGATCCTCCCGCTGGCCGACGACACCGTGGTGCTGCCCGGCCACGGGCCGAGCACCACCATCGGCCGCGAGCGCGCCAGCAACCCGTACCTCGTCGAGGTGGCGCAGGCCGGCGACGCCCGGCCGGCGACGCCCACCCGGGGCCTCTAGCACCCGTCCGCGCCGCGCGCGGACCCACGACCGCACCGCGTCGCGACGCGGAACCGCAAGGAGTACGTCATGAGCAAGCCCACGCCCATCTCCGGCTTCCCGGAGTGGACGCCCGCCCAGCGGATGATCGAGCAGTACGTGCTCGAGAAGATCCGGGCCACCTTCGAGCTGTACGGCTTCGCGCCGCTGGAGACCCGCGCGGTCGAGCCCCTGGACCAGCTCCTACGCAAGGGCGAGACCTCGAAGGAGGTCTACGTGATCCGGCGGCTGCACGCCGACGCCGAGGGCGCGGCCGGCGACGACCAGCTCGGCCTGCACTTCGACCTCACCGTGCCGTTCGCCCGGTACGTGCTGGAGAACGCCGGAAAGCTGCAGTTCCCGTTCCGCCGCTACCAGATCCAGAAGGTGTGGCGGGGTGAGCGGCCGCAGGAGGGGCGCTACCGGGAGTTCGTGCAGGCCGACATCGACATCGTCGACCGGGACACCCTGGCCCCGCACCACGAGGCGGAGATGCCGCTGGTGATCGGGGACGCGCTGCGATCCCTGCCGATCCCGCCGGTCGTCATCCAGGTGAACAACCGCAAGGTCAACGAGGGCTTCTACCGGGGTATCGGGTTGACCGACACCGAGGCGGCGCTGCGCGCGGTGGACAAGCTCGACAAGATCGGCCCGGCGAAGGTCGCCGAGTTGTTGGCCCAGACCGCCGGGGCGAGTGAGGCGCAGGCCAAGGCGTGCCTGGCGTTGGCCGAGATCTCGGCGCCGGACGCCTCCTTCGCCGATGCGGTACGCGCGCTCGGGGTCGACGACCCGCTGCTGACCGAGGGGATCGAGGAGCTGGTCCGGGTGGTGGAGACCGCCGCGGAGCACTCGCCCGGTCTCTGCGTGGCGGATCTGCGCATCGCCCGCGGCCTCGACTACTACACCGGCACCGTCTACGAGACCCAGCTGCGCGGCTACGAGCGGTTCGGCTCGATCTGCTCCGGCGGCCGGTACGACACCCTGGCCAGCGCCGGTGCCACGTCGTACCCCGGGGTGGGGATCTCGATCGGGGTGACCCGGCTGCTCGGGCTGCTCTTCGGCGCGGGGGAGCTGTCGGTCTCCCGCGAGGTGCCGACCGCCGTGGTCGTCGCGGTGACCAGCGAGGAGCGGCGCCCGGCCAGCAACCGGGTGGCCGAGGCGCTGCGCCGACGCGGGGTGCCGACCGAGGTGTCGCCGAGCGCGGCGAAGTTCGGCAAGCAGATCCGCTACGCCGAGCGACGGGGCATCCCGTACGTCTGGTTCCCGGGCGTGGACGGGGCACCGGACGAGGTGAAGGACATTCGCTCCGGTGAGCAGGTCACGGCCGTTGCGGAGGAGTGGATGCCACCCCGGGAGGACCTGACGCCACAGGTTCGCTGAGCGTCACTACTGGCGCGTACGGCCGCGGGGACCTACGGTGGCGTAAGTTACGCCACCGTAGGGAGTTTCTCGTGACCGTGAGCACCACACTGAGTCAGACCGCACTGCTCCTCGAACTGGAGCCGGTGGTCGCCCGCAACCTGGACCGCCACCTTGCGATCGCCAAGGAGTGGTTCCCGCACGAGTACGTGCCGTGGAGCGAGGGCCGTACCTTCGACGGGCCGCTCGGCGGTGAGGCGTGGTCACCGACCGACTCCGCCATCCCGGACGTGGCCCGCACCGCGCTGATCGTGAACCTGTTGACCGAGGACAACCTGCCCTCGTACCACCACGAGATCGCCACCCTGTTCGGCCGCGACGGCGCGTGGGGCACCTGGGTGCACCGGTGGACCGCCGAGGAGGGTCGGCACGGCGTCGCGATCCGCGACTACCTGACCGTCGCCCGGGCGGTCGACCCGGTGGCGTTGGAGCGGGCCCGCATGACCCACATGTCGGAGGGCTACACCAACGCCCACGGCGACGAGGTGCTGCACTCCCTGGCGTACGTCTCGTTCCAGGAGCTGGCCACCCGGATCTCGCACCGCAACACCGGCAAGGCCACCGGCGACCCCGCCTGCGAGGCGCTGCTGGCCCGGGTGGCCGCCGACGAGAACTTGCACATGGTCTTCTACCGCAATCTGCTCGCGGCGTCGTTCGAGCTGGCCCCGAGCCAGGCGATGCGGGCCGTCGCCGACGTGGTGGCCGACTTCCAGATGCCGGGCAGCGGCATCGAGGGCTTCGCCCGCAAGTCGGTGGCGATCGCCCTGGCCGGCATCTACGACCTGCGCCAGCACCGCGACGAGGTGCTGCTGCCGGTGCTGCGTCAGTGGGACGTGTTCAACGTGACCGGCCTGGACGCCGACGGCGAGGCCGCCCGCGAGCAGTTGGCGACCCAGCTGGACACCCTGCAGACGGCCGCCACCCGCTTCGAGGAGAAGCGCGACGCCCGAGCCGCCCGCCTGGCCCGCTGACCCCAACGCCCTCTCGCCCCCGCGCCCTCCCGCCCCCGCGCCCTCCCGCCCCCGCGCCCCCCGCGCCCCGCCCGCGCGGTCCGTCTGCGCCGTCCGCCCGCGCGATCTTGCACTTTCTGTCCTGCCGAACTGGTGCAAACCTCTCGTTTCGGCGACCGAAAGTGCAAGATCGCGCGGGTCGGGGGTGGGGGCGCGGGTCGGGGTGGGGAGGGCGCGGGTCGGGGTCGGGGAGGGAGTGGGTTACTCCAGGGGGAGGAGTAGGCAGCTGCTGGTTGCGTGGGCTACCAGGCGGTTCTTGGCGTCGGTCAGGCGGGCTTCGCCCAGGGCGGTGCGGCGGCCGCGCTGGAGTACGGTGCCCTCGCAGCGCAGCATGCCGCTGGCCGTGGTGACCGGGCGGAGGAACTTCACGTTCAGGTCCAGCGAGGTGTAGCCCACGCCGGTGGGCAGGGTGGTGTGCACGGCGCAGCCCGCGGCGGTGTCCAGCAGGGCGGAGATGACGCCACCGTGGACGGTGCCGAGCGGGTTGTAGTGGAACTCCTGTGGAATCAGTTCGACGAGGACACGCCCCTCGTCGGCCTCCATCCGGGTCATGTCCATCAGGTGCATCACCGGTGGCGGGGGCAACTCCCCGGCGATCATCGCCCGGAGCAGGTCGAGGCCACTGCGCCGACCGACCAGAGCGGCGTTGGCCGCCGGATCCGCCCAGGTGAACGTGCGGCTGCGGACCGGCTCCTGCGTCTGTGTCATGGACTCAGCCTGGCATCACGTTGCTGAGTCTGTCAATGAGACTTAGCCTGGCGGTATGACGCCCGCTGCACTCGCCTGGTCGATGGACAACTGCACGATCACCCGTGCCATGGAGATCCTCGGCGAACGGTGGACCCTGGTGGTGCTGCGCGAGGTGTTCACCGGCGTGCGGCGCTTCGACGACATGCGGGTGCGTACCGGTATGCCGCGGCAGGTGCTGACGAACCGGCTGGCCACCCTGGTCGAGCAGGGCGTGCTGCGCCGCGAGCCGTACCGGGAGCCGGGAAGCCGGCTGCGGCACGAGTACCGGCTGACCGAGAAGGGCCTGGACCTGTGGCCGGTGCTGGTCGCCGTGCTCGGGTGGGGCGACCGGTACCTGGCCGACCCCGAGGGCTCGGCGCTGAGCGTGAGTCACCGGGACTGCGGGGCGCGGGTGCGTGTCGCGCTGCGCTGTGCGGACGGGCACGAGGTTGCTCGGCCCCGCGACGTGGTGCCGGAGCCCGGCCCGGGCGCCCGCCGCCGCACCCCCTGACGCCGCCCCCGCGGTTGTCCGGCGACCGGATTCGGGGTGCGCTTGCGATGTGACGGTAGCTGTTCGCCAGCGGGTCAGGGGTGTTGCGCCGATTCCGGGCGTACCAAGTCTTGTTATTGATCTTATACATGTGAATACTTCACTGGAGCCGGCCGGTTTCCCCAGATCGGCCGGGTTGTCACTCGGGTCCGCTACCCCCGGCGAGACCCGTCCCCCGCCCAGGAGGTTTGTTACATGCGACCCACGAGGTCCTCACTCCGCGTCACGGCGACCGCCGCTGTCGCCGGAGCCCTGGTCGTCGGCTCGCTCATCGGCGCGCCCGCTCAGGCTGCCCCCGCCGCCTCGCCCGACGCCGCCGCCGCGCTCTCCGCGCAGCTCGGCGACCGCTCGGCCGGCACCTATCTCGACGCCAGCGGCCGGTCCGTCGTCACCGTCACCGACGCGGCCGCCGCCCGTCAGGTGAGCAACTCCGGCGCCGTCGTCCGCTACGTCACCCGCGGCGCCGCCGAGCTCAACCGGGCCACCGCCGAGCTGGAGCGCTCCGCCAAGATCCCGGGCACCGCCTGGTGGAGCGACCCGGTCACCAACCAGGTCGTCGTCTCCGTGGACAGCACCGTCACCGGGGCGAAGCTGGAGCGGGTCAAGGCCGCCGCCGCGCGGGCCAACGGCGCGGTCCGGGTCGAGGCCGAGGCCGGCGTGCTGAGCACCCGGATCTCCGGTGGCCAGGCCATCTACGCCGGTGGCGGCGGGCGCTGCTCGCTCGGCTTCAACGTGCGCAGCGGCAGCACCTACTCCTTCGTCACCGCCGGGCACTGCACCAACATCTCGGCCAGCTGGTACTCGAACTCCGGCCAGACCGCGCTGATCGGCACCCGGACCGGCACCAGCTTCCCGGGCAACGACTACGGCATCGTGCGGCACAACAACTCGGCCAACGCGGCCGGCAACGTCTACCTCTACAACGGCAGCTACCGGGACATCACCGGCTCGGGCAACGCCTCGGTCGGCCAGTCGGTCCAGCGCTCCGGCAGCACCACCGGCCTGCGCAGCGGCTCGGTGAACGCGACCAACGCGACGGTGAACTACGCCGAGGGTTCGGTCTCCGGCCTGATCCGCACCAACGTCTGCGCCGAGCCGGGCGACAGCGGCGGCTCGCTGTTCAGCGGCGGCACCGCGCTGGGCATGACCTCCGGCGGCAGTGGCAACTGCCGCACCGGCGGCACGACCTACTTCCAGCCCGTCACCGAGGCGCTCAGCCGCTACGGCGTCAGCGTCTTCTGATCGATCCATCGCCCGCGGGCCGCCGGAACCCCTCCCGGCGGCCCGCGCCGCGCGTCCGGGCGCCCCGACCTCCCCCTCGCGCCCGGGCGATCCGGCCCGGCGGCCACCTCAGGGCAGCCGGCCGGGCCGTCGCGGGGCGGGCCCGTGCGTCGGTTGCGGGGGATCCTGCGGTACGACAGCCGACAGGCCACCCACACCGAGAGGTACGGAGCCGTCCGCGGCCCAGGCGAGGTGCGCCCGCCGAGCGGAGATGACCGCCAGCAGTGGCCAGAGCGCGACGGCCAGCGCCGTCACCCGCTCGGCCAGCCCGGTCCGGGACCCCGAGGTCACCTCGAACGCGGACCAGCCGAAGAGGCACAGCAGCACTGCGCTGACGCTCAGGCCGACCGCCCGGCGGAACGCCCAGGGTGGCTCCGGCGCCGCCGGGTGCGCAGCGTCGCGGCCGCGCGGCAGGGAGAGCGCCGAACCGGCCGGCCAGAGTGCCAGGGCGAGGACGGCCACGGTGGCCGCGATGCCGTGGCTGAGCGACCCGCCGACCGTCGGCCGGGGAAAGGCGACCAGCGCGATGGTGGCCACCCCGCCGACCGCGAGCAGGAAGCGGCTGGGCAGCCCGGCCGCGTGCAGGACGGCAGCGGTCGCCAGGTAACAGCAGCCGAGCAGCACCAGAGCGCCGATCATGATCCAGGCATCGGTCGCGTCCTGCCCCGCCAACTGGCTGATGGTGTCCCGGATCGGGTCGTAACCGGTGGGCTGGCGGGCGCCCGCGACCGTCCAGCCGGCCACCAGCAGCACGGGTGCCGCCGTCGCCGTGGCGACGGCCCACATCGGTACGGCGCGCATTCGGCCACGTTAACCGGCATGGCGGGCCGTCGAGCCGGGTTCACCGGTCCCGCCCACCGGGGAATCGGCCCGGCGTGCCGGGTGCCCGGGAGGACGGACGGTCGCCCCTGACAGAATGCCGGTGAGGACTGTTCCACGATGAGGAGTTGCCAGCGTGATCCGTACCCACAATGCCGGAAGCCTGCGCGCCGCGGACGCCGGCTCGACGGTGACGCTCGCCGGGTGGGTGGCCCGCCGCCGTGACCACGGTGGCGTCATCTTCGTCGACCTGCGCGACGGCTCCGGCGTGGTCCAGGTGGTGTTCCGCGAAGAGGACGCGCACGCGCTGCGCAACGAGTTCTGCGTGAAGGTCACCGGCGAGGTGACCCTCCGGCCGGCCGGCAACGAGAACCCGGAGCTGCCGACCGGCGGGGTCGAGGTGACGGCCGTCGAGCTGGAGGTGCTCTCCGAGGCCGCGCCGCTGCCGCTGCCTATCGACGACCAGGTCGAGGCCGGTGACGACATCCGGCTCAAGTACCGCTACCTGGACCTGCGCCGCAGCGGCCCGGCGAACGCGCTGCGGCTGCGCTCGCGGGCCAGCCACCTCGCCCGGGGGGTGCTGCACGAGCGCGACTTCCTGGAGATCGAGACGCCGACGCTGACCCGCTCCACGCCCGAGGGCGCCCGCGACTTCCTGGTCCCGGTGCGGCTCCAGCCCGGCAGCTGGTACGCGCTGCCGCAGTCACCGCAGCTGTTCAAGCAGCTGCTGATGGTCGGCGGCATGGAGCGGTATTACCAGATCGCCCGCTGCTACCGGGACGAGGACTTCCGCGCCGACCGGCAGCCGGAGTTCACCCAGCTCGACATCGAGATGTCGTTCGTCACCGAGGACGACGTGATCGACCTCGGCGAGGCGATCGTCTCGACGCTCTGGAAGGACCTGGCCGGGCACGAGATCTCCGGGCCGATCCTGCGGATCACCTGGCACGACGCGATGGCCCGGTACGGCTCCGACAAGCCGGACCTGCGCTACGGCGTGGAGCTGACCGAGCTGACCGACTACCTGCGCGGCACCGAGTTCCGGGTCTTCGCCGGTGCCATCGACGCGGGCGGCTACGTGGGCGCGGTGGTGATGCCGGGCGGCGCGGCGCAGAGCCGCAAGGAGCTGGACGGCTGGCAGGACTGGGCCAAGGCGCGCGGCGCACGTGGCCTGGCGTACGTGGTGCTGGACGCCGAGACCGGCGAGGCGCGCGGCCCGGTGGCCAAGAACCTCTCCGCCGAGCACCTCGGTGGGCTCGCCGACGCGGTCGGCGCCAAGCCCGGCGACGCGGTCTTCTTCGCGGCCAGCGGCACGACGCGGGAGGCGCAGGAGTTGCTCGGCGCCGCTCGGGTCGAGATCGCCAAGCGGTCCGGCCTGATCGACGAGAGCGCCTGGGCGTTCTGCTGGGTGGTCGACGCGCCGATGTTCGAGCGCACGGACGAGGGCGGTTGGACGGCCGTGCACCACCCGTTCACCTCGCCGAACTCGGAGTGGGTCGACCGCTTCGAGGAGGCTCCGGACCGGGCCCTGGCGTACGCGTACGACATCGTCTGCAACGGCAACGAGATCGGCGGCGGGTCGATCCGTATCCACCGGGGTGACGTGCAGAAGCGGGTCTTCGACCTGCTCGGCATCACCCCCGAGGAGGCGCAGGACAAGTTCGGCTTCCTGCTGGAGGCGTTCAAGTACGGCGCCCCGCCGCACGGCGGCATCGCCTTCGGCTGGGACCGGGTCTGCATGCTGCTCGCCGGCGCGGACTCCATCCGCGAGGTGATCGCGTTCCCGAAGACCCGCGGTGGCTTCGACCCGCTGACCGGCGCTCCCACGCCGATCACCGGCCAGCAGCGCACCGAGGCCGGCATCGACGCCAAGCCGAAGCCGCCGGCTACCGCCCACACCGGCACGGCCGGTCCGGCCGCCCCGGTGGAAAACCCGGTCTGACCTCCCGCCTCCCTACTGCTTGGTCGATCAAGAGGTTTGCGTCATCATCGCCCCGCGGGATGACGCAAACCTCTTGATCAACGGCAGGGGAGTGGTGGGATGCGGGTGCTCGTGGTCGGGGCCAGCGGGTTTCTGGGTGGGGTCGTCTGCCGACGGGCGTCGGACGCCGGCTGGTCGGTGGTGGGGACCTATCACTCGGGGACCGTCGCCGCGCCCGGCGTCGCCGCGCGCCGGCTGGACGTGACCGACCGGGCCGCGGTGCGCGCGCTGGTCGCGGACGTGCGGCCGGACGCCGTGGTCGGCACGCCCTACCGGTACGGGGACTGGGCGGTCACCGCCGAGGGGGCCGCCCACGTGGCGGTCGCGGCGGCCGAGGTGGGCGCCCGGCTGGTGCACGTGTCCAGTGACGCGCTGCACGCCGGCCGGCCCGAGCCGTACGCCGACGACGAGCCGCCGACCCCGGTGAACGCGTACGGGGCCGCGAAGGCCGCGGCCGAGACCGCCGTGCGAGCGGTCGATCCCGGCGCGGCGCTGGTGCGTACCTCGCTGATCCTCGGAGAGGGCAGCAAGCAGATCCAGCTCTGCCGGGAGGCGCTCGCCGGCCGGGCCGCCCTGTTCAGTGACGAGCTGCGCTGCCCGGTCGACGTCACCGATCTCGCCGACGCCGTGCTGGAACTGGTCGAGGGCGAGTACGCAGGCCTGCTCAACGTGGCCGGGCCGGACGCGGTCAGCCGGGCCGAGCTGGGGCTGCTGGTGGCCGATCGGTTCGGCCTGGACGCGGCCGGGTTGAAGACCACCACGAGTGTGGCCGCCGGTCTGGCCCACCCCACCGACGTACGTCTCGACTCGGCCCGCGCCGCCGGCCTGCTGCGGACCCGGTTGCGGGGGGTGCGCGAACTCCTGGCGCGCTGAACGTCTGATGCACAGTCTCTATGCACAACTCTTGTGCATAGAGACTGTGCAGAGATAGTGTGCATGTATGGAGAGTTCCCCACCGATCGGCCAGCCCGAGCCTGTCGAGGTCCACCTCGACAGCCGGCAGGTCCGCACGCTGGCCCACCCGCTGCGGATGCGGCTGCTCGGCTCGCTGCGGGTCGACGGCCCGGCGACCGCGACCGTGCTGGCCCAGAAGTTGGCCACCAACACCGGTGCGACGAGCTATCACCTGCGCCAGCTCGCCGAGGTCGGGCTGGTGACCGAGGACCCCGACCGGGGCACCAGCCGGCAGCGCTGGTGGCGGGCGGCGCACGACATGAGCAACTTCGAGCCCACCGACTTCGACGACGACCCGGACGCCCGCGCCGCCGTGCAGTGGATCCAGGCCGACCAGGTGCGGATCCTGGCCGACCAGGCCGAGCGATGGCTGGCCGTCGAGCACCACGAGTCTCCGGCCTGGCGTGCTGCCGCCGGCATGAGTGACCTGGTGCTGCCGCTCGACCCGGCCCGACTGCGGGCTCTCTCTGACGATCTGTGGGAGGTGCTGATGCGTTACCGGGACGAGCCCGTCGCCGAAGCGGCGGACGTCAAACCCGTACACCTGTTCGTGGCCGGCTTCCCACGGCTGGACGAGCGGTGGTGAGCGCGCTGTCCGTCCGCCAGGTCCGCCGCCGCTACCTCACGCTCTACGGCCTGCGCTGGCTGCCCACCGGTCTGATGATCCCGGTGATGATCCTGCTGATGCAGGAGCGCGGCCTGTCGCTGCCGCAGATCGGCCTGGCCGCCACCGCGCAGGGGCTGCTGGTGCTGGCCCTGGAGCTGCCCACCGGCGGGCTCGCCGACGCGCTCGGTCGCCGACCGGTGCTGCTCGCCGCCGGCGTGCTCAACCTCGTCTCGCTGTCGCTGTTCGCGGTGGCCACCTCGTTCGCGCTGTTCTTCCTGGTCTGGGCATTGCAGGGGATCTACCGGGCGCTGGACAGCGGCCCGTTGGAGTCCTGGTACGTCGACGCCACGCTGGCCGCGGACCCGGAGGCGGAGTACGAGCGCGGTCTCGGCCACGCCGGCACCGTCGCCGGGCTGGCCATCGGCGGTGGCGCGCTGCTCGGCGGCGGCTTCGTCGCACTGGGTCCGATCGGGTCGGTCAGCGCGCTCACCGTGCCCGTGCTGGTCGCCGTCCTCGCTCAGGTGGTGGCGCTGGTCGCGCTGCTCGTCCTGCTGGTCGAGCAGCGGCCGGCCACCGGAGCGGCGGCGGTCCGGGCCTCCGTGGCGCAGGCGCCCCGGATGATCGGCGAGGCGGTCGGTCTGCTGCGCCGGTCCCGGGTGCTGCTGGCACTGGTGGCCGTGGAGCTGTTCTGGGGCTTCGGCATGGTCACCTTCGAATCACTGCTGCCCGTCCGACTCGCCGAGGTGATCGGCGACCCGGAACGCGCCGCCGCGCTGCTCGGCCCGGCCAGTTCGGCCGCCTGGCTCGTCTCGGCGGCTGGGGCCGCGTTGACCCCGCTGCTGCTGCGCTGGCCCGGCGCCGCGCCGGGCGCGGCCCTGCTGCGCATCCTCCAGGGCGTCACCGTGGTCGGCATGGGGTTGTTCGCCGGGCCCGTCGGGGTGCTCGTGGCCTACCTGGCCTGCTACGGCGTGCACGGCGCGTCCAACCCGCTGCACAGTGGTCTGCTGCACCGGCAGGTCGAGGGCCCGTACCGCACCAGCGTGCTCTCACTGAACTCGATGATGGCGCAGCCGGCCGGCGCGCTGGGCATGGTGGCCCTGACCGCGCTCGCCGCCGCTGCCAGCGTCAGCACCGCCATGGTGGTCGGCGGGGTGGTGCTGGCCGTCGCCGCTCCGCTCTACCTGCCCGCGTGGTTCGCCGGCCGCAAGCAGGCCGCCGTTGATGCAGCCGCCGACCCGACGCCGATCCCCGTGCGCGCCGAGCGGTAGGACGCGGCCCTCAGGCCAGCGTCAGCGTGCTGCGCCCGAGGGTGTCGGTGAAGCCGAGCCGCCGGTAGAGGCGTACCGCGCCCACGTTGTGGGGGTAGACGCCGAGCCCGACGGTGTCATAGCGGGCCAGCAGGGCACGGGTCATCCCGGCGGTCAGCGCCGCGCCGAGCCCTCGGCCCCGCTGGTCTCCAGCGACGGTCAGGCCGGCGAGGAAACCGACGTCGCCCTGGCTGCGGTCCGCGCCGGCGGCCACCAGCCGACCGTCGTCGGCCCGGATTCCGTACCAGTCGACGACCCGGGAGTCGCCCGGGCGGGAGGTGGTGCTCGGGAACGCCTCGTCGATCAGCGCCGTCAGCGCCGGGTGGTCGGCGTCGGTGAGCCGGACCACCCGCTCCTCGTCCGGCTGCGTCGGCGGCGCCACGCCGGTCCAGTGGAAGTCCCAGTCGTCGTGCCGGGCCACCGCCAGCCGGCCCGACAGCAGGCCGGGATCGTGCCGAGGCAGGTGCAGCCGCTGCCCTGGGCGCAGCACCCCGTCCGCGATCAGCGCGGCGCAGATCTCCAGCGCCGGTTCGATCGGGCCGATCGCGTTGCCGGCGGGGCCGAATTCCGGCGGCACCAGCCAGAGCACCGCGCCGTCGCGGTGGTAGGCGCATGCCGGCGCCCCGAGCCAGAGCGCGTGCCGGGCGTACGGATGGTGGCCGGCGGCGGCCAGGACGGCGGCCCGGTCCTGGAGCACCTGGTCGTCGATGATCATGTTCGTCAGCCTAGGAAGTCCGGGATTTGGCACCGGCACCGGGTGGGGACGGGCACGACAGCGATCCACGGTGGAGATTGGCGAGCCGACCGATTGGGTACATCCGGGCCGACCTACTGGGAACCCCCACCGGAGGAACCGACATGCTCGCCATTCTCGCGGCCATCGTCTTTGGCTTTGCCCTGCTGATCGACCTGCTCGACACCAACTTCGGCGCACCGGACCTGTTCAACTGGAACACGCTCGTGCTCCTCGGCCTGTTCCTGCTCGCGCTCTACCTGGGCGGCGTGGGCAGCGGCCCGCGCGGCGGCGGCGGCGGTGGCGGCGGCCGCTGGTACCGGGGCCGTCGTCCCGGCCGTGGCTGACCGGAACCGATCACCGATGGCCCGGCCCACGGCGCGATTCCGGCGTCGTAGGCCGGGCCCGGTACTGTCTTCCTGATGGAGTCCGACGCCCTCTTCTCCCTCGGTGCACCCGCCGGGACGCGCAGCGCGCCCGACGGCCCGGCCGGTGTCGACGGCTTCACTCCGGTAGCGGACGATTCGCCCCTGCCCGTCCGGATGCGCCCGGCGACCCTCGACGAGTTGGTCGGGCAGGGGCACCTGCTCGCCCCCGGCGCGCCGCTGCGGCAACTGGTCTCCGGGGGCGCCCCGATGTCGGTCATCCTCTGGGGACCGCCGGGCAGCGGCAAGACCACCATCGCGCATCTGGTGGCCGGGGCCACCGACCGCCGGTTCGTCGCCATGTCGGCGCTCTCCGCCGGCGTCAAGGACGTCCGCGCGGTGATCGAGACGGCCCGCCGCCAGCGCCGATCGGGCGGCCCACAGACCGTGCTCTTCATCGACGAGGTGCACCGGTTCAGCAAGACCCAGCAGGATTCGCTGCTCGCCGCCGTCGAGGACCGGACGGTCACGCTGCTGGCGGCCACCACCGAAAACCCGTACTTCTCGGTCATCTCCCCCCTGCTTTCGCGGTGCGTGCTGCTCACGTTGCAACCGCTCGACGACGAGGCGGTGCGGGGTCTGCTACGCCGTGCGGTCGCCGACGAGCGCGGCCTCGCCGACGCGCTCACCCTGGCCACCGACGCCGAGGACCACCTGGTGCGACTCGCCGCCGGGGACGTCCGCAAGGCGTTGACCGCGCTGGAGGCCGCGGCGGCCTCCGCCAGGGCGCTCGGCGCCGAGCGGATCGACCTGGCCACCGCCGAGCAGGCGGTCGACGTGGCCGCGGTGCGCTACGACCGCGACGGCGACGCCCACTACGACGTCATCAGCGCCTTCATCAAGAGCATGCGCGGCTCGGACGTGGACGCCGCGGTGCACTGGCTGGCCCGGATGCTGGTCGCCGGGGAGGACGCCCGCTTCATCGCCCGCCGGCTGGTCATCTTCGCCAGCGAGGACGTGGGCATGGCCGATCCGAGTGCGTTGAGCGTGGCCACCGCCGCCGCGCACGCGGTCGAGTACGTCGGGCTGCCCGAGGCGCAACTCAACCTGGCCCAGGCGGTGATCCACCTCGCCACCGCCCCCAAGTCGAACTCGGCCACCACCGCCATCGGCGCCGCGATCGCCGACGTGCGGGCCGGTCGGGGCGGCGCCGTGCCGCGTGGGCTGCGCGACGCGCACTACGCCGGGGCCCGAGGGCTGGGCCACGGGACGGGCTACCGCTACCCCCACGACGACCAGCGCGGCGTGGTCACCCAGCAGTACGTCCCGGATGATCTGGTGGGCACCGACTACTACCGGCCCAGCCCGCACGGCGCGGAGCGGTCGGTGGCCACCCGGCTGCCGCTGCTGCGTCGGATCGTGCGCGGGCTGCCGGCCCCGCCCGCGCGCCCGGAGGCCCCGACGGCCGGGCCGCCCGCGTCGGCGGAGGTCGGCGAGAACGGTCGCCCGGCGACGGGCACGAGCGGTCCCGGCATGGCGCAGGACAGCGGCACGAACGCCGCAGGAGAGGGTCAACAGTGAGATCGCGTGGTGGGGACCGGCCGGACGAGGGCCCGGACGAGGGGCGGGATCCCCGCGCCAAGGGCCGCCGCTGGGGTCGCGGCAAGGCCGAGGCCGAGCCCGAGGAGCCGGTATCGGGTGAGGAGTTCGGCTGGATCGACGACCTGCGTTCAGCCAAGCAGCAGCGCACCGAACTGGGCCCCGAGGGCGCTCCGGCGGCGCCCGACGCACCGCGCGGCGGCCCATCTGCGCCGCCGTCCGGCCGGCCGGACGCCCCCGCGCAGCCAGCCCCGCCCGGTCCACGCCGAGGCGACCCCGACACCACCGCCGGTCGCCGGCCGGTCGACGGACCCTGGCCGGGCGATGCCCCACCGCAGCCGGGCCGCCGACCGGACGAACGCCCCTCGGCCGACCGACCCGCCAGCGCAGGCGTCCCCGGGCCGGGCCAGCCGGCACGGCGTGGCGCTGCGCCCGGCTCTGGTCCTCGCGGCGGCGGGCCGCCGCCCGCGCCACCCACCGTCCCCCGCCCTGGTGGGGGAGATCCCGCAGGCCCGCCCGGAGCCCCGACGTTCGGCGCGGCGCCCGGCCCCGGCCGGCCCCGCCCGGCGGCAGCCCCGACCGACCCGGCGGCCCCGGGCGCCCCGACCGGTCGCCGCGCGGACGCCGCCATGCCGCCGG
>NZ_JBAKHW010000065.1:0-27993 GCF_036906815.1 Micromonospora sp. CPCC 205539 | reverse complement strand
TCTGCTCCCGCTCCAGCGGGCTCAACCTCGACGCCACAACCACCCCAACGAAGATCATGGAAGGGTGTTGCAACCACCGGTTGAGCCCACCGAGCTAACGGAAACTGTCCAAGATCTCCATGGCGCGGAGCGATCGGGCCGCCCGGCGCGGCAGGCGGCACGCACTGGGCAGCGCGCACGGCGCAACTCCCGGTGCACGACACCAAGGGCACGACGCCGGGGAGACGACACGGATGGCGCGGCGGTGGAGTTCCCTCAGCGGACGGTGACGGTGACCGTGTGCCAGCCGGTGGCGCCGTCCGGGGCGACGCTCTGCTTACGCTCGGTCTGGGTCTCGCCGGTCACGTCGGTTGCTCGCACCTGGAGGCGGTGCTCGCCCGGGGTGGCGTCCCACTGCCACGACCACTGCACCCAGGTGTCCACCGACACCGTCGGGGCCAGCTTCGCCTCCTGCCAGGGCCCGTCGTCGACGCGCACCTCGACTCGACGGACTCCCCGGTGCTGTGCCCAGGCCACGCCGGCCACGGTCACCGGGCCGGTGGTCAGTCGATTGCGCGACCGGGGCGTGTCGATCCGTGACTGGGTCTTGATCGGCCCCTCTGCGGACCAGCCCCGCGGCACCCAGTAAGCGTCGAAGTCGGCGAACCGTGTCAGCTCCAGCTCGGTCACCCACTTGCAGGCGGACACGTAACCGTAGAGGCCCGGCACCACCATTCGGACCGGGAAGCCGTGCTCGACCGGCAGCGGTTCGCCGTTCATGCCGATCGCCAGGAGAGCGTCCCGTCCGTCGCGCAGCGCCGCGGTGGGAGTGCCGCAGGTCCAGCCGTCGACCGAGCGGCCGACGACCTGGTCGGCGTCCGCGTCGGGTTCGACTTCGTCGAGCAGTTCCCGCAGGGGTACGCCCAGCCAGCGCGCGTTGCCGATCAGATCCCCGCCCACCTCGTTGGAGACGCAGGCCAGCGTGACGTACCGCTCGACCAGCGGCCGGGCCAGCAGATCGGCGTAGCTGTACGTGCGCTCGGCGCCGACCCGCCCGTGGATCCGCAGCCGCCAGGTGTCCGGATCGACCTGTGGCACGACCAGCGCGGTGTCGATGCGATAGAACCCGAAGTTCGGGGTGACATAGGGCGCGAGCTGAGTCACCGAGAGGTCCGCACCCGCCGGCAGCGTCGGCGCGGGGGCAACCGGCGCGGGCAGCCGGATCGCGTCTCGGGCGGCCGACACTCCGCGTCGCCCGGCCAGCCAGTGCCCACCGAGACCGGCCACCACGGCCGTGCCGAGCAGCACGCCCGTGCCGGTGAGGAACCGCCGCCGCGACTCGGGATCGACCACCTCGCCCGTCGCCCGCTCGACCGGACCAGCCGGCGTCGTCGGAACAGCCGGCGTCGTCGGACCAGCCGGCGTCGTCGGACCAGCCGGCGTCGTCGGACCAGCCGGCGTCGTCGGAACAGCCGGCGTCGTCGGAACAGCCGGCGAGGCAACCGACGGGGTGGGTGGGGACCACGGCCAGGGGTCGAGTTCCAGCGGACCGGCGATGAACAGCCAGAGCACCAGGGCACCGAGTCCACCGCCGACCAGCGACGGCAGCGCGTCGGCGGCATCCGCCCCGGAACGGGTCAGCGCGGCGGCCACGCCGACCACCGCGAACGCCGCGATGCCGGCCAGGCCGAGGGGTAGCCGGCGCACCGCCAGCACCCCGAGCAGCGCGGCGAACCCGCCCAGCAGCAGGGCCGTGCCGACCAGCAGTGCGATCTTGTCGGCGGTGCCGAAGAGGTCGATGGCGAGCTGCTTGAGCGACTCCGGGACGGCGTCGACGACCACCCCACCGACCGCGACCAGGGGTGCCGACCGGGGCCCGGTCAGCACCGCCACCGGCTCCGCGATCCCGATTGCGACGGCCGCGGCGGTGACGCCGGCCAGCGCGGCGTAACGCCGCGACGTCGTGCTCATCGGTCCAGTGTGCGCGATCATCCCGCCCCGCCGCCAACAACGCCGCGGGGCACATGGCCGCACGACGAGCAACGTCGGCAGACGACGCAGGCAGAACGCGGCACGACCAACAACAGCAGCAGACGACGCCGGACACACAGCCGCACGACAGACAACGTCAGCAGACGACGCGGGGCACACCGCCGTGTGACGGTGTGCCCCGGGACGGTGCTGTCTACCGGATCAGAAACCCGGGCCGTGCTGGTGGCCGTGACCGTGGCCGTGCCCACCGGCGGCGGCCGGCTCGGCCTGCTCCGGCTTCTCCACCACGAGGCTCTCGGTGGTCAGCAGCAGACCGGCGATCGAGGCGGCGTTGGTGACCGCGTTGCGGGTCACCTTCACCGGGTCGATGATGCCGGCCTTGACCAGGTCGACGTACTCGCCGGTGGCGGCGTCGAGGCCGTGGCCCCACTCCTTGCCGGCGACCTTCTGGGTCACGACGTAGCCGTCGTGACCGGCGTTCTGCGCGATCCAGCGCAGCGGCTCGACCAGCGCCTTACGCACGATCGAGACGCCGACCTTCTCCTCGCCGGTGAAGCCCAGGTCGTCGTCGAGCACCGGGAGGATCTGCACCAGGGCGGCGCCGCCGCCGGGCACGGTGCCCTCCTCGACCGCAGCCTTGGTCGCCGCGATGGCGTCCTCGATGCGGTGCTTGCGCTCCTTCATCTCGACCTCGGTCGCCGCGCCCACCTTGATCACGGCGATCCCGCCGGAGAGCTTCGCCAGCCGCTCGGCCAGCTTCTCCCGGTCCCAGTCGGAGTCGGAGGCCTCGATCTCCTTGCGGATCTGAGCCACCCGGTCGGAGACGTCGGCGCTCTGGCCGCCGCCGTCGACGATCGTGGTGTTCTCCTTGTCGACCACGACGCGCCGCGCGGTGCCGAGCACCTCGAGGCCGACCTGGTCGAGCTTGTAGCCCAGCTCCGGGGCGACCAGCTCGGCGCCCGTGGAGATCGCGATGTCCTGGAGCATCGCCTTGCGCCGGTCACCGAAGCCCGGAGCCTTGACCGCGCAGACCTTGAGGGTCTTGCGGATCGAGTTGACCACGAGGGTGGAGAGCGCCTGGCCGTCCACGTCCTCGGCGATGATCAGCAGCGGCTTGCTGTTCTGGAGGACCTTCTCCAGCAGCGGCAGCAGCTCCTCGATCGCGGAGATCTTCTGCGTGGTGATCAGGATGTACGCGTCCTCGAGGACGGACTCCTGACCCTCCAGGTCGGTGACGAAGTTCGGCGAGATGAAGCCCTTGTCGAACTGGAGACCCTCGGTCACGTCCAGCTCGGTGGTGAGGGCGGAGCCCTCCTCGACGGTGATGACACCGTCGCGGCCGACCCGCTCCATCGCCTCGGCGATCAGGTCACCGATGGTGGCGTCCTGCGCGGAGATCGTCGCCACGTTCGCGATCGACTCCTTGCCGGTGACCTCGGCGGCCCGGCCGAGCAGCGCCTCGGAGATCTTGGCGGCCGCCGCGTCGATGCCCCGCTTGAGGCCGGCCGGGTTGGTCCCGGCGGTGACGTTGCGCAGGCCCTCGCGGACCATCGCCTGCGCCAGCACGGTCGCGGTGGTGGTCCCGTCGCCGGCGACGTCGTTGGTCTTGGTCGCCACCTCCTTGACCAGCTGCGCGCCGAGGTTCTCGTAGGGATTGGTGAGCTCGATCTCCTTGGCGATGGTCACACCATCGTTGGTGATCGTCGGCGCACCGAATTTCTTGTCCAGGACGACGTTGCGCCCGCGCGGGCCGAGGGTGACCTTGACCGCGTCCGCGAGGGCGTTGACACCGTGCTCCAGCAGGTGCCGGGCGTCGTCCGAGAAGCTCAGGATCTTCGCCATGAATGTCCCTTCGAAGCGTCATTGCCCCGGCCCGGCGAGCCGGACCGGGGCAATGGCACTGATCGGTTGCTTACTTCTCGATGACCGCGAGGACGTCGCGGGCGGAGAGCACCAGGTACTCCTCGCCGGCGTACTTGACCTCGGTGCCGCCGTACTTCGAGTAGAGGACGGTGTCGCCGACCTGGACGTCAACCGGAACGCGGTTGCCGTTGTCGTCGACGCGGCCCGGGCCGACAGCGAGGACAGTGCCCTCCTGCGGCTTCTCCTTGGCGGTGTCGGGGATCACGATGCCCGACGCCGTGGTGGTCTCAGCCTCGTTCGCCTGGACCACGATGCGGTCCTCGAGCGGCTTGATCGCAACCTTGGTCGCGGTAGTCACGGGCATACCCTCCTGGGGTACTGGTTTCGTTGCTGGCCGGCGGGGCCGACCAGCGTCAATCTGCCTCATGCCACCGGGCGGGACCGTCGTCGCGGGTGCCGGTCCGCCTGGCGTGCGCACCCGGGTCGCGAGACCCGGGAGCTGGCACCCTCGGGTTGAGAGTGCTAATCGCAGGTTATTCCGTGGCTAGCACTCCGTCAAGGAGAGTGCCAGCGAGTCGCGCCCCGCCAGGCCGGATCAGTGGGTCGACCGGGAGAATGACCGGGTGGATCTCGACCAGCTGGCGACCCTGCGTACCCCCGAGGGGTCGGCCGCTCTCGCGACGGCGGCCGGGCTGGCCGGCGGCGACCCGCTGACCGCGGCGTCGGCGCTGCGGGCGACCGGGGTGCCGCCGACGCTGGCCGCGGCGGCGCTCACCCAGGCCGAGCTGCGCCACCGGGCGGTGGGCAAGTTCGGCCCGGCCGCCGCCGGGATGTTCCTCACCCGCGCCGGGCTGGAGCAGGCCACCCGCCGGGTGGTCGCCGACCGCCGCGCCGCCCGGCTCCGCGCCGCCGGCGTGCGCACCCTGGCCGACCTCGGGTGCGGCCTCGGCGCCGACGCGCTGGCCGCCGCCCGTGCCGGCATCCGGGTGTACGGGGTGGAAGCCGACCCCCTGACCGCCGCGATGGCCGCCGCCAACGCCGCAGCCGCGGGGCTGGCCGAGCTCTTCACGGTGGAGTGCGGCGACGCCACCACCTTCGACGTCTCCCGGGTCGACGGTGTGTTCTGCGATCCGGCCCGGCGGCGGGCCGGCACCGGGCGGCGGATCTTCGACCCGCGCGCCTACTCGCCACCCTGGGACTTCGTCACCGGGCTTGCCGAGCGGGTGCCGCACACGGTGGTGAAGGTGGCACCGGGACTGGACCACGCGCTCATCCCGCCCGGGGCCGAGGCGGAGTGGGTCGGCGTGGACGGCGACCTGGTCGAGGCCGCGCTCTGGTGTGGCGAGTTGGCCGAGGTGCCCCGCCGCGCCACCCTCTACCGGGCGGCGACGGACTGCCACCAGCTGACCGGCTCGGGTGCCGCCGAGGCCCCGGTGGGGGCGCCGCGCCGCTACCTGTACGACCCGGATCCGGCGGTGGTCCGCGCGCACCTCGTCGCCGAGCTGGCCGGCGAACTGGACGCCACCCTCGGTGACCCGAGCATCGCCTACCTGTACGCGGACCGCCCGACCCGCACGCCGTACGCGCGCTGCCTGGAGATCACCGACGTGCTGCCGTTCTCGCTCAAGCGGCTACGCGCGCTGCTGCGGGACCGCCGGGTGGGTCGGGTGGAGATCCTCAAGCGGGGTTCGGCGCTCACACCGGAGCAGCTCCGGCGCGACCTGCGGCTCGCCGGCGACGCGGCGGCGAGCCTGGTGCTCACCCGGGTCGCCGGGGCGCCGACCGTGCTGATCTGCCAACCGGTCGACTAGGTTGGCGGCGTGGCGGGACAGGGCACTCCGGCGACGGCACTGCTGACCAAGCGCGGGATCGCGTACCGCACCCACTCGTACCGGGTGGCGCCGGACGCTCCGAACTACGGCGCCCTGGTGGCGGCGGCACTCGGTGTGGCACCGGAACGGGTCTTCAAGTCCCTGGTGACCGACGTCGACGGCGTGCTCACCGTGGCGGTCGTCCCGGTCACCGGCGAGTTGGACCTCAAGGCGCTCGCCACGGCGGTCGGCGGCAAACGGGCCACCATGGCCGACCGCGCGGTCGCCGAACGCGCCACCGGTTACGTACGCGGCGGCATCAGTCCACTGGGTCAGCGTCGGCAGCTCCCGACGGTGCTCGACGAGTCGGCCCTGGCGCACGGGACCGTGTACGTCTCGGCCGGCCGCCGCGGCCTCCAACTCGAACTGGCCCCGAACGACCTGATGAAACTCGCCGCGGCGCGAGCGGCGGCGATCGCCTCGTCGGCGCGCTGAGCCGACCGTCAAACGGCTCCCCTCGACGCGCGCTGATCCGCGTACCCTGTGCGGCGTGGATGTCGAGCTGCGTGCCTCCGACGACGACCGCAACCGGGTGGTCACCGAGCTGCACCAGCACACCGCGGCCGGCCGCCTCACGCTGGACGAGTTCTCCGAGCGGGTCGGCGCGGTGTGGGCCGCGCGCACCCTCGGTGACCTGGCCCTGTTGACCCGTGACCTGCCAGCCCTGCCCGACCCGAACGCCGACGCGACGACCGCAGGCGACCCCAGTGGGTACGGTCGCCGGGAGCTGTTGGTGCTCTTCGCCGTCGCCGCGCTCACCCTGCTGCTGCTCGGCGGCTTCCTCGCCGTCACCCGCTGACCCGGTCCGCTCGACCGGGGTGATCCCGCGGGACGCGCGACCACCGGGTGGGGCGTGGCCCCGCCCCACCCGACAGCCCGTCGGTCAGCTGTGTGAGCTGACCCGCTTGATGTTGACGACACCCTCCTCGTCGAACACCTCGAGGATCTGGGTGGAGTAGCTACGCTGACCACGGCGGGTCAGGGTCACCCCGTCGTGGACCTTCACCCGGGTGGCGCCGTTGTGCTCGGCGAAGACGTCGACGGCCTCACCGTTCTTGATCTCGGCACAGATCCGGACGGTCCGGGTGCCGTCGGCCTGTTCGTCCACGACGACGAGGCCACGGTCGATGGGAAGTTTCACTGCACGACCCCTTTCTGTTCACAGTGGCGGTGCTGCAATCGGGGAGTTGCTGACGATCAGCCGTACTGGCAGGACGCGGCCGAGCCCACGGTCGTGCTGCCGGACTTCTTCTCACAGCACTGGCACCAGAGGAAGCCGCCGGACGTGGTGCACGACCAGGTGTAGTTCGTTGCCGCCCGGCACTTGGCGAACGTGATGAACTTGCTGCTGGGCGGCGGGTAGACGAGGTTGCAGCACTGGTAGTTGGCCGCCATCGCCGGAGTGGATCGGGCGAATACCGCGCCCGAGGTGACCAGGCCGATCGCGCCCAGCTTGGCGAGGAACCCGCGCCGGGTTCCGCCTCCACGAGACCGGGGGGCCTCGTGTTCGTCGTTGCTCATACCGCCTCCTTCGTTGCCTGCACCGCGGCACGGACTGCCGCGACATCGGTGAACAACAATGCGGAAACCAGCCGTCCGTCCTTGATGACCGCGGCGGACGGGCTGATCTTGACGCCGAACTCGGTGGAGACCCAGGCAGCGCCCTCGTCGACGTGGTACGGCAACCGGGCGATGCCATGACGCTGAACGAACTCGGCCGCGTCGTCGAACGTGGCCGAGGTGACGACGACACCGACATCGTCGGAGTCGGGTTGGTCGGCGAGCTGCGCCGCGACCTCCTCGCAACTCGCGCAGCTCGTGCTGAGCACCAGAAGCAGGTGTGGCCCTCCGGTGCCGAACTGGGCGAAGGGCGCCGGCCAGGTGCCCGGTCGGGAGCCGAACCGGGCACCCTCGAGCGGTCGCACGCCGGTGCCGCCGGGGGTCGATTCCGGCGACCCCTCCAGCCCACCGGTCCGGGCGTACAGCTCGCCGGCCATGGCGAACAGCAGCACGACCGCGCCCGCCACGAGCAGCAGCACGATGATCGTCAGGTAGTTCATGGACGCCCTTCCTTCACACGGTCGAGGTGCTGGCCGGTTGCGGCTCCGGTTCGGGAACCGGAGCTGGCTTGTGCAGCGGTGAGGCGGCCCGGGTGCCTCCGCCGAACATGACCCGCGTCCACTCGCCGGCGTAGCAGAAGACGCCGCAGGTGGTGGTGATGCCGAGTCGGCCCGGGGTCCGGGCGGCGCCGACGTGTCGGGGGATGCCGCCCATCGAGTAGACGCTGTCGAGGTCCTGCCAGAGCGAGATGCTGAGGACCGCCCGCTGCCGCCAGTCGACCAGCACCTTGATGCCGAGATAGCCCTTGGCGGCCCGCCGGACGTGCCGTTTCATGCGCACGTGCAGCACCAGGATCAGCAGCACCTTGGGCAGGCTGCCGCAGTTGAACCGCGTCACCACGACCTGCCCCTTGGCGGGGTCCAGCTCCAGGATCGGGGTCATGTCAGGACGACCGCCGCGACGAGGGCCAGCGCGACGGCCAGGATCGTCGCGCCCGAGATGCGCCGTGCCCGGACCACCCATTTCCGACTCCTCTTCTCCGGTAGGTCGGCGTACCTGGTCAGGCTCCACAGCGACACGAGCAGACTCGCGACGAGGACGACGCAGAAGAGCACCAGCGGTGCCGAGCCCGCGTCCACCAGCAGGACGGCAGCCAGCGACACCCAGATCAGCGACACCGTCTTCTGCGTGGTGAAGAGCAGTCCCAGGTCAATGCCCCAGACGACGCCGAGCGTCCCGCCCGGCAGGGTGCGGACCAGCCGCTGGGGGACCTGCCGCCAGATGTGCGGCGTGCGATCCCGCAGGTCGGCGACGCCGAGCCACCCGGCGACCGCCGCCAGCAGCAGCAGTCGTAGCCACTCGGGCAGGGCCTGCTGGAGCAGGGAGCCCGCGAAATACACCGGAACCGCGAGGACCACACCGGCGATCAGCCCACCAACCGCGAGGCCGACCAGGAACCGAACGCCCTCGAACACGTTCCGACGCAACATGGGACCGGCGACCCCGGCCATGGACACGCCTCAAGGGCTGAGGGCCTGCAGCATGGCGCCGGTTATCCCGAGGACGACCCAGACGACCATGGCGGACTCCTTTCCAGCTGCTGGAGGGTGCGGTGGTCGGAGGGGCCCTAGACGCGTTGGCGGGTCGGCGAGACCGTCGACCGCAGCATGGTGAAGTCGGTGAACGCCAGAGCGGAGATCAGCATCCCGTCCCGGAACACGAGGGCCGCCGGGCTGACCGAGATGCCGAACTCGCCGGAGACCCAGTCACCACCCTCGTCCACGTGGTGCGGCAGGCGGGACAGCCCGTTCGCGGCGACGAACTCCGCGCCAACGGCGGCATCCGCGGTGGAGACGGCCACCGCGATGTCCGACACGTCGGTCTGGTCGGCGAGTTGGCCGGCCACCGTACGGCAACTGGAGCAGGCCGTACTGAGCACCAGGACGATCCGCAGCGGCCCGTCACCGAAGCCGGCCAGACCGGCGGGCCAGGCGGCCGGCACGTGGCCGACGCGAGCCTCCTCCAACAGTCGGACGCCGCTGCCCTGGGACGGGGTGACACCCGCGCGGTCGGCGAGCTGACCGAGCATCGCGAAGAGGACCACCACGCCACCGGCGAGGATCAGAAGGGCGATCCCGAACACGTAGGTCATAGCGCACTCCTCAGTGGTTGGCGGTCGAGGTCGGCCGGGGGCGGACCAGCTCACGGGCGGTGTCCCGCCAGATCCAAACGGCGAGCAGCACGACGATGCCTGCGACGCCGATCGGAAGCAGGTCGGTACGCGGGGCGGCGTCGGCTCCGCTCCGCAGCACGGCGAGCGCCCCGGCAGCGAGGGCGAGCCCGACGAGCACCGAGCGCAGGCCCAGCGGGCGACTGTCGCGTTGGCCGAAGCAGCCGCAGGGCGTCGCCAGGCCGCGAGCGCGGCCGAGCAGGCCGGCGCCAGCGAAGGCGAGGCCGAGGACGCCGGCGAGAACAGCCCCGGCGGTCCGCAGATCGGGAACCAGGAGCGCCACGCCGGTGAGCGTCTCCACCACGGCCAGCAGGCGTACGGCCCGCTGCGCGGCGGGCTCGGGAAGCCGGAGGAGCGCGGCGATCGCCTCCCGGCTCGCACCGGGAGCCGCGAGCTTGCCGAGCCCGGCGGAGACGAGGACGGCGGCGATCGCGCAGATGATCAGGCCGAGGGCGAAGGCGGACCCGGTCATGCTCGGGTAACCCGTTTCAGGACATGGGTCATCGACACCGCTGCCACCCCCCGTGTTGACCGGCATCCCCTCGGGGATCGATCGCCGGCAATTGATCGTCGCTCTCCGAGACACAATTCTTACGGTGCGCATCGATGAGCGTCAAGGTCCATTGGGCACCTTATTTGCCAGGGTCGATACCCCTGGTCCGCCGCTGTCATCCTGACGTGGATCTCGGGCACTCCCGGGCCGTCCGATGAACTGATCGAGCGACGAGTCCGTATCAGTGGACGGACGGGCGGCCGGCAGGGTGCGGCTGTCCAGACGCGTTCCGGTCCGGACCGAGGAGGCACCGCAGACATGGCACCGCTCAGATCCGCCCGTCGTCGGCCGGGCAATCGGGCCCACCGGGCGGCGATGCTGCTCATCGCGATCGTCGCGGCGGTCGGGGTCCTCCCCGGCGTGGCCGTCGCCGCTCCCGCCGGTGGTCAGCAGCTCAACGCCGCCGACATGACCCTGCTCAACGGGGTGCGGCTGGCCGGGCTGTGGGAGATGCCGGCCGGTCAGATGGCCGCCGAGAAGGGGCAGTCGGCCAAGGTCCGGGAGATCGGCGCGGGCATCGCCACCGAGCACCAGCGGCTCGACCAGCTCGTCGTGGATGCGGCCAACAAGCTGGGCGCGAGCATCCCGACCGAGCCGACCGCCGAGCAGAAGGGCTGGTTGTCGGAGATGCAGAACGCCTCCGGCGCCCGGTTCGACCAGATCTTCGTCACCCGGCTCCGGGTGGCCCACGGCAAGATCTTCCCGGTGATCGGCGCGGTGCGGGCCAGCACCCGGGACGCCACCGTCCGCAAACTCTGCGACGACGCCAACGGCTTCGTCATGCACCACATGCAGATGCTGGAGAGCACCGGACTGGTCCGCTGGGCGGAGCTGCCGCCAGCGGCGCTGCCCGCGCCCGGCAAGGACGGGCTGCTGGCCGCCGCCGCCGCGAACGCCGGCCCGCGGTCCGGGGTCAGCAGCACCGTGGTCTGGCTGGTCTTCCTCGCCGCGTTGGGCACCGGCGGGATCGCCACCTACCGGATGCTGCGCCGCAGCTGACCATCGCCGGCGAGCTCGTCGCTGCCGGGCTCCCCGGCACCAGGCTGACCCGCGCTGGGCTGGTCGGCCTGGTGCCAGGAGCGCCACAGCGCGGCGTACGAGCCGTCGGCCGCCACCAGGTCGTCGTGTGCGCCCAGCTCGGTGATCCGACCGTCCTCCACCACCGCCACCCGGTCGGCGTCGTGCGCCGAGAAGAGGCGGTGCGCGATGGCGATCACCGTACGGCCGGCCAGCACCGCAGCCAGCGATCGTTCCAGCTCACGGGCGGCGCGCGGGTCGATCAGCGAGGTCGCCTCGTCCAGCACCAGGGTGTGCGGGTCGGCCAGCACCAACCGGGCCAGCGCCAACTGCTGCGCCTGCGCCGGGGAGAGCGGATGGCCACCGGCGCCGACCACCGTGTCCAGCCCGTCGGGCAGCGCATCGGCCCACTCCAGGGCGGCCACCGCGGCGAGCGCCGCCCGCACCTGGGCCGGGTCGGCGCCCGGCCGGACCATCGCCACGTTCTCCCGTACCGTGCCGATGAAGACGTGGTGCTCCTGGGTGACCAGGGCGACGTGTGACCGCAGTTCGTCCAGCGGCAGCTCGTCCAGGCGACGGCCGGCCACGGTGACCGAGCCGCTGCGCGGGGCGTGCACCCCGGCCAGCAGACGGCCCAGTGTGGACTTCCCAGCGCCGGACGGCCCCACCATGGCCAGCTTCTCCCCCGGCCTCGGGACCAGGGTCACGCCGTGCAGGACGTCCCGCCCAGCCCGGTACGCGTACCGGACGTCCCGGGCGACGAGCTGCTCGGACCCTGCGCCGGAGGATGGAGCAGGCGTCGGCGACGTGGCGGACGGGGTGTCGTCGGGCCGGGCCACCCCGAGCAGACGGGCCATCGACGCGCCGCCCACCTGCAGCTCGTCCAGCCAGGAGAGCAGTCGGTCGACCGGGTCCACCAACTGCTGCACGTAGAGGGTGGCCGCGGTGACCTGGCCGAGGCTGACCCAGCCCCGCAGGTAGAACCAACCGCCGATGAGCAGCGTGGCGACCACCGGCACCACGTACCCGATCTCGGCCACCGGGAAGAAGACGGTCCGCAGGTTGAGGGTGTACCGCTCGGCGGCGTACGACCGGCGGATGTCGGCGTCGGTGCGGGCCCGGCGGCGCGCCTGCTGCCGCAGCGCCTCCGTGGTCCGCGAACCCTCGACGGTCTCGCTGATCCCGTCGGTGATGTCCGAGTAGGCGGCGTTCTCGCGCAGGTAGCCGTCGGGGGCGCGGCGCAGGTACCAGCGGGTGCCGGCCCAGAGCATGGGCACCGCCAGCAGGCAGGGCAGCGCGAGCAGCGGGCCGATCAGCACCAGCGCGCCGACGATGAACCCGGCGGTGACCACCGCGATCAGCGTCTCGGGCACGGCCATGCGGACGGTACGGGACAACGCGGAGACGTCCCGGGACGTCCGAGTGAGCAGGTCCCCGGTGCCGGCGCGCTCGACGGTGGCCAGCGGCAGGTCGAGGATCCGGTCCACGAACTCCTCGCGCAGCTCGGCGAGCACCCGCTCACCGAGCCGGGCCGAGGCCAGGTAGGCGAACCGGACCAGCACCGACTGGGCCACCACGAAACCGCCGATGAGCAGCGCGATCCGATCCACCGTGGACTGTCCGACGCCTCGGGAGATGCCCTCCACCAGGTCGCCGAGCAGCCGCGGAGCGACCAACCCGGCCGCGGCGGCCAACGCGTGCAGGCCGAGCGCGACGGCCAGCGCGCGCGGGTGCCGGCGGGCCAGCGTCCGCGCGTACCGGCGGACCTGCTTCGCGTCGGCGACCGGCAGTGCGGTGCCCATCAGTCCTCCTCCCGGCTGACCGTCGCCCGGTAGCGCGGCTCGCCGTCCAGCAACTCGGCGTGCGTCCCCTCGGCCACCACCTTGCCGTCCTCCACGAAGATCACTCGGTCGGCGTGGCTGAGCACCAGCGGGCTCGTGGTGCACACCAGGGTGGTCCGGCCGGCGCGGGCGTCGCCCAGCCGTTCCGCGATCCGGGCCTCGGTGTGCGCGTCGACCGCGCTCGTCGGCTCGACCAGCAGCAGGGACTCCGGGTCGGCGACCAACGCGCGGGCCAGCCGCAGCCGCTGCCGCTGCCCGCCGGAGAACTCGCGGCCGCGCTCGGCCACCAGGCTGTCCAGCCCGTCGGGCAGGGCCTCGACGATGTCCGTCGCGCTCGCCGCGACCAGCGCCGCCGCGAGCGCCGCGTCGTCGCCCCGGTCGTGCGGGTCCAGCTCCGCGCGGAGCGGGCCGGTGAACAGATGTGCGTCGTTGTCGGCCACCAGGATCCGCGCGCGCACCGTCGCCAGCGCCAGCCCCCGCAGCGGTACGCCGTGCAGCATGGCGTCCGAGTCGGTGTACCGGCCGAGCCGGTCCACGATCGCCGCCGCGTCCTCGGGGGCCGTGGCCGCCAGCGCGGTGAAGCGGCCGGGGTGCAGCACCACACCGGAGCTGGGATCGGTCAACTCCCCCACCCCGTCGGGCAGCGCCGCCGGCTGCGCCGGGTCCAGCAGGTCCGGGGTGAGCCGCAGCAACCGGACCACCCGACGGGCCGACACGTGCCCACGGGTCAGCTTGTCGACCGCCTCGGTGAGATTCCGCAGCGGGCTGACCAGGAAGGCGGTGTAGCCGTAGAAGGCGACCAACTGTCCGGCGCTGATCTCGCCACGCAGCGCGAAGCGGGCACCCAGCCAGGTCACCAGCACCAGGAAGGCGCCGGGGAGCAGCACCTGCGCGGCCTCCAACAGCGACTCCACCCGGGCCACCCGCAGGCCGTGCGTACGAAGCGACTGCGACCGCGTCCGGTAGCCGGCGGACAGCACCGGTTCACCACCGACGCCGCGCAGCACCCGCAGCCCGGAGACGATGTCGGCGGCCCGGGCGGTCAGCGCCCCCTCCGCATCCCGGTACGCCTGCTGCTGGTGGTGCAGCGGCCGGATGAGCAGCGCCACCACCGCCATCAGCAGCGGTACGCCGCACACCACGACCAGCCCGAGCGGCATCGAGGCGTTCAGCAGGATCACCGCGACAGTGACGATCGCGACCAGCGAACCGGCACCACGGGCGGTGATGTCCACGGCGTGCCCGATCTGGCCGATGTCGGACGTACCGATGCTCACCACCTCGCCGGCCGCCACCCGGCGGGGCAGCCCGGCGCCGAGCCGGTTCGTGGCCCCCACGGTCAACTGCACCGTCCGGTACGAGGCGGCCAGCCAGTTGTGCACCGCGCAGCGGTGCCGCAGGATCCCGGCGACCGCCTGGAGCACGCCCAGCCCGAACAGCACCAGCCCCCAGGTGAGCAGAGATCTCTCGTCACGGTGGGCCAGTCCGTCGACGGCCCGGCCGACGGCGGCCGGCATCAGCGCCTGGGCCACCATCCACACCACACCGAGCGCGACGCCGACGGTGAACAACCGCTTGTGTCGGCTGGCGACCCAGACCAGATAGCGGGTCGCCGACCGAGAGTCAGGTACGCCGGGGTCGCCGGCCAGTGAGAAGCGCATGACGGCTCGACGCTAGGCGGCCGGACCGGAATGGGGCGAACCAATTACCGCCCAGGGTGCCGCAGCTCACGGCGGGCACGGTGGGCGATCCTCAGCGGTCGACCTGGGTGAAATCCCAGGAGTGCGGGGCGCGGGCCACCAGCAGGGCGGGCGGCTCGGGCAGTGGACGCGGATTGCTGCGCCACTTTGAGATGACCACCACCCGGTGGTCGGTGGAGGAGAACACCTCACTGGACAGGTGCAACGGGTCGTGCTCGAACTCGGGCAGAGCGGTGTCGCACACCCAGGTGATCAGGTCGGCGACGCCGTACGACTCGGCGCGCGCCTCCCACATCCGCACGATCATGTCCGCAGCCCCCGTCACACGCTGACCGTGGTGAGCGGCAGCGCCGAGTCTGCGGGCAGGTCCAGCCGGCTCGGCGCGACCCCGGCGGCAACCAGGTGCGACCCGAGCGCGGCCACCATCGCCCCGTTGTCGGTGCAGAGCTTCGGCCGTGGCACCCGGACCCGGATGCCGTGCTTCTCGGCCCGCTGCTCGGCCATCGCCCGCAGTCGCGAGTTCGCCGCCACTCCCCCGCCGATCACCAGGGTGTCGATGCCGTTGGCGCGACAGGAGGCGATCGCCTTGGCGGTCAACACATCACAGACCGCCTCTTGGAAGGACGCGGCCACGTCGGCGACCGGCACCGGCTCACCGGCGCGCTGCCGGGCCTCGACCCAGCGGGCCACCGCGGTCTTCAGCCCGGAGAACGAGAAGTCGTACCGATGCGCCGCAAGGTCCTTGGCGGCGGTCAGGCCGCGCGGGAAGGCGATCGCGGCGGCGTCGCCGGCCCGGGCCTCCCGGTCGATGGGCGGGCCGCCCGGGAACGGCAGTCCGAGCAGCCGGGCGACCTTGTCGAACGCTTCGCCAGCCGCGTCGTCGATGGTGGCGCCGAGCGGGGTGACGCCCCGGGCCAGGTCGTCGACCAGCAGGAGCGACGAGTGGCCGCCGGAGACCAGCAGCGCGATGGCGGGTTCGGGCAGCGGGCCGTGCTCCAGGGTGTCCACGGCAACGTGGGCGGCCAGGTGGTTGACGCCGTACACCGGCTTCTCGGCGGCGACCGCGTACCCCTTGGCGGCGGCGACGCCGACCAGCAGCGCGCCGGCCAGCCCGGGCCCGGAGGTGACCGCGATGGCGTCGATGTCGGCCAGGGTGACGCCGGCCTCGCTCAACGCCCGTTCCATGGTCGGGACGATGGCCTCCAGGTGGGCCCGGCTGGCCACCTCGGGCACCACGCCCCCGAACCGGGCGTGCTCCTCGACGCTCGAGGCGAGCGCGTCGGCCAGCAGGGTGTGCCCCCGCACGATGCCGACGCCGGTCTCGTCGCAGGAGGTCTCGATGCCCAGGATCAGCGGTTCGTCAGTCATGGTCGTGTGGTCCGTCCCCGGTCGGCTCGGCGACACGCTGCATGACCAGCGCGTCGGTGTTGCTCGGTTGGTAGTAGCCGCGCCGCACCCCGATCGGCTCGAATCCGTACGTCGCGTACAGCCGCTGGGCAGCGGCGTTGTCGACGGCGACCTCGAGCAGGGTGTTGCGGGCGCCGCGCCGCGCCGCCTCGGCGAGCAGATCCTCCAGCAGGGCCCGCGCGATGCCGCGCCGCTGAACGTCCCGACGAACGGCGATGTTCTGCACCCACACCTCGTCCGGCGGGGCACCCGCGAGCCCGGCGTAGGCGAGCACCGCACCGTCGGGGTCGGTGGCGACGCGGTAGTAGTGCCCGTTGGCCAGCTCGCTCCAGAACATCCCCGGCGACCACTGCTCGGCACCGAAGAGGTCCTCCTCGATGGGGAGCACCTGGTCGATGTGCCACCAACGGAACCGCTCCAGCCGCACGCTCATGGCAGGACCGGTTTGTGGCCGGTCGCCGCCACGGCGTCCGGGCGGCGCAGGTAGAGCGGGGTGAGTCGCTCACCGGGCGCGCCAGCGCGGATCCGTTCGGCGGCGAGCAGCGCCAGCACGGTGGCGTCCGGGTAGCGCGGCTCAACCCGGACCGGAAGGCCGAGGGTATCCGCGTACCGGTGGGCGCCGTCACCCACCGCGACCGTCGCCTGCAACTCGCGGGCTCGCGCGGCGGCCACCGCCGGTGTGGACACCTCGGGCCCGAGGATCCGCTGGCCGGCACCGTCGTAGACGGCCCAGTAGAGCTCCTTGCGGCGGGCATCGCTGGCGGCCAGCACCGGCTCGCCGGCCGCGGCCGGGTGACCGATGCCGTCCAGCGAGCAGACACCGTACGTGGGGATGCCGAGCACCTGCCCCATGGTGGCGGCGGTGACCAGGCCGACCCTCAGCCCCGTGAACGGGCCTGGGCCGAGCCCGGCGACGATGGCGCCCAGGTCACGCGGGCGCGCGTCGACGTCGGCGAGAACCGCGTCAATCTGGGGAGCGAGTAGTTCGCCGTGCGCACGGGCATCGACCGTGCACCGGTGCGCCCGGGACACCACGCCGTCCGCCGAGACCTCCACCAGTGCCGCGGTCACCGCAGGAGTCGAGCTGTCCACCACGAGTACGAGCACGGTGAACCAGCCTAGCCGCCCCGCCACCACACCCGGTCACACCCCGCCCCGCCATCCGCTCCGCAGGCTCCCGCCGCGCGCCCCGCACACCCGCGCGCCGATCGGTCCCGGTGCCCCGGCCGGGGGGCAGCTCGCCGGCGGAGGGTGGCCGGGCGCCGGCCGCGCCGCAAGCAGAACGCGGCCGGGCCAGCTCAGCCGGCGGTGCGCTCCCAGTCGATGGTGGGCAGGCCCGCGTCCGCGAGCGCCTTGTTGGCCGCGCTGAACGGACGGCTGCCGAGGAAGCCGCGCGGGTTCATCGGGCTCGGGTGGCCGGCCTCGAGCACCACGTGGTGCGGGTTGGTGACCAGCGCGGCCTTCTTGCGGGCGTAGCCGCCCCAGAGCAGGAAGACCACCCGCTCCGGCGAGGCGTCCAGCGCGCGGATGGTGGCGTCGGTGAACTCTTCCCAGCCGGAGTTGGCGTGTGAGCCCGGGGTCGCCTGCCGGACGGTCAGCACCGCGTTGAGCAGCAGCACCCCCTGCGCGGCCCAGCCGTCGAGGTTGCCGCTGGGCGGCTTGGGCACGCCCAGATCCTCGCCCAGCTCCTTGAAGACGTTGCGCAGCGACGGCGGCACCGCCACGCCGGCGCGAACGCTGAAGCTCAACCCGTGCGCCTGCCCGGCCCGGTGGTAGGGATCCTGACCGAGGATCAGCACCCGGGTGCTCTGCGGCGGGCAGAGCTGGTACGCCGAGAACAGGTCCGCCAGCGGCGGGAAGACGGTCTGCGTCGCGTACTCCCGGGCGACGAACTCGGCCAACGCCCCGGTGCGCGCCTGATCCAGGTGCGGGGTGAGCGCGGCACGCCACTGCTCCGGTAGGAGCGCCAGCAGGTCCAGGGCGGGGGTGTCGTCGGGCATCAGCAACCTCTCACAGCGCGGCTCAGTCCCCCGAACTCTAGGCACCGGGTACGACAGCGATCCGTCGAGCCCAGTCACCACCGACCGGCTCCAGCTCGACGATCCGGGTGTCGTCGTCGTGGCGGTCGAGGCGTACCCGCAGGTGCGCGTCCACCAACTGCTCCACCAGGCCCTCGCCCCACTCCACCACGGTCACCGACTCGTCCACCGAGGCGTCCAGGTCCAGGTCGTCGATCTCGGCGCGCGGGTCGACGGCGGTGCCCAGCCGGTAAGCGTCGGCGTGCACCAACGCCACCCGACCGCCCTGGGCCGGATCGGGCCGGTGCACCCGGGCGATCACGAACGTCGGCGAGGTGACGGCCCCGAGCACCCCGAGCCCGGCGCCGATGCCCTGGGTGAGTGCCGTCTTGCCGGCACCCAGCGGACCGGTCAACAGCACCAGGTCACCGGGCTGTAGCAGCCCGGCCAGCCGGCGGCCGAACTCCCGGGTGTCCTCGACGGTCGGCAGCTTGACGACGTGACTCACCGTTCCTCCGTGCTCTCCAGCGACCCGAGGAACCGCGTCAGCGCCGCGTTGACCTCGTCCGCGTGCTCCAACATCACCACGTGCCCACTGTCCTCGATCTTCACGAACTCGGCGTGCGGCAGTCGCCGGACGATCTCCTCGGAGTGGGTCACCGGAGTGATCATGTCCTTGTCGCCGACGACCACGAGCACCGGAGTGTCGGCCAGCGCCGCGAGCGCCGGGAACCGCGAGTGGGTGGCCAGGGTCCGCAGGTAGCGGGTGACCGTGTCGGCGGACGTGCGGGAGTTCATCGTCTCCACGTACGACACGAGCGCCGGGCTGGGCTTGCGCGTGCCGAAGCCGTACTTGCGGGTGAGCAGCCAGGCCACGTTCGAGGTCGACTTGCGGGCCTTGTCGATCACCGGGCCGCCGTACCGGGTGGCGTTGCTGACCATGTACAGCACCGGGCCACCGACCCGGCCGAGCAGCGCCGGCGCGACCAGCTTGGTCTCCGCCAGCAACCCGCCCGAGGTGGCCATCAGGACGGTGCCCACCACCCGGTCACCGAACAGCTCCGGAAACAGCTCGGCGAACGCCATGATGGTCATGCCACCCATCGAGTGGCCGACCAGCACCAGCGGCCCGTCCGGGGCGGTCCGGTCGATCACCTGACGCAACGTCCGGCCGAGCACCGCGAGGTCGTACTCGCCGGTCTCCAGTCGGCCGGACCGGCCGTGACCGGGCTGGTCGTACGCCACGATCCGGTGCTCGCCGCGCGCGGCGAGCATCTGGCGCTGGAAGTGGAACGTGCCCATGTCCAGGCAGAAGCCGTGCACCAGCACGACCGTCGGGCGCCCGGGCAACGGCCGGGTCGGCTCGACCACCTCGACGTGGATGTCCGTGCCGTCCGGCAGCTCCAGCCGGAACGCGTCGTCGTACCGCTGCTCGCCGAACGTCTCGTGCGCGTAGCGGTCGCCCTTGTCGGCCTTGAGCCGGCGGACCAGGGTGCGCTCGGTCGCGACACCGGCCGCCAGCCCGGCCGCGGCGACACCGACCGCGGCGCCGACGAGCCCGGCGACCCGGCCGGCCGCGGTCCGCGGTCGCGGGATGCGGTACGCGCTCATGGCCGCTCGCCGTCGTACACCCGTGGCACGCGCGTGCCTCCGAACCGGGTGACGATCTCGTAGTTGATCGTGCCGACGGCCTCGGCCCAGTCGTCGGCGGTGGGTCCACCGTCGGCGCCGCTGCCGAAGAGCGTCGCCACGTCGCCGTCGGCCACCGGGTCGTCGCCGCAGTCGACCACGAACTGGTCCATGCAGACCCGCCCGGAGATGGTCCGCCGCGCACCGGCGAGCTGCACCGGGCCGCTGTTGGACGCGTGCCGGGGTACGCCGTCGGCGTACCCGAGCGGCACCACGGCCAGGTTCGCGTCGTCCGTCGTGGTGTAGGTGTGGCCGTAGGAGACTCCGGTGCCGGACGGCACCCGCTTGGTGAGCATGACCCGGGCCCGCGCGGTCATCGCCGGCCGCAGCCCGTACGTCTCGCCGGCCACCGGGGAGAGCCCGTAGATGGCCACGCCGGGGCGGACCAGATCGAAGTGGGTGTCCGGGCGGGTCAGGGTGGCCGCCGAGTTGGCCAGGTGCCGCCAGCGCGGGCGCAGCCCGGCCCGCTCGACCATGGCCAGCCCCTCGTGGAAGACGGCCAACTGCCGGTCCGTGGTCGGGTGGCCCGGCATGTCCGCGTACACGAAGTGGCTCCACACGCCGACCACCTCGACCAGGCCGTCGGCCTGGGCCTTGGTGGCGGCATCCAGCAGCGCCGGCCAGTCGGCGACGGTCGCCCCGCCCCGGGACAGCCCCGTGTCGATCTTCAGGTGCAGGCGGGCCGGCCGTTCGGCGCGCCGACTCGCCTCGACCATCTCGTCGAGTTGCGACAGGCTGGCCGCGGCCAGGTCCACCCCGGCGCCGACCCCCTCGTGCAGCGGCAGACCGGGGGCGAGCAGCCAGGCCAGCACCGGCACGGTGATCCCCGCACGGCGCAGGGTCAGCGCCTCGTCGAGGGTGCAGACGCCGAGCCAGTCCGCGCCGGCGTCGAGCGCCGCCCGGGCGGCAGGGACCATGCCGTGGCCGTACCCGTCGGCCTTCACCACCGCCATCAGCTCGGCGTTGGTGCCGGCGCGGAGTTGGCTCACGTTCGCACGGATCGCATCAAGATCGACGCGTACCTCGGCCTGCCACATGCGCCAAGCCTACTTTCCGCCGTGATCACCGTGGGCGGCGACGCACGTCCCGGGTGATCGATCCCGCCGTTCCATCCGGAAGCGGCATGATCAGCCGAGTTGGGCGACAACCGGGCGCAGGGCGGTCGCCACGTCGGGCGCGGTCACCGGGCCGCCCCGGGCCGCCTCCCGGCCGGCAAGACCATGCAGGTAGGCCGCCGAGGCCGCCGCCCGGTCCGCGGGCACTCCGGCCGCCAGCAGCGAGCCCAGCAGCCCGGCCAGCACGTCGCCCGTGCCGCCGGTGGCCAGCGCCGGGGTGCCGGTCGGGTTGACGTACGCCTGGCCGGCCGGGGTGCCGATGACCGTGCGGTCCCCCTTGAGCAGCACCACGGCGTTCATCCAGGCGGCCAGTCGCAGTGCGGCGGCGACCCGGTCGGCGCCGGGTTCCTCCCCGCAGAGCCGGGCGAACTCCCGGTCGTGCGGAGTGACCACGATCGGCGCGTCCCGGCCACGCAGCCGGTCGGCGAGCGAGCCGTCGACCAGCAGGGTCAGCGCGTCGGCGTCGAGCACCACCGGCACCGGCGCGGCCAGTACGGCGCGCAGCTCCGCCGCCGCGTCCTCGCCGGTGCCCAGCCCGGAACCGCAGACCCACGCCTGCACCCGGCCCGCCTCGGCGACCCGCCCGGTGGCGATCACCGAGGGGTGCTGGTGCAGGACCTCGGCCCGGGCGCCACCGGCGTAGCGGACCATGCCGGTCGGGCCGGCCAGAGCTCCGCCGACGGAGAGCACCGCCGCGCCCGGGTAGGTCGCCGAGCCGGTCGCCACGCCGACCACACCCCGGGTGTACTTCTCCGATGCCGGGCCCAGCCGGGGCCACCAGTCGACCAGGTCGGACCACTCGGTGACCTGCAACGCCGGTGTGCCGCGCAGCCACGGTCGCAGCCCGATGTCGACCAGCTCCACCTGACCAGCCAGGGCTGCGGCCGGCCCGACCACCAGGGCCGGCTTCAACGCGCCGAAGGCCACCGTCACGTCGGCGCGGACCGCGCTGGGCCGGCCGGAGGCGGCCAGCGGCACGTGCCCGGTGTCCACCGCCACCCCGCTCGGCACGTCCACGGCGAGCACGGTGGCCCGGCCGCCGTCGCGCCCGCGCAGGTCACCGAGGCCCTGGACCACCTCGTCCGCGGCCGCCCGCAACCCACCTTTTCCACCGATCCCGACGATGCCGTCGAGGACCAGGTCGACGGGGCCGCTCGGGCGGTCCACCAGCCGGCCACCCGCGGCCCGCAGCGCGGCCAGCCCGGCGGCGTGGGCCCTCCCGGGGGTGAGCAGCAGGGCGGACACGGCCACGCCCCGGCGGGCCAGCCGCTCCCCGGCGTACAGCGCGTCGCCGCCGTTGTCGCCGGAGCCGACCAGCAGCAGCACCTGCCCGCCGTACACCCCGCCCCGCTCGGCGAGCAGCAGCGCCGCCCGCCGGGCCAGGCCTGCGGCGGCCCGCTGCATCAGCGTGCCGTCCGGCAGCGTGCCCATCAGGCCCGCCTCGGCCGCCCGTACGTCACTCACCCGCCACACCGGTCTCATGCCACCGTGCCCCCATCCGCTCGCGGGCGACGTCGATGCCGACCGCGACGATCACCAGATCACCCTACCGGCGGCGGAGGCGGCAGATTAGCCGTCGGGTTCGCGGTGGGCAATGCCTGTGGACAGCCCGGGGGTACGGCCACCGCCGGTCGTCCACAGGGCCACCCGGGGCGTACGGGCCACGCCTAACGTCGGCGCGTCGATGCCGATTGCCCATGGGGGTGTGGTCATGACCGAGGAGCCGTTCGCCGTCCGTCCGCAGGAGCTGCGTGCCGTGGCCGGGGCACTCGACGACGCCGCGCACCGACTGGCGCTGGGCCTGGCCGGGGCGCCCGGGCTGCTGGTGGCGGCGCCGGGCTGGCGGGCCGGCGCGGCCCTGGCCGGTCTGGAGGCGGCCGGGCACGCCTGGCTGTGCCAGCTGGGCGCCCAGGTGGCGGCGACCGCCGGCGGAGTGCGAACGGCGACCGAGGCGTACGAGACGGTCGACGACCGGGCCGCTGGCCGTTTCGGCGCGCTGCCCCGATGACCACCATCGGCTATCGGCAGCTCTGGGCGGCGGATCCAGGCGGATGGCGGGCCGCCGGCACGGCCTGGGCCGGGTTGACCGTCCCCGTCGAGGGGCGGGTCGGCGAGCTGGCCGGGGCAGCCGGGCGGCTGCGGGGCGGCTGGTCGGGTGCGGCCGCCACGGCAGCGGACGTCCGGCTCGCCGGGCTGCGAGGCGAGCTGACCTCGGTCACGCCCGCACTGATCGAAGTTGATCAAGTGCTGGCCGAGCTGGCCGGTCGTCTGACGGTGGCCAAGGCGCGGCTCGCCGAGGCGGTAGCCCTGGCCGACGCGGCCGGCCTGTTGGTGGATCGGGCGGGCGGGGTGCGCGCCGACCCGTCCCGGGTCCGGCCGAGCGAGCGGGCCGGCGTGGCGGCGGCGGGGGTGGCGGCGGCACTGCGGGACGCGCTGGACCGTGCCGGTACGGCGGACCGGGCGGCCGCCGACCGGCTGGACGAGCTGTCCCGGGCCGCCGCCTCCGGCTGGGCCTCCCCGCCGCCGCCCGGCCGGCCGGCGTCCGACGCCCCGCCGGCAGTGGTTCGGGCCTGGTGGTCGGGGTTGACGCCGGCGCAGCGCCGGTGGCTGGTCGGGCACGAGCCGGCCCTCGTCGGCCGACTGGACGGGGTGCCGGTGGCCGCCCGTGACCAGGCCAACCGGCTACGGCTCGATGCCTGGCGCGAGGAGTTGCTGGCCGAGCGGCGGCGGTTGCTGGGCCGGGTGCCACCGGGGCCGGCCGCGTCCGTTCGGCTGCACGGGCTCGCAGCACGGTTGGCCGGCCTGGACGCGCTCAGCGGGCGACTGGCGGCCGGTGACCCGCGGGCGTACCTGCTCGGGCTCGATCCGACCGGCGAGGGCCGGGTCGTGGTGGCGCTCGGCGACCCGGACCACGCCGACCGGGTGCTGACCTACGTGCCGGGGATGACGGCCGGGCTCGACGACGCGCCCGGCGAGCTGGACCGGGCGGCGCGGGTGCTGGGTCGGTGCGCCGCACTCGCTCCGGGTGAACGCAGCGCGGCGGTGCTCTGGCTGGATTACGACGCGCCCGATTTTCTGCCCGAGGCGGCCTCGGCCCGCCAGGCACACGACGCCGGTCCGGCGTTGCACCGGTTCCAGGAGGGGCTACGGGCCAGCCACGAAGGGCCGCCGGCCCGGCAGACCGTGCTCGGGCACAGCTACGGGTCGCTGGTGGTGGGCGTGGCCGCCCGCGAGCACGGGCTGGCCGCCGACGCGCTGGTCTTCGTCGGCTCGCCCGGGGTCGGCGCGCCGCACGCCGCCGAGTTGGGCCTGCCACCCGGGCAGGTCTGGGCCAGTCGCGCCGTCGACGACGTGATCCGGTTGGCCCAACCCGTCGACGAGCTGGCCGGGCGCGCCCTGCTCGGTGTCTCGCCGCTCGCCGCCGTGCTGGGCCGGGCGGGGCACGAGTTGTGGTTCGGCACCGACCCGGCCGATCACGCGTTCGGGGGGCGGGTCTTTCCCAGTGGCCGGGGCGGGCACGCCGGCTACTGGGACCCGGGCAACCCGGCGTTGGACGGGATGGCCCGCATCGTGCTGGGCCGCTGACGGTGGCTCGGGTCCGACCCGCTCGCCAGGGAGCCCCGGCCACCAGAGATGTGGCGACCGGGGCCCTGGGATGCCAGCGGCGGTTACTCGACGGTGACCGACTTGGCCAGGTTGCGGGGCTGGTCCACGTCGTGCCCACGGGCGGCGGCGATCTCGGCGGCGAGCACCTGGAGCGGCACCGTGGTGACCAGCGGGGCCAGCAGGGTCGGCGTACGCGGCACGTAGATGAGGTGGTCGGCGTACCGGACGACGGCCTCGTCGCCCTCCTCGGCGATCACGATGGTGCGTGCGCCGCGCGCCCGTACCTCCTGGATGTTGGAGACGACCTTGTCGTGCAGCATCCCCCGACCGACCGGCGAGGGCACCACGCAGATCACCGGGGTGCCCTGGTCGATGAGAGCGATCGGGCCGTGCTTCAGCTCGCCGGCGGCGAAGCCCTCGGCGTGCATGTACGCCAACTCCTTGAGCTTGAGTGCGCCCTCGAGTGCCACGGGGTAGCCGACGTGCCGGCCGATGAACAGCACGGTGGGCTCGGACTTCAGCTCCCGGGCCAGCTCACGCACGGGCTCGATGCGGTCGAGCAGCTCACGCAGCTTGCCGGGGATCTCCTGCAACTGCGCGACGACCGCGCCCACCTCGTCGGCGAACTTGATCCCCCGCACCTGGGCCAGGTGCAGGCCGATCAGATAGCAGGCGACGACCTGGGTGAGGAACGCCTTGGTGGAGGCGACGGCGATCTCCGGCCCGCCGTGGGTGTAGAGCACCGCGTCGGACTCGCGGGGGATCGTCGAGCCGTTGGTGTTGCAGATCGCCAGCACCCGGGCCTTCTGCTCCTTGGCGTGGCGCAACGCCATCAGGGTGTCCATCGTCTCGCCGGACTGCGAGATCACCACGATCAGCGTGGACCGGTCGAGCACCGGGTCGCGGTAGCGGAACTCGCTGGCCAGCTCCACCTCGCACGGGATCCGGGTCCAGTGCTCGATGGCGTACTTGGCGACCATGCCGGCGTGGTACGCGGTGCCGCAGGCCACGATGAAGATCTTGTCGACGTCGCGCAGATCCTGGTCGCTGAGGCGGACCTCGTCGAGCGCGATCTCACCGGTCTCGGTGAGCCGGCCGAGCAGCGTGTCGGCGATGGCCTGCGGCTGCTCCTCGATCTCCTTGAGCATGAACCAGTCGTAGCCGCCCTTCTCCGCGGCGGAGGAGTCCCAGTCGATGTGGAAGTCCTTGCCGGCGGCGGGCTGGCCGTCGAAGTCGGTGATCTCGATGCTGTCACCGGTGATCAGGACGATCTGGTCCTGGCCCAGCTCGACCGCTTCCCGGGTGTGCTCGATGAACGCGGCCACGTCGCTGGCCAGGTAGTTTTCCCCGTCGCCCCGGCCGACCACCAGCGGCGAGTTGCGCCGGGCGCCGACGACCGCGCCGGGCACCGCGGCGTCGACCGCGAGCAGGGTGAACGCGCCCTCCAGCCGCTGGCAGACCACCCGCATGCCGGCGGCGAGCAGTTGCGGGCCGTCCGGCTGACCGGCGGCGCGCAGCTCGGTCAGCGCGGCGGCGAGCAGGTGCGCGGCGCACTCGGTGTCGGTGTCGCTGGTGAACTGGACGCCGTCGGCCTCCAGCTCGGCGCGGAGCTTGGCGAAGTTCTCGATGATGCCGTTGTGGATCACCGCGACCCGGCCGTCGGGGGCGACGTGTGGGTGGGCGTTGCGGTCGGTCGGGCCGCCGTGGGTGGCCCAGCGGGTGTGCCCGATGCCGGTGGTGCCGTCGCCGATGCCGAGCGGGCTGGCCGCGCAGTCCTCGGGGCTGCTCGCGGCCCGCTCGGAGAGCACCTTCTCCAGGTTGGCCAGCTTGCCGGCCTTCTTCTCGATCAGCAGTTGGTCGTCGCAGACGATCGCGACGCCCGCCGAGTCGTAGCCGCGGTATTCGAGCCGCCGGAGCCCGTCGAGCACGATGCCGAGTGCCGGGCGCGCGCCCGCGTATCCCACGATTCCACACATGGCCCGCAGCTTAACCCAGTTTCACTCATCAGTGGTGCTCGAAAGTCGGGTAAACAATCACTGAATTTGAGCGATCGGGCCTGTGGGCGGCGTCATCGGGACGATCGTCCAGGCCCGAACGCGCCATACCCTTCATGAGCTGATCGACACGAGGTCCGCGATATCGCGGCATCCGGCCGTCCACGTCACCCCGAGGTCAGTGATCTGGAGTCGATCACGCGGGCCCGAGTGAGGCTGGGGTTCGGCCGGGCATGCCCGTAGGCTGGCGTGGGTGACGACGAGCACCGATGCCGATCCGCTGGTTGCCAGGATGCGGCCCTTCGGCACGACGATCTTCGCCGAGATGTCCGCCCTCGCGGTCCGGACCGGCGCGGTCAACCTCGGCCAGGGCTTCCCGGACACCGACGGCCCACCGGAGATGCTGGCCGCCGCCGCCGAGGCGCTGCGCGCCGGGCAGAACCAGTACCCGCCCGGTCCGGGGATCCCCGCCCTACGCGCGGCGGTGGCGGCCCACCAGCGCCGGTTCCACGACCTGGCGTACGACCCGGACGGCGAGATCGTCATCACCGCGGGTGCGACCGAGGCGGTCGCGGCCAGCATCCTCGCTCTCTGCGAACCGGGCGACGAGGTGGTCTGCTTCGAGCCGTACTACGACTCGTACGCTGCCTCGATCGCACTGGCCGGCGCGGTGCGGCGGCCGGTCACCCTGCGTCCCACGGCCGACGGCCGGTACGCCTTCGACCCGGCCGCGCTGCGCGCGGCGTTCGGGCCGCGGACCCGGCTGGTGCTGCTCAACTCACCGCACAACCCGACCGGCAAGGTCTTCACGCCGGCCGAGCTGACGCTGGTCGCCGAGCTGTGCCAGGAGTACGGCGCGTACGCGGTCACCGACGAGGTGTACGAGCACCTGGTCTTCACGGACGCGACGAGCCCACACGTGTCGCTGGCCGCCCTGCCCGGGATGCGCGAACGGACGCTGCGCATCTCCTCGGCCGGCAAGACGTTCTCCTGCACGGGGTGGAAGGTCGGCTGGGCGAGCGGCCCGGCCGCGCTGGTCTCGGCGGTGCTGCGGGTGAAGCAGTTCCTCACCTTCGTCAACGCCGCCCCACTGCAACCCGCGGTCGCGGTGGCGCTGGCCCTGCCCGACGACTACTACACCGGCTTCCGGGACGGGCTCCAGCAGCAACGTGACCAGCTCGTCGGTGGCCTCACCGACGCCGGGTTCGACGTGCTGGTGCCCGAGGGCACCTACTTCGTCACCGCCGACGTCGGCGCGCTCGGCGGCCGGGACGGCGTGGAGTTCTGCCGCTCGCTGCCGGAGCGCTGCGGCGTGGTGGCGGTGCCGACGCAGGTCTTCTACGACGACGCCGACGCGGGCCGCCGACTGGTCCGCTTCGCCTTCTGCAAGCGCCCGGAGGTGCTCGCCGAAGCGGTCACCCGGCTGCGCCGGCTCTCCGGGGCCACTCCCGCGTCGATCTAGGGAGAATCGCCGCCACGCGAGATCCACTCGCAACGACTTGCCCTAGATCGACGGGGGCGGGGGCGGGCGCGGGGGGTGGGGCGGGCGTGGGGGTGG
>NZ_JBAKHW010000064.1:0-28780 GCF_036906815.1 Micromonospora sp. CPCC 205539 | reverse complement strand
GGTCACATTCCGAACCCGGAAGCTAAGCCCTCCAGCGCCGATGGTACTGCACTCGTGAGGGTGTGGGAGAGTAGGACACCGCCGGACAATCATTCCAAGTAGGGCCACCCGTGAGGGTGGCCCTACTTGCGTTTCCCTCAATCCAAGGAAATGCTGCCCCGCAGGATTCCGGGATGTGCCTCGACACAGCAGCAGTTTCCCCAAAGCCGCGGGCATTGCCAGGAGGCGACACGTCGACGACGGCCGCGGTGGGAGGGGGTGTGCCCGGTCGCGCAGCCCGGCCAGGTGTCGTCGCCCTCATCGAGCTCCGCCTCCTGTAGCAGGTCGGCCAGCTCGACGACGGCCTCCTCCAGGTCGGTCCTCAGAAGGAGCCTCCCGGCCTCGACCAGCTGCGCCCGTCGGCCAAAGCACACTCTCAGAGGCTGTACGACCACACGGCGCCGGGCGAAGTCCTGGGCCACGCCCAGCACCACGCCTTGGTGACACTCCAAACGTGCGACCTCAGCCGACGACACCGAGCCAGGTTACGGTCGTGGAGCTGAGGGAGACTCAGGACGGCTTCGGGCCGCACACGTAGCGCGGTTCGGCGTCGTAGCGCCAGCTGAACTTCTCCCGCTTGACTACCTTGCCGTCCTTCTTGATGACCCGGAAGGCGTCCTGGATGAAGCCGTTGATGCCGTTGCTCGGAATGCAGGTGGGCCCCGGCTTGAGGTGGATCAGCTGCGGGGTGGTGATGTTGCGGCGCGGCCCGTACTCCGTCTTCACACTGTCGTAGATCTTCGTGCTCCAGATCGACACGGTCACGGTGCTCGACGTGTACGAGGTGTCGATGAGCAGGCCGTACTGCGTGTTGTTGCGGAACTTGAAGTCCAGGCTCGGCCAGAAGATGGTGGACTCGATGACCGCCGGGTACCGGTCGAACCAGTACGAGTGCGGCTTGTGCTCGACGTCCTCCATGCCCGCGTAATAGGTGGCGTTGAACAGCGTGGTGGTGAACTGCGAGGTGCCGCCGCCGACGCCCGGCACCAGCTTGCCGTCCAGGATCACCGGCGCGTCTCGGTAGCCCTGGGCGTAGCCGCGTTCGCCGGTGTGGCCGTTCAACGAGAACGTCTTTCCCGGCAGGACGACGGTGCCGTCGACCTCCTTGGCGATGGTCGCGATGTTCTGGCTGCGCGACGAGGCCATTCCCCCGGTGAACCGGGTGGTGAACGTGGAGACGCGCTCCTTGATGCCCAGGCCGGCGAGCTTCTCCGCGGTCAGCTCCGGTGGCGTCACCTTCAACTCGCCGGTCACCTCGCGACCGTCCGGCTTCGGCAGCACGGCCAGCAGGTCACGGCTCAGGGTCGCCGCGTCGAGCTGCTGCCCGGGCCGCCCGTCGGTGACCTTGGGCCGGCCACCCACGATGGCCAGCGTGGCGTCCTTCGGCGGCACCTCGATGGCGGCCAGGTCGTCGCCGAGCGCCGCGCGCAGCCGCTTGACGTCCACCGTCGGGGTCAGCCGACCGGTCTTGTCCGCGGTGAACCGCAGGCTCTTCGCGATGGCAGCGGGCGGGACCCGCACCGAGCCCTTGTCGGTGCGCAGGGTGACCGGCGCGGCGACGGCCGGCTTCGCCAGCTCGGCGACCAACCGGTCCAACTCCTCGCTGGTGGTCGCCGGGTGGCTCTCCGTCAACTCGACGGTGACCGGGGTGCCGGCCAGCCAGCCGGAGCGGACCACGTCGGCGGAGCGCTGCGGGTCCAACGTCAGCCCCGGCTTGGGCTGGACCACCTTCGGCGTGGTGCCCTGGTAGGTGATCGCCGGCATCGTCATGCCTTGCACCTGGTCGCCGAGCACCTTACGGAGCGCGGCGTCCAGCCGGTCCACGTCCACGGTGACCACCGGGTCGACCGTGCGGGACCCGACCAACCGGCTCACCGGGTGCGCATCGGCCTCGGTGGCCGCCGCGACGGTGGCGTTGACGTCGACGCGCAGCCCCACGTCGGCCGGGTTGATCTCGGCGGTGCGCTCTCCGACGGTGACGCGCAGGGGCGCGGCAAGGGTCGCCGCGCGCCGGTCCAGCTCGGCCTGCAACTCCCGGCTGGCATCGGTGCGGCTCCGGCCGCCCAGTTCGGTGCCGAGCACGCTGGTGCCCCGGGGAACATCCCCGGCGTACGCCCAGGCGCCGGCTCCCGCCATGGCGGCGAGCACGCCACCGGTGATGCCTGCGGCGAGTAGTGTCCGCATCCGCCGTGGTCGGCGTCGGCCGGTCTCCGGCTCGCCCATCGGTGCGATGCTCGGCTCCGGTCCGTCGTCGGGCCAGGTAACCGCGGTGACCTGCACGGTGGGCCGGTCGTCGGCGGCTGGAGTCTTTTCGCCGTACAGCGTCACTAAAACCTCGATCGCCAAGTGCCACGGGAGGTTTGCCATCCCGGAGGACACCTACGGTAACCAATGCCGAGGCGTCGCGGTGGGCTGCGCCCGCCCACGCCGGTACCGCGTGTCGCCCGGCGTGTCGCGCGGATCGGGGGCGGTGCCGGCACGGACCCGCCGACGTGGCACGGTGGCCGGGTGAGCACTGCGGAGCGGGTGTTGGCGTACGGCGGCGGTTGGCTGGACCGGGCGGGCGAGCTGCGCGCCGATCCTGGGCGTCTGACCGCGCTGCTCAGCGAGGCGACCACCGTGGTGCTGCCGCTGTGGCGGGACCATTGCCTGGTAACGGACGCGCCCCGCCGGGCACGGCCGAACGGCGGCCCAGCTGCGCCGAACGACGGCACGCCCGGCCCAGCAGCGCCAAACGGCGCCGCGCCCGGCCCAGTAGCGTCGAACGGCGCCGCGCCCGGCCCGGTGCGGCTGGGTGCTGACGCGGTCGGGCCGGTGCTGGCCGCCGCCGAGCAGTTGGTCTTCCTCGGTCTCGCGGACGGCGCGGCGATCTTCAGCGTCGACCTGTCCGGCCTTAGCCAGCAGGAGGCGCTCGACCTCACCGGTGCCGACTCGGTGGTCGACGTCCGGGCGCTGGTCGGCCAGCTCGACCCGGCGGAGGCGGCCACACAGGCGTACGCCCGGGGGTTGCTGCACTGGCACCGGCAGCAGCGGTGGTGCGGTAGCTGCGGGGCGACCACCGACTCCCGCGACGGCGGGCACGTGCGGGTCTGTTTGGGCCCGGAGTGCGGTCGGCTGCTGTTCCCCCGGATCGAGCCGGCGATCATCGTGCTGGTGGTGGCACCCGACGCGCCGGGTCTGCCGGAGCGTTGTCTGATGGCTCGGCACGCGGGCGCGCCGGAAGGGGCGTACTCGACGTTGGCCGGCTTCGTCGAGGTGGGCGAGAGCCTGGAGGACGCGGTCCGGCGGGAGATGGCCGAGGAGGCCGGGATCGTCGTGACCGACCTGGCGTACCAGGGGTCGCAGGCGTGGCCGTTCCCGGCCGGGCTGATGGTGGGCTTCCGAGCTACTGCTGGGTCGGACGAGGTACGGGTGGACGGCGTGGAGTTGCTGGAGGCGCGCTGGTTCACCCGGGCGGAGCTACGGCAACGGGTCGCCGCGGGTCGTCCGCTCGGAAGGGTCGACTCGATCGACCACCAGCTGCTGGGCGCCTGGCTGGCCGCCGGGGACTGACCGCTCGATCAGCGGCGGCTCGGGCGTAGGGCGAGCCAGCCCATGACGGCGGCGGTCAGCGCGGCGGTGACCAGCGCGCAGGTGAGCACGCCTTCGACCGTGCGCGGTGCCACCAGCAGAGCCGTACCGACCAGGCCGGCGGTGGCCACCCAGAGCGGCGCGGCCGGCCACCGCGCACCGGTCGCGACTCGGTCGTTGACCAGCATGAACACCACCGCGTAGAGCGCGCCGGTGGCGGCGAAGAGCGGGGCCTCGCCGGCCAGGTGCAGGTAGTCGGCTCCGCCGACCAGCCGGAAGGCCAGCTCACCGGCGACCGCGGCGGCACCCACCAGCACCGCCCCGCTGGCCAGGATCAACCCCAACGCGAGCGCGCGGGCCCGGCGGTCGCCGCGGGCCAGCTTCGGCAGCACCAGCAGGGTGACCACCTGCGGTGCCCAGAGGGCCCCCTTGGTGAGGACCGAACCCACGGCGTAGCCCCCGGAGCCGGTGGCCGGCAGCAGTTGGCGGGCGAGGAGCAGGTCGACGTACGAGATGACGAGCATCGCCAGGGTGGCGGCGCACGCCGTCCGCACCTGCCGGCCGGTCAGCAGGCGGTCCCCGGTGTCCCTCGGGGACAGCGCGGCGGCCGGCACCGGGTCGGCGACGCTGAGGACCGGGCCGCCGGTGACGTCGCCGCCGGCGGGGCTGGGTGCGGCGAGCCGGGCCAGCAGCGGCAGGACGAGGAGGCCGGCGAGCGCGCCGAGCAGGAGGGCGCCGCCCGCCCCCCACCCCAGGGCGAGCCCGATGATGGGCCCGCCGTACCGCCCGGCGGCGAGCACGCTCATCGCGGCCGCGAGCCGCAGGAACCGCTGGTCGCCCTGGAGGTCGCCGAGCCAGCGGCCGGCCAGCACGGTGGCGAAGGTGATCGGGACGAGCAGCAGGGTCAGCGCGATCGGGAGCCGGAGCACGATGGTGAGCACCGGTGCCGCGGCGAGGGTCACCCCGGCGCTGAACGCGGCGGTGCGCACCGCCAGTTGTGACGCGCCGCTGGGCCCCCACCGGGCGCGATGGGCCGCCACGGCGATCTGCAGGCCGAGCCCGGGCACCGCCGCGATGGCGCCGAGCGCGAGCACCGTGGCCAGCGCGCCCAGATCGGCGGCGGGCAACTGTCGTGCACCGAGCATCGGGACCAGGTAGGCGAGCCCGTTGGTCAGCATGGTGGCGGCGGTGACGGCGGCACCCGCCGCACCGAGCCGTACCGGACTGGGCGCCGGGGCGGGACGTTGCGCCGTACCGGACTGGATCGCCTCTGCCACCGTCCGGGGCTCCTCGGTGTTCACTCGGGCTTCGGGGTCAGGTTGCCGATGGCGATCTCATTCGTGCAGAGCGTCAGGTCCAGGCCGGTCACTGTCAACTCCACCGCGTCACCGCCGCCGCTGATCTCGAAGAACCGCTGGTTCAGGCCCTTCTTGACCGGGAACGTCTGGCTGCCCTGCCCGAGCCGCAGCACCGCCGTGCCGTCGGCGGAGCTCAGGTAACCGATGCGGACGATCCAGAACCATTCGTCCCGTGGCTTGTCCAGCGGCATTCGGACGGTCTGGCCGGCCGCCACCAGGTAGCCGCAGCCCTCCTGCGGGCCGGGCACGATGCTGCTGCCCTGGATGGTGGCCACCTGGACCCGGCCGAGGCCGTCCAGCACCGAGGCGTTCTCCGTCTCGTGCACGAACTCGGGGCGGGAGCCGGCGGCCGCGAAGAACCGGGACTGGAGGTTGTACGGCCAGGAGAGTGCCGGGACCACTCCGCCCGGGACCGGCGTGTCGAAGAAGACCGTCCCGGGCGGGGCGCTGGCCAGCTCGATCCGGGCGGTGTCGAGGTAGGACCGGCCGAACTTCTGCGACCACTCGTCGCTGTAGCGGGACGTGGTCCAGACGGTGCCGAACATGGCCACCACCAGCAGCAGCGCCAGACCCGCGGCCACCACCTCCCGGTAGCGCTCGGGCACCGGTCGCAACCAGTCCGTCGGTGGGCGCTGCTCCCGTCCAGAGGCCGGGGTCGGCGCCGGGGTTGCGGGCGCGGCATCGGTCGCCGGCTGGGGTGCGGCGGCCGACGCCGGGTCGGGGGTGGGATCTGGGTGCGCCGGTGCGTCGTCCGCCGGTACGGGGTCGTGCGGAGCTTCGGCGTGGATCACGCCGGCCTGGGAGGAGTACGCCGAGACCACGGGGCGCGGTGCCGGCTCGGTACGCGGTGTCGGTGCCACGGCCACCTCCTCGGTGGGCCCCGGATCGGCCTGCGGCGCCGCGATCTCGCCGTCGGTCGGCTCGACACGGGCCGGTGTGGGCCGGGCGATCCCGACGAGAGCGACGCCGACGCAGATGGCGGCGACCACGACGGCGTCACTGACGTAGCGGGGCACCCCGCCAGCGACCCCGCTGTAGACGGAGCCGAGCCGGGTGGACGCCAGCATCGTCGCGACGAGGACCAGGTAGCCGCCGAACAGCACCCAGGCCCGGGTGGCCTGGCGGTCCCGCTTGACAGTCAGCACGACCAGCGCGGCGACGACCGCCCACGCGATCCAGCGGCCAAGCTCGGGCGGCGCGACCACCGGTGCCCCGTCCCCCGCGCCCAGCCAGCCCCAGGGACCGCCGACCAGACCGGGCACGAGCGTGGAGCCGAGCAGTTGGGTGAGGAAGGACAGCACCTCACCGAACGACTCCGGCCGGCGCAGGGACGACTCGGCGCGCAGCAGGTAGGCGGCGGCGAATGCGCCGACCAGCGCGGTCAGCACGAGCCAGGACGGCCACCAGCGCCGCACCGCCGTCAGCACCGCGCGGACCGGGCCGCCGTCGGTGAAGAAACAGACGGTGAAGAGAAAGACCAGCGGTACGACCAGCAGCGCCTTCTCGAAGAACAGCAGACCGAGCAGTACGGCGAGGGCCAGTGACAGCAGGTGGCGGAGGCGGCGGGTGCGGATGTACTTGAGCTGGGCACCGACGGCGAGCACCATGCTCAGCTGCATCGGCAGCATGTTCGCCCCGACCGCCCACCACGAGGTCGCCTCCAGCGTGAGCGGGCTGAACAGGAACATCCCGAGTGGGACGAGCAGCAGGCGACTCGGTCGCAGCAGAACCCGCAGCAGCCGGTAGAACGCGATGGCGAGCACCGCCTGACCGACCGCCATCAGCAGCACGTACGGCCAGTAGGTGAGGCCGAAGGCGTCGGTGACCAGCCAGGTGAGCAGCCGTCCGCCGGGCATGAAGTGGTTGTTGTAGAGGGTGAGGAGGAAACCCGGGGTGAGGGCCGACTCGGTGGACTGCGTGATCAGGACGTAGTCGTCGGCTGCCAGGTAGCCGCGGGCGGCGATCTGTGCCCGCCAGAGCACGCTGATCACGATCATCGCGAGGGCGATGGACCGGGTCGGATCCGCGCGGACCAGTCCGCCGGCCCCGCCGGTCTCGCTGCGTGCCGCGTCCACCTCGGGTCCGGTCGATGCCATGGCGGGAAGACTGCCACACCGGCGTTGGGCGGCCCCATCAGGTCAACGGATGGTTCATCGGTCGACGGGGGTCTCCGCGTACAGTGGCCGCCACCAGCGCGACGGGTGGTCGCACCGGACGGGGTGGGGTCGAGGGGATGCGCGAACGGCTCGTTCCGCACGGCGTGGCCGCCGCCGTGGCGGCGGTGGTCCTCGCGCCACTGCTGCTCCCCGGGTACGTGCTCCGCTACGACATGGTCTTCGTGCCCCGGCAGGCGTTGGGCTGGGAGGTGATCGCTCCAGCCTCGGCGCTGCCCCGGGCCGTCCCGCAGGACGCCGTGGTGGCGCTGGCCAACCAGGTGGTGCCGGGCTGGTTGCTGCAACGGCTGGTGCTGGTGGCGATCCTCTACCTGGCGGCGCTCGGCGCGGCCCGACTGGTGCCGACCGACCGGCTCGCGGTCCGGGTGGTGGCCGCCCTCGGGTACGCCTGGACGCCCTACCTGGCCGAGCGACTGCTCGTCGGCCAATGGGGACTGCTGGTCGCGTACGCGGCGCTGCCCTGGCTGGTCCGGGCGGTGATCGGGGTACGGACGGGAGTGCCCGGTGCGCTGCCGAGGCTGCTGCTCGCCGCGGCGGCATCCGCGATCACGCCGACCGGCGGTGTGCTCGCGCTGGTGGCGATCGCGGTGCTGCTGCCCGGACGGTATGCGGGGGCGGCCAGGTCGGTTTCGACCGCGCTCGGCGCGACGGTGCTGCTCAACACGCCGTGGCTGGTGGCCGGGTTCGCCAGCAGGGGCAGCGGGAGGTCGGACCCGAGCGGTGTGCTGGCCTTCGCGGCTCGAGGGGAGAACTGGGCTGGTCCGCTGGTGGCGCTCGCCGGCACCGGGGGCATCTGGAACGGGCAGACCACGCCGGCTTCTCGGGGCGTACCGCTGGTGCCGCTGGTGACCGTGCTGGTGGTGGCCGTGGCCGCGTACGGCGTACCGCTGCTGCGCCGGCGCTGGCCCGCGGCGGTGGCCGGCCGGCTCGGCCCGCTCGCCGTCGCTTCGTGGCTCGTGGCGGCGCTCGGCGCGCTGCCCGGCGGCGCGGATCTGCTCGGCTGGTTGGTCGCGACCGTGCCCGGCGCGGGCCTGGTCCGGGACGGCCAGAAGCTGCTCCTGCCGTATGCGCTGGTCCTGGCGGTGGGCGGCGCGCTCGGCGCGGAACGCCTCGCCGACCGGCTGACGGCCCGCTTCGACCCGGTCACCGGCCGGGTGCTGCTGGTCGGTGCCGCGCTGCTGCCGGTGATGCTCCTACCCGACCTGGCCTTCGGCGGGGCGGGCCGGCTGCGGCCGGTGGGCTGGCCCGCGGACTGGACCGCGGTGTCCCGGTTGGTCGAGCAGCGGCCCGGTGAGGTGATCTCCCTGCCGTTCCAGGAGTACCAGCGGTACGCGTGGAACGGCGGCCAGGTGGTGATCGACCCGGCGCCCCGGTACCTCGGCGTGCCCGTGCTGATCGACGACACCCTGCGGGTGGGTGGGCTGGCGGTGGCCGGTGAGGACCCGCGTGCCGCGCGGGTCCGGGACCTCCTCGCCGCCGGTGCGCCGGTGTCGGTGGCCGGCTCGCGTTGGGTGCTGGTGCAGAGGGCGGCCGGGCCGCCACTGCCACCGGCGACGCTGGCCGGACTGCGGGTTGTCCACGATGGACCCGAGCTGACCCTGTACCAGAATCCGAGCTGGTCCGCACCGCCGGCGCCGCGGCGACCCGGTCCGGTCGGGTTGGCCCACCTGTTGGCCGGAGCGGTGGTGTTGGGCATCGGATTTTCGGCCGCTGCGGGGGCGTGCTACCGCGTGGTAGCGTCCCGGCACGCGAGTCCCGCGGAAGGAGAAGGTGGATGAGGAACCTGCCCGCGTTCGTCGCCGTCGGTGTACTCGGGGTCGTGCTCGGCCTGCTTGGTAGCGTCGGTCTGGCGAATGTGCTCAGCCCGTCCGCCAAGGAGGCTGCCACCACCAACGTCAGTGGTGAGCAGGGCGCCGAGCCTCCGCTGTACGGCACGCGCTAAGCCCGAAACGAAAGGGCGCCCGCGATCGGCGGGCGCCCTTTCGTCGTGCTGGGGGTCAGCGGGCCCGGCTGGTCGTCTGGGCCACCAACTGCGCGAAGCGGGCTCCGGTCGCGGTCCAGGTGAAGCGGGCCGCGTGCAGCAGGGCCGCCTCACCCATCGTCTTGCGCCGTACGTCGTCGGCGAGCAGTTCACGGACCTGGGCCGTGAACTCGGCCTCATCGTCCACGAGCAGGCCGGTCTCGGTGTCGACCATCGCCTCGGCGACTCCGCCGGCGTAGCGGAAGGCCACCGTCGGGGTGCTGCGCGCGGCGGCCTCGACGATGATGAGCCCCCAGCCCTCCTTGAGCGACGGGGTGAGCGCCACCCAGGCCGAGGAGAGCACGACGTGCTTCTCCTCCTCACTGATGAAGCCGGTGAACCGGACGCGGTCGGCGATGCCGAGCGAGTCGCACAGCTCCCGCAGCGGTTGCTCCCACCAGCCCTGGCCGGCGACCACCAGCTCCAGGTCGGGCAGCTCGCCGACCAGCTCGGCGACGGTGCGCAGCGCGATCTCCACCCGCTTGTGCGGGACCAGGCGACCCAGCACCAGCAGCGACGGGTGTGGGGTGCGCGGCAACGACGGGCCGGTCACCGGGGGTGTGCCGTTCGGGACCACGTCGATCCGCTCGGCGGCCACCCCCAGCTCGGCCAACTCGGCGCGACTGGCCTCGGAGACGGTGACGTACCGGCAGCGGCGGTAGAGCCGGACGGCCAGCCAGGACTCGATCCACCAACCCAGCCGGGCCATCCACGGGCCGAAGACGACCGGCCACTGCTCCCGGTGCACGTGGTGCACCAGCGCGATCACCGGTCGGCCGGCGTACAGCGGCGCGAAGAACGGCACACCGTTGCAGACGTCGACCACCAGGTCGGGTCGCCCCAGGTGACGCCGGCTGAGCGGGCCCAGACCGAAGCGGCCGGCGAGACAGGTCAACGCCGCCCGGGCGTAGACGGTGTGCCGGGAACCTCGGCGCAGAATGCGTACGCCGTCGGCGTTGGTCTCCGCCGGGCTGGCGTTGCGGTGCGCGGCGCAGAGCAGGGTGACCCGGTGGCCGACGGCGACCAGTTCGGCGGCGATCCGCTCGAGGTAGACCTCGGAACCGCCGCCCTCCGGGTTGGTGGTGTCGCGCCAGTTGAGGAACACGACGTGGCGTGCGGGGGTGGCGGACTTGTCCACGCTGCTCCTACCGGTGAGTAAGTGAGCACGATCGCGCCACCCTAGGGCGGCCCCACCCGCGGGCGCAATGGGTCGCATCGGCAGCGAAGATCGGATAACCGCTCGTCGATCGGGGGTTTGCCGGCGGCGGAAAACCTTGGCAGGGTGTGCACCGCAACCGTGTGTGGTGGCTGGCGTCCGGGTGGCGCCGCCCGGCGGGCGCAATGGACTTCGACCTGCGCTCGGACGCGCCGGTACGCGACGAGGAGGTGACCGGCGGTGCTGCGCGACGGACTCGCGCCGGTGCGCGCCCTCTTCCGTCGCTCCCCGGTGGTGCTGCTCAGCGCGGCCCTGGTGCTGCTGCTGGGTGGTTGGGCCGCCGTGGCGTACGTGCGAGCGGACCGGGGTGTGCCGGAGTGCGCCGAGCGGGTCCGGCTGCGGGTGGCCGCCGCGCCGGTGATCGCGCCGGCCCTGGATCGGATCGTGCGGGCGAGTATCGGCCGGCAACCGTGCGTGTCGATCGACGTGCAGGCCCGGGAGTCCGCCGCCGTGGCCGGGGAGTTGGCCAACGCGGCGGACGTCGCCGACGCCTGGCTGCCGGAATCCACGTTCTGGCTGCGCCGGGCCCGGGCCGGGGGTGCCTTCGAGGTGCCCGCCGAAGGCACGTCGGTGGCGAGCACGCCGGTGGTGCTCGCGGTGACCGAGTCGGCCGCGCGTCGCTCGGGGTGGCCAGCGAAGCCGGTGACCTGGGCATCGCTGGTCGGGCCGAAGGCTCGGCCGGCCCCGGTGGGGGTGCCGGATCCGGCGGCCGATCCGGCCGGGGTCGCGGCGCTGTTCGGTGTGCGCGCCCTGGCCGCCGGTGAGCGGGAACCCGCTGGTGCGCTGGCGGCGGCGCTGCGTCGGCTCGCGGGTAAGACGTTCCCCGCCAGCGAGGGCGCGGGCACGCTGGCACCCGGCGGCCGGCTGCCCGGTGGGGCGACCGCCGTGGCCGCCAGCGAGCAGGCGGTGCTCGAGCACAACGCGCTGGCCGGGTCGAACAAGCTGGTCGCGGCGTACCCGGAAGTCGGGGTTCCGTCGCTGGACCTGCCGTACGTGGTGCTGCCCGTCGCCCGGGGCCACGTCCGGGAGGCCGCCGTGAGCTTCCTGGCCAACCTGCTCACGGTCGAGTCCCGGGACGCGCTGCTCGGGTTCGGTTTCCGGACGGCGGCGGGCTTCCCGCCGGCCATTCCGAACGACGGCCGGCTGCGGGCGGAGGAGCGCCAGCCGGTGCCGTTGCCCGCGGAGGAGGCGGTCACCGAGGTGCTCAACAACTGGAGCGGTGTGCAGCGCAGCGCCCGGATCCTCACCGTCATCGACGTCTCCGGTTCGATGGACGCGCGGGTGCCTGGCACCGGTGAGACCCGACTCGCGGCGACCGTCAAGGCCGCCCGGGAAGGTGCCGGTCTGCTCCTGGACAACAGTGAGCTGGGGATCTGGGTGTTCTCCACAAAGGTGGACGGGGACCGCGACTACCGGGAGGTCCTGCCCGTCGCACCGCTGCGCGTCCAGCGGGCCCGCCTGGCCGACCGGCTGGCCAACGTCAGGGTCAAGGCCGGCGGCGGCACCGGGCTGTACGACGCGACGCTCGCCGCGTACCGGGACGCCCGGCAGCACTGGACGCCCGGCCGGATCAACCTGGTGCTGGTCATGACCGACGGGCGGAACGAGGACGACGAGAGCATCGGCCGGTCGAAGTTCCTCGCCGAGCTCACCCGGTTGCAGGACCCCCGCCGGCCGCTGCCGATCGTCTTCATCGGGTTGGGCCGGGACGTCGACCCGGACGAGCTGACCGCGATCGCCACGGTGACCGGTGGGCAGGTGTTCCGCACCGAACAGCCCAGTGGCATCCGGCAGATCTTCTTCTCCGCGCTCGCCGACCTGAGCTGTCTGCCCCCGGACTGCCGCCGATGATCCGGATCCTCCGGGCGGTACGCGAGGCGCCCGGCACCGTGCTGTCGCTGCTGCTGCTCACCGTGATCGCCTTCGGGCAGCGGCCCGGCCAGGTCACCTTCGACACCAAGCTCGACCTGGCCGCGAACCCGATCCACTTCCTGACCCGCGCCCTGCACCTGTGGAACCCGGAGGCGACCTCCGGCGAGCTGCAGAACCAGGCGTACGGCTACCTCTTCCCGATGGGCCCGTTCTTCGCCGGTGGGCAACTGCTGGGCGTACCGGTGTGGATCACGCAGCGGGCCTGGACGGCGCTCCTGCTGACGGTCGCGTTCTACGGGCTGCTCCGGCTGGCCCGGGCGTTCGGGATCGGCACCGAACCGACCCGGTACGCGGCGGCGCTCGGCTACGCGCTGGCCCCCCGGATGCTCACCGAGATCGGTGCGCTCTCCTCGGAGACGCTCGCCGCGGCGCTGCTGCCGTGGGTGCTGCTGCCGCTCGTGCAGGTCCGCCGGATCGGCTCGCCACGTCGGGCCGCGGCGCTCTCCGCGTTGGCCGTGCTCTGCATGGGTGGGATCAACGCGGCGGTGGTCCTGCTGGCCCTGCTGCTGCCCGGAGTCTGGCTGCTCACCCGCCGCTGGGATCGGGCGCACCTGCGCCTGGTCGGCTGGTGGTGTCTCGGTGTCGTGGCGGTCTGCCTGTGGTGGATCGTGCCGCTGCTGCTGCTCGGCGAGTACAGCCTGCCGTTCCTGGACTACATCGAGTCGTCCACCACGACCACCGCCGTGGCCTCGCTCTTCCAGGCCGTCCGGGGCACCAACCAGTGGGTGGCGTACATCGTCCAGGGTGATCCGTGGTGGCCGGCGGGTTGGCTGCTGATCGACCACCCGGTGCTGATGACGCTGACCGCGCTGGTCGCGCTGATCGGCCTGGCCGGGTTGGCCGGCAACCTCCTGCCCGAGCGGCGCTTCCTGGTCCTCGGTTTCGTGGCCGGGCTGACCCTGCTCACCATGGGCTACGTCGGCAGCCTGGACAGCCCGCTCTCGGGGCCGGTCCGGGAACTGCTGGACGGTCCACTGGCTCCCTTCCGGAACGTGCACAAGCTGGACCCGGTGCTGCGGCTGCCGCTGATGCTCGGCTTCGCGCACGGCGTGGACGCGGTCGTCACCCGGCTGCACACCGCCGCCGCGCGGCGGCGTCCCGACATACGGCTGCGGCCGGTGGTGCTCGTACCGGTGCTGCTGTTGGTCCTGGGCGCGGCCGCTCCGGCCTGGCTGGGCCAACGGCGGCCGGGGCGGGGCTAATCGGACGTGCCGCCGCCCTGGCGGTCGGCGCCCACCTGGCTGGCCGACCGGGACGCGCTGGCCCGGACGCTGATGGTGCCCGGGTCCGGCTTCGGCCAGTACGAGTGGGGGCGGACGGTCGACGAGCCGCTCCAGGCGCTCGCGGGAGCGCCCTGGGCGGTGCGCAACCAGATCCCGCTCGGCTCGGCCGGCAACACCCGGGTGATGGACACCGTCGAGACCGTCCTCGCCGGTGGTCGGGGCTCGGCCGGGCTGGCTGACTTCCTGGCCCGTTCGGGCTTCCGGCACGTGCTGCTGCGCAACGACGTCGACCGGAGCCAGGTGGACGCCCCGCCGGTCGCGCTGCTGCGCCGGGCGCTGGCCGGGTCGCCGGGCGTAGCGCGGGTGGCGGCCTTCGGCAGCACCACCGCCACCGGCGGCACGCCGGGTAGCCCGGTGGACGACGACGCCGGCCCGGTGCCGGCCATCGAGGTGTACGAGGTGCAGCGCCCCGTGCCGGTCGCCTCGGCGGTGCTCACCGACGACGTGCCGACGGTCAGCGGTGGCCCGGAGTCGCTGCTGCCGCTGCTCGAGCAGGGATTGGTGGAGCGGGACCGGCCGGTGGTGCTGGCCGGCGACCGCACCGAGGTCGGGGACGAGCGGTGGATCGTCACCGACGGGCTGCGCCGCCGCGAACGCGACATCGGCCGGGTACGGGACAACGTCAGCCAGACGCTGACCGCCGCCGAGTCGGGCCGACAGGGCCGCGTCGCCCTCGACCTGCTGCCGTTCCCCGGTAAGCGGCACCAGACGGTCGCCACCTACCAGGGGGTACGGGAGGTCAGCGCCAGCACGGCGACCAGCTTCGTGGACAATCTCGCCGCAGCCGACCCGTCGCACCTGCCGTTCGCGGCCCTGGACGGCGAGTACGCGACCGCTTGGCACTCGGCACCGCTCGCCGGGCCGGTCGGTCAGTGGCTCCAGGTGGACCTGGACACTCCGCGCGCGGTGGACACGGTGTCGCTGGCGTTCGTCGACGACCTCGGGGTCGGTTGGCCAGTGACCCGGTTCCGGATCACCACCGACCGGGGCTCCGTGGAGCACGAGGTGGCCGACACGCTGGGCGGACACTCGTACTACACGTTGCCCGGGTCCACCAGCCGGGTGCGGGTCACGGTGCTGGCGGTCGCCGGTGAACGGCGCGACGGCGGGGTCGGCATCCGGGAACTGACCATCCCCGGCACCACCGCGCGTCGGGCGCTCCGGACGCCGAACGACCTGCCCACCGGGTTCAACGGGCTGGTGGCCTGGTCGTTCAGCCGAGGCCCGGCCGACCGACCTGCCTGCTTCCCGACCCCCGCCCCGGGGGCCGGTTCGGACGCGACGCCGGCGGCCGGGTCGGTCGTGCGGTGTGACCGCTTCCTGGCCCGCGCCGGAGAGGAACCGCTCGGCATCGACCGGGTGTTCCGCAGCACCACGCCGGGCAGCTACCGGCTGGCGCTCACCGCCGTGCCCCGGCCGGGCGGTCAACTCACCCTGACCGGGGTTCCGGTGGCGGCCACCGTCTCCTCGTACCTGACCGGTGATCCGGCCGTCGCCGGGTACGCGGCCGTCGACGGCGACCCGGGGACGGCCTGGCTGGCCGACATCGGCGATCTCCGCCCCACGCTGCGGTTGCAGTGGCACGGGCAGCGACGCATCGCCGAGGTGCGGCTCCGGCCCGCGGAGGTGCCGGTGGGTTCGCCGCCCACCCAGGTCGAGGTGCGGACCCCGGGGCGCAGCCAGGTGCTGCCGGTCGGCGCGGACGGCACGGTGCGCTTCCCGGCCGTCCGAACGGACCAGATCGAGATCGTGGTCCGGGAGACCGCCGCGCGGATCGCCGACCGCCGCGGCAACGGCTGGACCGCCACCGCCGGGATCGCCGAGGTGGAGATACCGGCACTGAAGGAGCTGCTTCGCCCGGTCGCCGGTGGTACCCCGGTCGCCGAGCCGTGCGGTACCGGGCCGGCCGTGGAACTCGACGGCTACCGCTACCAGACGGCGGTGTCGACCACCCTCGCCGACCTGCTGGCCGGAAGGCCCGCACCCGTCCGGATCTGTGGCTCCACCGGGGCCTCGGTGGACCTCCCGGCCGGCGGGCACCAGCTGGCGACCGTGCCGTCCGCCGGCTTCGTGGTGCAGGACGCCACGCTGCGTCCGGAGGCGGCGGTGCCGGCGCCCCGACACCGCGACGTGACGGTGCTCGACTGGAACCCGACCGACCGACGGGTCCGGGTGGCGCCCGGGGGCGAGGCGTTGCTCGCGGTGCCGGAGAACGCCAACGCGGGCTGGACCGCGACCGTGGACGGTCGACCGCTGACCAAGACCCGGGTGGACGGCTGGCAGCAGGCGTGGGTGCTCCCGGCCGGTGACGCTGCCGAGGTCCGGCTGGTCTTCGCGCCGGACCGGACGTACCGGGGTGCTCTGGCGGCCGGCGCGTTCTGCGCGCTCGCGGTGCTGCTGCTCGGCGTGTGGCCGGTCCGCCGTCGTGTCGAGGTGGACGGGACGCTTCCGGCGGAGGGCCCGGCCTGGGCGATCGGCATCCTGCTGGTGGTGCTGCTCGCCGCGCTGGGCGGGGTCCTGCCGGTGGCCATCGTGCTGGCCGCGATGCTGCTGCGGCAGCTCGCCCGGCGGGCGTTGCCGGTGGTGGTGCTCGGAGGGCTGACGGTCGCCACGGTGACCGCCGTGGCGGGCCGCCTGCAGGACCACGGGCAGGAGTGGGCGTACGGCCCCTGGGTGCAGGCCGCGATGCTGGTCGCCGTCGGCGCGGTCGCCGCGGCGGTGATCCCGGCGCCCGGGACGAAACTTCAGGACGAGGACGGGACGATGACGCGATGACCACAGCAGACGACGTGGTGGCCGGTCGGGCGGCCATGCGACGGTTCGCCACCCTGAGCCGTTCGGTGGCGCTGTTCCGGGCGTTCCTGGTCGAGCAGACCGACCCGGACCACTTCTACAGCCTGCTGGCCGCCGACTCGGTACGTCAGGTCTCCGGCTACGCCGCGCTCGATGGGCGGACCGTGCTCGACGTGGGCGGTGGTCCCGGGTACTTCGCCGCCGCCTTCCGTGGCGCCGGTGCCCGGTACGTGGGTCTCGACCCGGACGTCGGCGACTTCTCCGCCGCCGGGGAGTCCGTCGCCGGGATGCTGCGGGGCAGCGGCACCGCCCTGCCGGTGCGGTCCGCGAGTGTGGACGTCGCGTTCTCCTCGAACGTGTTGGAACACGTCTCCGAGCCGCCTCGGATGCTGGACGAGATGGTCCGGGTGACCCGGCCGGGTGGTGTGCTCTTCGTGTCGTTCACCCCGTGGCTGTCGCCGTGGGGTGGGCACGAGACGGCGCCCTGGCACTACCTCGGCGGCGAGCGTGCCCGCCGGCGCTACCAGCGAAAGATGGGTCGGCCCCCGAAGAACCGCTACCGCGAGACGCTCTTTCCGGTCTCCATCTCGGACGCGCTGCGCTGGGCCCGGGCCAACGGCGACGTCGAGATCCTGGAGGCGCTGCCGCGCTACCACCCGTGGTGGGGCCGCTGGGTGGTCCGGGTGCCCGGCGTCCGGGAGGTCGTGGCGTGGAACTTCGTGCTCGTCCTGCGGCGGATCGCCCCCGTACCGGGCGGCGTGGCGGAAAAACAGAGCTGACCGGGGGTCGCCTTGCTATGTGACCAAGTAGTAACCTCGCGGCCACATCACTGATCGATAGCGGGAAATTAGCTCCTCCAGGGAGGAAACATGAAGCACCGCGCCATAGGTGCCGTGCTGTTCGGTGGCGGCGTACTGCTCCTGGCGTTGGCCGCCGGATTGGTGTTCGTCGTCAAGCCCGCGATGACCAAGCTGCCCTACGATCTGGAAGCCTCGACCTCGGTCGCCGAGGCGAAGGGTGCCACCTTCCTCCACATCACCAACGGCAACATCGCGATCCGGCAGGGCGACCTCAAGTCCACCGTCCTGGTCACGCCCAACCGCGAGGAGACCGCGAAGCTCAGCGGCGACCTCGAGGGCGACACCGTGGTCTGGACGGTCGGTCAGACCGTCGACCGGACGGAGACCAAGGAGCTGGTCAACGCGTACGGCACCGCGTTGGCGCTGGACCGGGTCTCCGGCGCGGCGGCGAACTGGGACGGTCAGTACCTCGACGACACCGGCACCCGGGAGAAGGTGACGTACGCCGGCCAGGTCTACAAGTTCCCCTTCAACACCGAGAAGCGGAGCTACGACGTCTTCGACCGCGATCTGCGGAAGGCGTTGCCGGCCGAGTTCAAGGGCACCGAGGACGTCGACGGGCTCGAGGCGTACCGGTTCGAGCAGGTGATCACCGATCAGCAGCTGAACCTGGCCACCGACCGGGTCGCCCTGCTGGTGGGCGCACTCACCCCGGGCGCGACCCAGGGCAAGGTCGTCTACAGCAACACCCGGACGCTCTGGGTCGACCCGGTCACCGGGTCGTACGTCAAGGTGCGAGAGGTGCAGAGCAAGTCCCTGGTGCCGGACGTCGGCACCCCGGTCTCCCTGCTGAACGCCGACTTCGTCTACAACGACGCCACCGTCAAGGCGTCGGTGAAGCGGGCCAACGAGAGCCGCGGCCAGCTCACCATCCTCGGCGTGTACGCGCCGATCGGAGTGGCCGTGCTGGGCCTGCTGCTCATCGTCGCCGGCCTGCTGGTGTCCCGCCGCACCGGGGCCGTACCGGCGACCGACGCGCGTCACCGGGCGGACACCCCGGTCCCTGCGGCGGACCCGACGCCGACCCGGGTGGACCAGCCCGCGGTGCGGGACGCCGAGCCCGAGCGCAAGGGCGGTCCGCTGACCGACGAGATCCCGCCCGCCTCGACGAACTGGAAGTCCGAGGACCCGACGGTGCCGACCCAGCGCCCGTCCCAGGACGAGGTGGAGAAGCGCTGACGCGCGTACGACCGGAAGCATGACCGAGGGGCGGGCCGCAGTGCGGTCCGCCCCTCGGTCCGTCCGGGGTCACGACCTGCGCACTTTACAGCCGTTACCTTATTGTAATCGGTCGATGGACTCGTTACTCTCCGTTGCATGCGCGCGGCTTATGCCAGTTTTTGGTGCCGCATCAGGCCGCTCTGGCCACGGCAAACTCGACGCACCGTGACGTGGTGAGCTCGCTCGGTCGCCCTCCTGTTACCGCCGAGTAATGAGGGGGTTGTGAGCTGCGCCTCAGCGGGTGCACCATCAAACCCGATCGTTACCAGCCGGTAACAGGCGACGGGCCCGATGCGGGGCCGCCGGGCCGCGACCGGCCACCGCACGCATCCATCCGAGGAGGAACCCGTGCAGGATCGGATCGACAACCAGGGCCGTACCCGGTGGCGCAGGTTCGCGGCCATGCTGGTGCCCGCCACGGCCGCCACCGGCGCCATCCTCTTCGGGATGTCGACCGGCGCCATCGCCTCCGACATCACCGTGTCCGGGCAGACGTTCAAGATCGGCGCCGACCGCCTCGAGGGGGACGGTTTCAAGCAGTACGGCGGCATCGTCCGGGAGAAGGGCAAGGACGGCAAGCCCGGCGAGGTCCACCCGATCGCCCTCTCCGAGATCAGCAGCGCGGACCTGTACAGCCTCTGTCAGTCCGTCCGCGCCGACCTGCCGGGCCTGCCGGTGGTGCTCACCATCAACGCGGGTGAGGGCAAGGAGCCCGCCCACGCCAAGGACCTGCTGATCGCCATGGACTCGCTGGGCGGCAACGCGACGTTCACCAACATCCAGATCGGCCGGGACGCCACCGACCTGAACCCGACGGCGCAGAAGGGTTCGTTCGGCCAGAACTCCGAACACGTCACCATCACCAATCTTCAGCAGGTGTCCCGGTACACCACCGCCGCCAGCTTCAACCTCGTGGGGCTCCGGTTGAAGGTCAACGTGGGCGATGACGCCAAGGGCAAGGAGTGCTTCTGAGGTGAGTCGAGGCCCGCGGTGGTCGACCACCGCGGGCCCCGTCCCGGTTCCCGCCCCCACTCCGCCAGGAGGAGTACGTGACAACCGCGAACCCGTCCCACGCCCGGCCCAGCGGTCTGGCACAGGCCTGGCGAAGTTTCCGCCGCTGGCAGCGGAGCAGGCCGTTCTGGGGTGGCCTGTTCACCGCCCTGGCCGGGGTGGAGATGTTCGCCTCCACCCGGATGACGATCAACGGCCTGAGCTTCCACAGCGGAGCCACCGGACTGCTCTCGCTGCTGATCCCGATCATCCTGGTGACCTGCGGTGTGCTGCTCTGGCTCAGCCCGGCGCAGCGACTGTTCTACTCGGTGGTCGCGGCCGTCACCACGGTCTACTCGCTGATCGGGCTCAACCTCGGCGGCTTCTTCGTCGGCCTGCTGCTCGGCCTGGTCGGCAGTGCGCTCGCCTTCGCCTGGACGCCGATCCGTCCCGTGCCACCGTCAGAGCAGGTCGACAGCGAGCAGCCTGACAGCGAGCCGCTCGCAAGCGAGCAGGTCGACGCCGAGCAGCCAGGTAGTGAGCAGGGCCGGACTGTGGACGCTGGCGTCGACGAGCCGATGGAGCGTCCGACCGCCGAGGCCAGCTCGCCGCCGGAAGGGCCGGGCCGTTCCACCGACCCTCGCGCCTTCGTCGTCGCCCTGGTGGTGCTCGGTCTCTCCGCGACCGGACTGGCCGTTCAGCCCCGCCCCGTACAGGCCGCGCCGGGCCGGCCCGCCGCGACCGACTGTCCCACCCCGTCCCGGCCTGCCACCCCGTCGCCCACTCGTGGCACGGCGACGCCGACGGCCAGCCCGACCCCGCAACCGAGCCGGTCCTCGGGCGGCAACCCGATCACCGATTTCCTCAAGGGAATCGGTGACCTGCTCACCGGTGGACATCGCACGAGCACCCCGACACCGTCGGTGAGCCCGACCACCAAGCCCTCGACGCAGCCGACCGGCACGCCGACCCGCCCGCCCGCGAACCGTCCCGGCACCTGCCCGACCCCGAGTCGGCCCGGCTCGCCGACGCCCGGCAAGGCCGAACCGGGCAAGCTGCTGCCGCGCATCGCCGCCGACCCCAACCTACCGAGGGTCGCGCAGACGCCGTCCAAGCTCACCGGGTCCAAGGTGACCATGACCGGGCTGCGGTTCGACGGGATCACCGAGCTGGAGTCCGCGAAGGGCAGCCTCAAGGTGCTGAAGTTCAGCATGCGCGAGGCGGTGACCGACGACTTCCTGCTGCAGGCCGACGGGCCCGAGGGGCGCCGCCAGCGGTACGCGACCAACCAGCTGACGGTGCGCGGCAACGTGGCGTTCTACGCCACCCGGTTCGTCGGCCGGCTGCTCGGGATCAAGGTCACTCTGACCCCGGACCTGCCGTTGCCGGAGGGCATCCCGGTCACCCTGCCCATTCCGATCACGTTCACCGAACCGGCCATCGATCTGGCGTACGTCAACAGCGACACGCTGACCGCCCGGCCGGCACTGGCGCTGAGCCTCGGCTGAGCGCGGGCCCCGGGTGCCGGCAGTTCGTGGTGCCGCCGGCACCCGGAGACCGAACCGGTCCGGGTGGTGCTCAGAGCCGGGCCAGCGCCCGACGCAGCGGGTCGAGGCCCAGCGCACCCAGATCCAACGCCTGCCGGTGGAACTCGCGCAGGTCGAAGTCGGCACCCTTGCGAGCCTTGGCGTCCTCGCGGGCCTGGAGCCAGATCCGCTCACCGACCTTGTAGGACGGCGCCTGCCCCGGCCAGCCCAGGTAGCGGTTCAGCTCGAAGCGCAGGTTCTCGTCCGGCACGCGGCAGTGCGCCCGCATGAACTCCCAGCCCAACTCGGGCGTCCAGCGCTCGCCGGGGTGGAAGCCGAACGGGTTGTCCTTCGGGATTTCCAGCTCCAGGTGCATGCCGATGTCGACGATCACGCGAGCCGCGCGCATCGCCTGCCCGTCGAGCATGCCCAGCTTGTCGCCCGGATCCTCCAGGTAACCCAGCTCGTCCATCAGCCGCTCGGAGTAGAGCGCCCAGCCCTCGCCGTGCCCGGAGACCCAGCAGAGCAGCCGCTGCCAGCGGTTGAGCAGGTCGGCACGGACCGCGGTCTGCGCCACCTGAAGGTGGTGACCCGGCACGCCCTCGTGGTAGACCGTGGTCACCTCGCGCCAGGTGGAGAAGTCGGTGATGCCCTGCGGCACCGCCCACCACATCCGACCAGGTCGGGAGAAGTCCTCGCTCGGCCCGGTGTAGTAGATGGCACCGTCGCTGGTCGGTGCGAGGCAGCACTCGATCCGGCGGACCTCCTCCGGGATGTCGAAGTGGGTGCCGTGCAGCTCGCTGATCGCCTTGTCGGCGAGCGCCTGCATCCAGTCCCGGAATGCCTCCTTGCCCTGGATGGTGCGCGCCGGGTCGGCGTCGAGAGCCCGGACGGCATCGTCGACGCTGGCGCCCGAACCGGCGATACGGCCAGCCACGACCCGCATCTCCGACTCCAGGCGGGCCAGCTCCGCGAAGCCCCAGGCGTACGTCTCGTCCAGGTCGACCTTCGCGCCGAGGAAGTACTGCGAGGCGAGCTCGTAGCGCTCTCGGCCGGCGGCCTGCTTGTCCCGCCCCTGGGGGGCCAGCTCGGTACGCAGGAACTGGCCGAACTCGGCGGTCGCCGCGGTGGCCGCCGCCGCGCCACGGCGCAGCTCCGCGCCGAGCGTGCCGTCCGCGCCCAGCCGCTCGACCAGCCCGTGGAAGAAGTTGTCCCCGGTCGGGTCGACCCAGATGTCGCACTGCTTGGCCACCTCGACCAGCTGCACCTTCGAGCTGACATGGCCGGCCGCCACCGCCTCGCGCAGCGTGGCCTTGTAGCCCTCCATGGCGCTGGCGAAGCCCTTGAGCCGGGCCGCGATGTTGGCCTGCGCGTCGGCGCCGGAGGTCGGCATCAGGTCGAACACCATGCGGATGTCGTGCAGCCCGCTGGCGATCACGTTGACCTCGCTGGTCGCCTCGCCCGCCTCGTACCGGGCCAGGTCGAGGCCGAGCCGTTCCTGCATGGCCTCCTTGGCGGTCCGTTCCGCCTCGGTGTCCGGCTCGGACACCTCGAGGTCGGCGAGGGTCCGGCGGGTCAGCTCGGCGCGTGCTCGATAACCCTCGGGTGACAGGTCGTCGAGCTGGTCGTCGTAGCCGGCGATGCCGACATAGGTCGCGCCAGTCGGGCTCAACGGTGCCCAGTCGGCCACGTAGCGGTTGGCGAGTTCATCGATTCGTCCCACAGTGCGACCCTACGTGACCACCCCACCTCGCTGTCGACGACGTTTGGCGTGTTGGGCGGCGGTTGCGCGGTGTCCGAAAGTCGCGCGATTTTGTCGGACCACTCCGGCAGAGTGTCAGGGGTGACTGCCGATATCACCCCTGACAAGGCGCCGCTGCGCGCCTGGCTCCCAGGTTTCGTCGCACTTGCCGCGATCTGGGGTTCCAGTTTCCTGTTCATCAAGGTCGGGGTGGCCGAGCTGCACCCGGTCCAGCTCACCCTCTACCGGGTCACCACCGGGGCGTTGACCCTGCTTGTGGTGCTCGCGGTGCTCCGCGACCGGCTGCCCCGCGAGCCCCGGGTCTGGGCACACCTGACCGTGGTCGCCGCGTTCGGCGTGGCCGTGCCGTTCACCCTCTTCGGGTACGGGGAGCAGCGGGTCGAGTCGATGCTGGCCGGCATCTGGAACGCCACCACGCCACTGATCGTGCTGCCGCTGGCGGTGCTGGTCTTCCGCACCGAGCGGCTGACCGTGCGCCGGGCGATCGGGCTCGGGCTGGGCTTCCTCGGCGTGCTCGTGGTGCTGGGGGTCTGGGAGGGGGTCGGTGGGGCCCACTTCACCGGTCAGCTCATGTGTTTCGGCGCGGCGGCCTGTTACGGCGTCGCCATCCCGTACCAGAAGCGGTTCGTCGCCGGCAGCGCCCACTCCGGGCTGTCGCTGTCCGCGGCGCAGCTGTTGCTCGCCGGCGCGCAACTGGCGATCGTCACCCCGTTCGTCGCGGGTCTGCCGCCGCTGCCCACCGAGTTGTCACTGAAGGTGGTGGCCAGCGTGTTGACGCTGGGCGCGCTCGGCACCGGGCTCGCCTTCGTGATCAACATGCGCAACATCCGGTTGGCCGGGGCGAGCACCGCCTCCACCGTCACGTACCTGATCCCGCTCTTCGCGGTGCTGGTCGGCGCACTGGCGCTCGACGAGCGGCTCAACTGGCACCAGCCGGTCGGCGCGCTCATCGTGCTGCTGGGCGTCGCGGTCGCGCAGGGCATGTTCGGTCGGCGACGGGCCCGACCGGCGATCGGCGTCCCGGCGGTGCCAGCGGTCGAGCCGGCCACCCGCGGCTGACCCTCGTCTGGCCCGCCGATCAGGACCGGTCGGCGGCCCAGGTGAGCAGTCGCTCCACCGGCCAGGTGTTGACCACCCGGTCGACCGGAACGCCGCAGCGGACAGCCCGTTCGCAGCCGAACCGCTGCCAGTCGAGTTGACCGGGCGCGTGCGCGTCCGTGTTGATCGCGAAGTCGCAGCCGGCCTCCAGGGCGCGGCGGATCAGCCGCTTCGGCGGGTCCTGCCGCTCCGGCCGTGAGTTGATCTCGACGGCGGTGTCGTGCTCCGCGCAGGCGGCGAAGACCGCGTCCGCGTCGAAGTCGCTCTCGGCCCGCGTGCGGGCCCGGTGCCCCCGGTCGCCGGGCCCGGTCACACCGGCCGGGCGGGACGACACCATCCGGCCGGTGCAGTGGCCGAGGATGTCCAGGTGCGGATTGGCGACCGCGGTCAGCATCCGCCGGGTCATCTTCGCCCGCTCGTCCTTCAGACCGCTGTGCACCGACCCGACCACCACGTCGAGCCGCGCCAACAGGTCGTCGTCCTGGTCAAGCGAGCCGTCGGCGAGGATGTCCACCTCGATCCCGGTGAGGATCCGGAAGCCCTCCGGCAGCGCCGCGTTGACCTGCGCCACGTGGTCGAGCTGGCGGCGCAGCCGTTCCGCGGTCAGCCCTCGGGCTACCGTCAGTCGGGGCGAGTGGTCGGTCAGCACCAGATACTCGTGACCCAGCTCCACAGCGGCCAGCGCCATCTCCTCGATGGGCGAGCCGCCATCGGACCAGTCCGAGTGGGTGTGACAGTCGCCGCGCAGCGCCGTACGCAGCGCCGCCGCCTCGGCGTCCAGGTCGCTGCCCTCGGTGGCCACCAGCCGACGCAGGTAGACCGGCTCCTCGCCGGCCAGCGACTCGGCCACGCAGCGGGCCGTGACGTCACCGACCCCGGCAAGCTCGGTGAGTGTGCCGTTGGCGGCCCGCTCGGCCAGCTCGGCCGCCGGCAGGCCGGCCAACGCCGTCGCCGCGGACCGGAACGCGCGCACCCGGTAGGTGGCCTCGTTCGCACGTTCCAGCAGGAACGCGATCCGGCGCAGGTCGGCGATGGGGTCCCGGGCGCTCATCCCACCGAACCTAGCCGCTGCGGGGCCGGTCAGGGAGCCTTCGGACAGCCGTGTTTGCGCTGCCACGCGGTCACCTCGGCGGCCGGTTCGCGATTGCCGCCACGTCGCCACGAGTCCAGGTAGCGCGCCGGCCAGAGCACCCCGCGCCGGATCCACCAGCCGTCCTTGCCGGTGCACGGCGGCGAGATCCCGAAGTGCAGGTGGCAGACGTTGTTCGCGTTGCCGGTGCGGCCCACCTTGCCGAGCTGCTGCCCGGCGCGCACCCGGACCCCGGCGTTGACGCCACTGGACACGACGCTCATGTGCGAGCCGTAGTAACGCACGCCGTCGTCGCCGAGCAGGGCGACCGACAGGCCACCGTTGTCCGGCCCCTGCGGGCCGCTCTTCTCGTACTTGTCGGTGCGACTCACCTCCGTGACCGTCCCGTCGGTCACCGCCACGACCGGCTCACCGCAGTCGGCGAAGATGTCCGTCGCCGGGTACGCCCCGTGCGTCGGGTGATAGGCGACATCGTCGGCGCGTACCGGGAAGACGTGCCGCAGGCCGACGCGGGGTGCGGTCGCCGACGGCCCGGCCGACGACGGCGCCGGGCGGGCCGGGCTGGTGGCGGCCGGGGTGGCGGGCGATGCCGGCGGCTGCTCGCCGGTCGCCCAGACCGCCGGTGGCGTCGGCGCGGTGCCGCCCGGCGGCACCCCCGGCCGGGTGGTCGCGCAGCCGGCGGCCAGCACCGGCACGAGCAGCAACAGAATCGGGTACGCCGGACGCGCGCGGCGGCCGATCGTCGGCGACGGCATCCGGTCATCCTGACAGACCGGTACGGTGGGCACGAGCGGCGCGCGTGAGGGAGGCAGCGACGGTGGCGATTGCCCAACCGGACCCCGTCCCGGATCCCGGTGCCGCCGCGGCCGTGGTCTCGCGTACCCCGTCGGGGCTCTTCCCGTCCGGGCCGCCGACCCGCCCCACCTACCGCGAACCGCACCGGGTGACCGCCGGTGGTGTCGCCACCGGCGGCGGCGCCGCGGCTGCTTGGCTGCTGCTGTTCGGCCTGCTCGGCACCGACGTGAGCAGCTACGCCTGGTGGACCGTGGTGGCGGGCCTGCTGGCCTGGCTGACCGCCCTGGTGCTGGTCCGCTACGGCGACCGTGGGGTGGCCACCGGGGTGGCCATCGTGACCGCCGGCGGTTGGAGCATCGCCGCCGCTGCGGTGGCCGTCCGCTGGGCGACCAGTGGTGACTGGCCGTTGTGGTGAGCGCCGGTTGACTGCGCCGCGTGCCCGGTTGGCTGCGTAGCGAACGCCGTCTTGACGTGGCCGCCGAGACTCGGCACGCTCGGCACTATGGCCTGGACCACCCCGCGGCTGGACCCCGATCGAAGCCGCCGTCGCCTGCAGCTTCTCGCCGAGTTGGCGGGGGCCCGGGCGGTACGCCAGCGCGACCGGCCGCAGCGGCTGCGTACCGAGCGTCTGCGCCAGCTCATCGCCACCCGCCGTCGGGTAGCAGGCTGATCCTACTTTGTCAGGATTGACCGGCCCTTCGGGGCGTTGACCGGTCGCCTGCCGACCTGACCGGCTAACGTGCACGCGTAACGAGTCGGCGCTGTGCCGAGGGCTTTTGGGGGGACCGTGTCGTACTTCGCTGCGGCCGTGGTGCGCGACGACAGTGGCTGGACCGCAGCCGAGGTCAGCCTGCGTGGCGCCACCGACATCGACGAGGTCGCTGATCGGCTGCGCGATGTCGATCAGGACGCGGACGTGTCGCTGCTGTTCGTCGAGGCGGACGACGCGTATCTGGTGGTGCTGCGCCTCGATGAGGGCGAGGACCTGCGGGTGTTCGGGTCGGACTCCGCGTTCGCCGAGGAGTCCCGGCTGGGTTCGCTGCTGGTCGGTGACCTGAAGACCTCGGTCACCGGGCTCGACGACGTCGACGAGCCGCGCCCGGCGGCCAGCACCGACGAGGAGAGCGAGCAGCCGGCCGTCGATCCGGAGGCCGACCCGGTGGGTGACGCCGACCTCCTGGCCAACCTCGGCATCTCCGCGCAGAAGCTGCTGGCCCTCTGCGCCCACGAAGGGATGCTGCCCGCCGACGTGACCGCCGAGATCTGTGAGGTGCTCGGCTGCGTCGACGAGGTCGAGGAGCTGCGTGAGGTCTGATCCCACCGGATCCGCATCGGGGTCGGGATCGGGGTCGATCGGTCGACGGCAGCGGCACGAGCTGTGGATGCGCCGGGCCCTGGAGGTCGCCGTCAGCAGCCCCGTCGTTCCCGCCGCCGCCGACGGGTCGGCCATCGACGACATTCCGGTGGGCGCGGTGCTCTACGGGCCGGACGGCACCGAGCTGGCGATCGGGCGCAACGAGCGGGAGCTGACCGGCGACCCCACCGGGCACGCCGAGGTACTGGCGTTGCGCCGGGGCGCCGAGCGGGCCGGCCGGTGGCGGCTGGACGGCTGCACCCTGGTGGTCACCCTGGAGCCGTGCACCATGTGCGCGGGTGCGCTGGTGCTGGCCCGGGTCTCGACCGTGGTCTTCGGTGCCTGGGAGCCGAAGACCGGCGCGGCCGGCTCGCTCTGGGACGTGCTGCGTGACCGCCGGCTCAACCACCGCCCCGAGGTCTACGGCGGCGTCCTGGAGGACGAGACCGCTGCCGTGCTCCGCGCCTTCTTCCGCTAATCCACCCTGCGCGCCCCACCCCCTCTGCGCGTCGCGCCCCCGCGCGCCCCACCGCCCTGCGCGTCGCGCCCGCTCTGCGCGTCGATCTAGGGCGTATCGCCGTTACTCGATCTTCCCGGGCGCCAATGTGCCCTAGATCGACGGGCGGCGGTCAGCGTAGAGAGGATCTTGTCGGGGGAGTGGTAGAGGTCTGCCGAGGTGAAGTAGCGCATCGCCCAACCTTGCTGCTCCAACCAGTTGTGGCGCCAGCGGTCCTGTCGCAGCCGTTGACGGCTCAGGTGGGAGGACCCGTCGTACTCGGCCGCGATCATGCGGTGCGGATCGCCGAGGTCAAGGCGGCACCGTACGCGACCGGTGCAATCGCGTACCGGTAGTTGGGGTATGTAATCCCGGATGCCGGCGTCCACCAGGAGGAGCCGGAGTTGGGTCTCCTGCCTGCATTCCGCCCGTCCGTCCGCAACCGCAACCAGCTCACGTGCCTGGCGCACACCGCGTAGGCGGTCGTGCTTGCCGACCTCGATGACCAGTTCCTCCGGGGTGACCGCGCCAGCGAAGAGCGCGGCGTCCAGGACCGGCAAGGCGTCGAATCGGGAAAGCGTACGAGCGAGGTCTACGGCGACCCGTGCCGCGCTCGCACACGGAAGGCCGACGATGTGAACGGGGCAACCAATAGGCAGCACCGTCTGGTGCGCGGTAACCCCCTGCCGCTGCGGGAAGGCGCTTCCCGCAAGCGTGAGCAGGTGGATCGTGTCGGTCGGCGCAACGCCGAAACCGTGCAGACGGGCGGCGGTATGGAAGCCCAGCACCGCATCAGGGCTGTCCATCAATGCCGCTTGAGCGCGACCCCACAGGCCGGGCAAGGCCGGACCGAGGACGTACCTGTCGTGGTACAGCCGCTGAATTCGCCCCCTGTTTGAGCGCCAACTGATCGCTCCCGCGGACATCCCAGCCCTCAGGAGTTGGCGATAGCTGCGCGGCTGCTGGTCGATCGGGATGCGCCAGGGCAATACGGCCGCCTGCGAGTAAAGGTCCATGGCGGCGAACACTGCAGTCGCTCACCGCACCCGCGCTAACCCATCACCGCGCTCTGTGGATAACCCGCTGCGCTGTGGACGACGCCCCAAACCCCCGCCCGCCGTGCATCGGCCCCCCCCGGCCCCCGCCCTCGCCCGCCCCCTCGCCCGCGCCCGCGCCCGCGCCCGCCCCCTCGCCCCAAATCGG
>NZ_JBAKHW010000063.1:0-28805 GCF_036906815.1 Micromonospora sp. CPCC 205539 | reverse complement strand
CGGGCTGGGCCCATGATCCGCACAACATCATGGAAATTGGGGCCTCAGGCGACGCGGAGGCAACACTTTCCCTGAAGTAGTGCGGATCATGGGCGCCGCAGGGCACGCGGGCCGTGCGATGGGGCCCGCGAGCCGTGCTGCGGGGCGGCACGCGGGCCGTGCAATGGGCCTGCGGGCGGTGGGCATGGATCGCGCCGCGCGTACGCGCCAGGCAGCGCGCGTACCCGGGGGTCGTCGGACCGGGGAGGGGCGTACACTGGCCAACTGGCGACCGCCTTGCGCGGTCGACCTCGCGCGCCCTCTTCACGAATCGTCGTGGAGCGACGGCCTCCCTGGTCCCGATCTTGGTCGGGAACACCATGGCCGGCGACCAGGCGCCAGGACGCCCGGCCACCGGCCGGGCGTGACAACCAGGGATCTTGAGGAGTACCCCACCATGGCCGTCGTGACCATGCGTCAGCTGCTGGAGAGCGGTGTCCACTTCGGGCACCAGACCCGGCGCTGGAACCCGAAGATGAAGCGATTCATCATGACGGAGCGCAACGGCATCTACATCATCGACCTGCGCCAGACCCTCGAGTACATCGAGAAGGCGTACGAGTTCGTCCGCGGCACGGTGGCCGAGGGCGGCAGCATCCTGTTCGTCGGCACCAAGAAGCAGGCCCAGGAGGCCATCGCGGAGCAGGCGACCCGGGTCGGTCAGCCGTACGTGAACCACCGCTGGCTCGGTGGCATGCTGACCAACTTCCAGACGGTGTACAAGCGGCTCCAGCGGATGAAGGAGCTCGAGGGTCTGGGCGACCTGAGCGGCACCGCCGCCGGGTTCACCAAGAAGGAGACCCTGCAGCTCTCCCGCGAGAAGATCAAGCTGACCCGCACCCTCGGTGGTCTGCGGGACATGCAGAAGCTTCCGGCCGCGGTCTGGATCGTCGACACCAAGAAGGAGCACATCGCTGTCGACGAGGCCCGCAAGCTGGGCATCCCGGTCATCGCGGTGCTGGACACCAACTGTGACCCGGACGAGGTCGACTTCCCGATCCCGGGTAACGACGACGCGATCCGCTCGGCCGAGCTGCTGACCCGGGTCGTCGCGGCCGCCGTCGCGGACGGTCTGATCGCGCGTTCCGGCCGTCGCCGGGGCAGCGACGAGAAGCCCGAGCCGGGTGTCGCGACCGACGAGCCGCTGACCGAGTGGGAGCGCGAGCTGCTCGAGCCGAAGAAGGCCGACGAGACCGCCGCCGCCCCGGCCGAGCAGCCGGCGCAGGCCGCTGCCGAGCAGCCCGCCACCGAGCAGCCCGCCACCGAGCAGGCCGCCGCTGAGCAGCCCGCCACCGAGCAGCCGGCCGCCGCTACCGCTGAGTGACCACGCCGTCGCTGCCCCGCCGTCCGTTTTCGCGTACGGCGGGCAGCGACGGCTCGTCGCGCACGATCGGCCCGGATCCGGGTAACCGGCATCTCTGACCATCCACACGCCGTCTCAACACCGAAGAGAGAGCCATGTCCCAAATCACCGCCGCGGACGTCAAGAAGCTCCGCGACCTCACCGGCGCCGGCATGATGGACAGCAAGAAGGCGCTGACCGAGGCCGAGGGCGACTTCGAGAAGGCCACCGAGATCCTGCGCGTCAAGGGCGCCAAGGATGTCGGCAAGCGGGCCGGCCGGACTGCCGCCAACGGCCTGGTCGCCCACTCCGGCAAGGCGCTGCTCGAGCTCAACTGCGAGACCGACTTCGTGGCCAAGACCGAGTCGTTCATCGAGTTGGCCCAGCAGCTGGTCGAGCACGGTGAGCGTTCCGGCGCGACCAACGCCGAGGAGCTGCTGGCGAGCGAGCTGAACGGCAAGGTCATCGCGGACCTGATCCAGGAGCAGTCCGCCAAGATCGGCGAGAAGCTGGTCCTCAACCGGTTCGCCAAGGTCGAGGGCACCACCGCGGTCTACCTGCACCGCAAGGCCCAGGACCTGCCGCCGGCCGTCGGCGTGCTGGTGTCGTACACCGGCAAGACCGACGAGGCGGGCGACGCCGACGCCCGTGGTGTCGCCATGCAGATCGCCGCGATGCGGCCGAAGTACCTCACCCGCGACGAGGTCCCGGCCGACGTCGTCGAGTCCGAGCGGCGCATCGCCGAGCAGACCGCCCGCGAGGAGAACAAGCCCGAGGCGGCCCTGCCGAAGATCATCGAGGGTCGGGTGAACTCCTTCTTCAAGGACTTCGTCCTCATCGAGCAGGCGTCCGTGTCCGACAACAAGAAGTCGGTGAAGCAGCTGCTGGCCGAGGCCGGCATCGAGGTCACCAGCTTCGTGCGGTTCGAGGTCGGCCAGGCCTGAGCCGCCACCGGGCGCCCTGGGCGCCCGTGGGCAGGAAACGTCAACGAGGAGGCCGCCGGTGTACGTGACAGGCACCGCGGCCTCCTCGTCACATAGGGTCAGCAGCGGCAGGTTCGCGGTACGCGGCGCGCGGGGCGTGCGCGTGGGGAAGGGCGGGGCGGATGACGCAGGTTGTGAGTGACCGAACGCTGGCGGTGGACGATCCGACGGCACCGCCGCCGGGACGGGCCCGCCGAGTGGTGCTGAAGCTCTCCGGTGAGGTGTTCGGCGGCGGCGCGATCGGCGTCGACCCGGACGTCGTCCAGGCCATCGCCCGGCAGATCGCCACCGTGGTTCGCCGTGGTGTGCAGGTCTCCGTGGTGGTCGGCGGCGGCAACTTCTTCCGTGGCGCGGAGCTGCAGAAGCGTGGGATGGACCGCGCCCGCGCCGACTACATGGGCATGCTCGGCACCGTGATGAACTGCCTGGCCCTGCAGGACTTCCTGGAGAAGGAAGGCATCGAGACCCGGGTGCAGAGCGCGATCACCATGGCCCAGGTCGCCGAGCCGTACATCCCGCTGCGCGCGATCCGGCACCTGGAGAAGGGCCGCGTGGTCATCTTCGGTGCCGGCGCTGGAATGCCGTACTTCTCCACCGACACCGTGGCCGCCCAGCGGGCGTTGGAGATCCGGGCCGACGTGGTGCTGATGAGCAAGAACGGCGTGGACGGCGTGTACACCGCCGACCCCCGGATCGACCCCACCGCCAGCAAGCTCGACTCGATCACCTTCTCCGAGGCGCTGCGCCGCAACCTGCGGGTGGCCGATGCGGCGGCGTTCAGCCTCTGCATGGAGAACGGCCTGCCGATGTTGGTCTTCGGCGCGCAGGGTGACGACACCATCATCCGCGCGGTGGGTGGCGACAAGATCGGCACCCTGATCACCGCCTGAGCCATCGGCCCCGACCCGGGGGCGACGGCAGCAGCGAGCAGAGCCCACGACGAGCACAGAAGGAGGCGAGGAGACCGGTGATCGACGACACCCTCCTCGAGGCCGAGGAGAAGATGGAGCGTGCGGTCGAGCACGCCAAGGAGGAGTTCGGCGCCATCCGCACCGGTCGCGCCAACGCCGCCATGTTCTCCAAGGTCATCATCGACTACTACGGCACGCCCACGCCGCTGACCCAGATGGCGTCCATCGCGGTTCCCGAGCCGCGGATGGCCATCATCAAGCCGTACGACAACTCGCAGATCAATGCGATGGAGAAGGCGATCCGCGACTCGGACCTTGGGGTAAACCCCAACAACGAGGGCAACCAACTGCGCATCCTGCTCCCGCAGATGACCGAGGAGCGCCGCCGCGAGATGATCAAGGTGGCGCGGCACAAGGGCGAGGAGGCCAAGGTGGCGATCCGCAACGTCCGCCGCCGTGGCAAGGAAGAGCTGGACCGCATCGTCAAGGACGGTGAGGCCGGCGAGGACGACGGTCGCCGCGCCGAGAAGGAGCTGGACGACCTGACCCAGCGCTACGCGGCCAACGTCGACGACCTGGTCAAGCACAAGGAGACCGAGCTGCTGGAGGTCTGACCGCAGGCGCGGCGTCCTTTCGGCGTACGACGTGAGGCCCGACCCCGTTCCGGGGCCGGGCCTCGTGCCGTGTGTCAGCGAGGGATCTTCACGGTCCGGGTGGTCTCGGTCAGCGTCGTCCCGACGTACGCGTCGTGCAGCTCGAAGCGCACGGTGGCCCGCCCGGTGTGCAGCACCGGGTCGGTCCGGTAGAAGCTCATCGAGATGCTCACGGTGCCCCCGTTGCAGGTCACCTCGCCGGCACCGTGCCCGCTGGTGGCCCAGAGGGTCGGCAGGCCGTCCTGGTGCAGCGACGCCGACAGGAAGTAGTACCCGGTCGGGCAGCGCCGCACCTCACCGAGGACCCGGGTCGCCGGGTAGTCGGGACCTTCCCCCTCGTAGCTCGGGTCGTACGGGTACAACTGGCTCGCGCGGTGCTCGATCGTGATCGTTGCCGGCCGTGTCGCCGCGACGGCCGGGTGGGCCACCGCCAGGACGATGGTGGCGATCGTCAACGCCGCCAGGCTGATTCTGCGCACGAGGCGCTCCCTTCCCCGTGGGACGTGCCGGCGGGCGCCGGCACAGTGACAGCCGACCATCGGTGTGCCCGGCGGGTCATCACCCATTCGCCCGGTAGCACCGTCGGATCGGCGTCGGTGAATCACTGGTCGGTGTCGGTTGGTCACGCGGGCGTTCCGTGTGGCCGTTCCGCCGCCCGCGGCCTGGGACGGGCGGCCGGGGCGCCATCGTCCGCCTCGTCGCGACGGCGGGTGCAGTAGGCTCGGCACGATTCCCGACCGCCGGGTGGTGAACGCCGGGAATCAGCCGGCCGTCGGGTCGGTCAACCGGAGGAACGAGTCGCACGTGTAGGGGTTGCTTGTGGTCTTGCGTCATGTGGTGGTACTCGCGCCGCGTCGCGGTGCGTGATGTCCCACCCCGACCCCTACAGCGGCCCGGAGCCCCGTGGCTGGGACCGGCCGGAGCGACCGGTGCCCCTGCCCTGGCCCGATCAGGACCTCGAACCAGGGCAGCGGAGCCGACGAGCCGGCGCCGGCCCTGAGCTGTACGCCGCCGAGCCCCGTACCCGGCCTCAGCCGTACGCCGACCCGTACCCGCCGGACCCGTACGACGAGCGTGGCCGCCCGGTCGGCCCGGACGACCGGGACCGGTACGAGGACGACCGGAGCCAGCCCGACCGGTACGACGACCTGGACCGTACCGATCGGTTTGACGATCGGGACCGCACCGGGCGGTACGACGCCCGCCCGCCCGTCAGCGACGACCGGCCCCGTTTCGACGGCCCGGAGCGTTTCGACGGCCCGGAGCGTTTCGACGAGCCTGGCCGCTACAACGGCCGGGAGCGTCACGACGACCCGGAGCGTTACGACGATTCCGGCCGTTACGACGACCCGCAGCGCTACGACGACCCGCAGCGCTACGACGACCCGCAGCGCTACGACGACCCGCAGCGCTACGACGACCGCGACGCCTCGGCCCGCTACGACGACGACGGCGGTTACCCGACCGCGCAGCTCGCGCCGATCCGGGCCGACCTCGGGCCGGAGCCGGACCAGGCGACCGATTCGGAGAACCCACGCGGCCGCAGGTCGAAGGGTCGACGGCGGGCCGGCGTCGACCGGCCGGCCACCCAACAGGCGGCCACCGGGCGAGCCGGGCGGAACCTGCCGGCGGCCATCGGGGTCGGGCTCGGCCTCGGCGCGCTGATCGTGGTGCCGCTGTTCCTGTTCCCGCCGGCGTTCCTGGTGGTGGTCGCCGCCGCGATCGCCGTCGGCATCTGGGAGATGGCCCGAGCGGTCCGGCGCAGTGGCGCGCACCCGCCGCTGGTGCCGCTGATCGCCGGTGGCGTGTTGACCATCGGGCTGGCCTGGTTCGCCGGTCCGGACGCGCTCAGCCTGGGGCTGCTGGTCACCGTTCTGGGCACGATGATCTGGCGGTTGGGCGACGGCCCGGCTGGCTTCCAGCGGGACCTCACCGCGGCCACCCTGATCGCCGTCTACGTGCCCTTCCTCGGCGGGTTCGCGGCCCTGCTGGCGGCGGCCCCCGACGACGGTCCGCTGCGCATCCTGGCCACGCTGATCGCGGTGGTCCTCTCCGACACCGGTGGGTACGCCGCTGGCGTCGCCTTCGGCCGCCACCCGATGGCGCCCTCGGTGAGCCCGAAGAAGTCCTGGGAGGGCTTCGCGGGCTCGGTCACCGCGGCGGCGCTGGGCAGCGCCCTGCTGCTCTGGCTGATGTTCGACCTGGCCCCGTGGTGGGGGGCGCTGTTCGGGGTGTCGGTGTCCTGCGCGGCGGTCCTCGGCGACCTGGCCGAGTCGATGATCAAGCGGGACCTCGGGGTCAAGGACATGAGCAATCTGCTGCCCGGTCACGGCGGCCTGATGGACCGACTGGACTCGATCCTGTTCGCCGTGCCGACCGCGTACCTGTTGCTGGTGATCTTCGTACCGATGGGGAACTGAGGCATGGATCACGCCGTCCCGGCCGTTCCGACCCGGAGGTCGGTACCCGTTCGGCACCTCCGGACGGGCCCCTGCCGGCCGCGGCGTGACACACTGGACCAGCCATGACGAGCCTGCCGTTGATCCCCGCCTCCTCGGACGCCCCCGCCGCACGCCGGGCCTCCATGCCACCGCAGCACCTCGCTGACCTGGACCTCGCCGGCCGCCAGACGTTGGTCACCGGGTTGGGGGAGCCGGCGTTCCGCGCCAAGCAGGTCTCCACCCACTACTTCGGGCGGCTGGTTCGCGACCCGCAGGCGATGACCGACCTCCCGGCCGCGACCCGGGAGCGGCTGGCCGACCAGTTGCTGCCCAAGCTGCTCACCCCCGTCCGCGAGCTGGCCTGCGACGACGGCGCGACCCGCAAGGCGCTCTGGCGGCTGCACGACGGCTCGCTGGTGGAGAGCGTGCTGATGGGTTACCCGGACCGGGTCACCGTTTGCATCTCCAGCCAGGCGGGCTGCGGCATGGCCTGCCCGTTCTGCGCCACCGGCCAGGCCGGGCTGACCCGTAACCTGTCCACCGCCGAGATCGTCGACCAGGCGGTGTACCTGGCCGGGGTGGCGGCGTCCGGCGTGGTCGCCGGCTCCCCACCGCGCCTGTCCCACGTCGTCTTCATGGGCATGGGCGAGCCACTGGCCAACTACTCTCGGGTGATCGCGGCCATCCGTCGCCTGGTCAGCCCTGCTCCGGAAGGGCTTGGGCTCTCGCAGCGGCACATCACCGTTTCCACGGTCGGGCTGGTTCCGGCCATCCGCCGACTGGCCAGCGAAGACCTCTCAGTGACCCTTGCGTTGTCGTTGCACGCGCCCGATGATGATCTGCGCGACGAACTCGTGCCGGTAAACCAGCGCTGGAAGGTAGCCGAGGTGCTGGACGCAGCGTGGGACTACGCCGCCCGGACGGGCCGTCGCGTGTCGATCGAGTACGCGATGATCAAGGACGTGAACGACCAGCCGTGGCGGGCCGACCTGCTCGGGCGGCTGCTGGCCGGCAAGTTGGCCCACGTGAACCTCATCCCGCTCAATCCGACGCCGGGCAGCCGCTGGGACGCCAGCTCGAAGCCGGTGGAGCGGGAGTTCGTCCGGCGGTTGCGCGATGCCGGCGTGTCCACCACCGTGCGGGACACCCGAGGTCGCGAGATTGACGGCGCGTGTGGCCAGCTCGCCGCCGCCGAGGACACCGACACCAACACCGACCGCGCCGGAGAGGCACCGGCGTGACCGGGCTTGGCGAACGAGACCAGGAGACATAGTGGCGAGTCAGGGTCAGCGTTTCCGGCGCAAGGCGCTCCGCCGGGGATACAAGGTCGACGAGGTGGACGCCTTCCTCGACCGGGTGGAGGCGACGCTTGACGGCCGGCAGGTCGGCGCGCCGGTGGCCTCCCAGGAGGTCCACGACGTCGTCTTCCGGGTCCGCTTCAACGGCTACGACGAGTGGCAGGTCGACCTGCACCTGGACCGGGTCGAGCGGCAGTTGGCCGAGCTGGAGGAGCGCGGCGCCGGGCGCGGCGGCGACCCCCGCATGAGTGACCGGCTGGGCCCTCCGGACCGGATGGGCCCGCCGATGCGCGATGACCGTGGCATGGTCCCGCAGCCGATGCCGCCCCGGCCGATGCCGGCGCAGGCCGGCCCGCCCGCGGACCGCTACGGTCGGTACGACGAGCCCACCGGTGCCTTCGCGGGTGGTTACGACGCCCCCCGGGGTGGTTACGACGCGCCCCGTGGCCCGGCCGGCCCCGGCCCGATGGGCCCCGGTGGCCCGATGGGCGGCCCGCCGCCGCGCGGCCTGCCCGCCGGCCCCAGTGGCTACGGCCCGGACGACCAGCGGATGCCCGGCGGGTACGGCCAGGACGACCAGCGGATGCCCGGTGGCTACGGCCAGGATGACCAGCGCGCGCCGGGTGGCTACCCGCCGCCGCCCGAGGAGCCGCGTTTCGACGGCTTCGAGGCCGGTCGGCATGGTCGCACCGACATGACCGCCGAGATCCGGATGCCCGAACGGGACCTGCGCGACATGCGCCGTGGCCCGGCCGGCCCGCCCCCGATGCCGCAACAGGGTATGGGCGGCCCGCCGATGGCCGGTCCGCCCGCCGTGCCCGGCCCGCCGGTCGGTGGCCCGCCGATGGTCGGCCCGCCGATGGCCGGTCCGCCCGGCAGCGACCTGTACCGGGTCGACCAGATCCGGCGTCGCTTCCAGGTGCGCCGCTTCGGCAGCGGGTACGACCCGGATCAGGTCGACCGGTTCTTCGAGACCCTGCTCGGCGGCATGCAGGGCCGCAACCCGATGCCGGTCAACCCGAAGGACCTGGACACGCTCCGGTTCGGCCTGGTGCCCGGCGGCTACTTCGAGGCCGAGGTGGACGCCGCGCTCAAGGACGTGCAGGACATCCTCTTCGGGCGCTGACCCCGACACGTACGGACGAGGGCCCGTCCCCGGGTGGGGGCGGGCCCTCGGCGTTCTCGGCCGGTCGGTCGGGTCAGGAACGCAGACCGCTGCGCCGCAGCACGACGTCGCCGATCACGATGACCAGCAGCAGCGCGGCCAGGCTGACCAGCCAGATGTCCTCGACCTTGCCCTCGTGGTTGCCGCACACCATCGCCACCAGCGCCAACGCGGAGAGCACCGCGCCGATTCGCCCGAGCTTGCGGTGCCCCGGCTTGTGCTGGTCTGGCGACGTTACCGGCTCGCTTCCTGCCACTGGTCGGTCCTTCCCTCGCGATCGGATCTCCGGTTAGTCTGGCACGCCTCCTGCCCGGGGCGGCGCGGTGGGGGTTTACCGGTGGACAGGCCCCGGAAACCGGGGTCCAACGGCACTACCGGCGTCGCGGGGCGGGGGTCAGACTCCCTCCGGTAGCGTTTGGCGTACACCTGATTGTCTGTTTGAGGGGGACTGTGCGGTGCGAGTGACCGGGACCGGGCACGCCAGCATGCGGATCGACACGGCCGCGGGCAGCATTCTGTGCGACCCGTGGGTGAATCCCGCGTACTTTGCCTCCTGGTTTCCTTTTCCGGACAATTCGCTGCTCGACTGGGAGACCCTGGGCCAGGTCGACTACCTCTACGTCTCCCACCTGCACCGGGACCACTTCGACGCGGCGCACCTGAAGCGGTACGTCTCGAAGGAGGCCACCGTGCTGCTGCCCGAGTTCCCCACCTCGGAGATGGAGGACGAGCTGCGGGCGCTGGGCTTCACGAAGTTTCTGAAGACCCGCAGCGAGGAGGTCGTCGAGCTGGACGGCGGCCTCAAGGTCATGATTCAGGCGTTGACCAGCCCCACCGACGGCCCGATCGGCGACTCCTCGCTCTGGGTTGAGCACGACGGGGTCCGCCTGCTCAACCAGAACGATGCCCGCCCCACCGATCTGAGCGTCTTCGCCGAGTTGGGGCACGTGCACGCGCACCTGCTGCAGTTCTCCGGCGCGATCTGGTACCCGATGGTCTACGAGCTGCCGCAGGCGGCGAAGACCGCGTTCGGCAAGCAGAAGCGCGACCGTCAGTTCGACCGGACCTGGCGCTACATCGACGACCTGAAGGCTTCGCACGTCTTCCCGATCGCCGGCCCGCCGTGCTTCCTCGACGATTCGCTCTGGCAGTTCAACGACATCCACGGCGACGAGGGCAACATCTTCCCCGACCAGTCGGTCTTCATGTCCGAGTACGCCAAGGTCGGCGGCACCAACGGCATCGTGCTGCTGCCGGGCAGCGTCGCCGAGGTCACCACCGAGGGCGCGACCACCACCCACCCGGTGCCGGTCGAGGAGTTCTTCGCGAACAAGGTCGCCCACCTGGAGGAGATGCGGGAGCGCAAGCGCCCGGTCATCGAGGCCGAGAAGGCGTCCTGGCGGCACCCCGAGGTGGACGTGCTCGGCGAGATGAAGCGCCGGATCGAGCCGCTGCTCGAAGAGTCGATCTACCTGGCCAAGGGGGTCGGCGGTCCGGTCCGCTTCGACCTGGTGGGTTACGACGGCGAGAGCGTCGAGTCGATCGTGGTGGACTTCCCGGGCAAGCAGGTCCGGCCGTACGCCGATGAGAAGGTCCGCTACCGGTTCCGGACCGAGCGGTCGCTCATCGAGCACCTGCTCTTCATCGACGAGGTCGACTGGGTCAACTCGCTCTTCCTGTCCTGCCGGTTCTCGGCGGCCCGGATCGGCCAGTACAACGAGTTCGTGTACGCGTTCTTCAAGTGCCTGTCCGAGGAGCGGCTCCAGTACGCCGAGGGCTGGTACGACGAGCACGAGCGCAGCACCGACGCCGAGGACATCGTCCTGGGCGACTGGGTGCTGCAGCGGCGCTGCCCGCACCTGAAGGCGGACCTGACCCGGTTCGGCATCGTCGAGGGCGACCAGCTCACGTGCCAGCTGCACGGGTGGCGCTTCGACCTGCCCAGCGGCCGTTGCCTGACGAGTGTCGGCCACAAGGTCCGCGCCCACCGCGTCGACGCCGAAACCCCCGCCCCGGCCGGCGAAGCCCTGAGCTGACCCCCCGCGCTGCCCCACCCCGCCCCGCCCCGCGACCCCCGCCGGCAAGACGCACGGCGAGGGCTACGTCGGCCCCCCGGCGATCTTGCACTTCCTGTCGGGGCATAAGGCAAAAATGCCCCAGAATGGCGACCGCAACTGCAAGATCGCGGGAAGTCGAGAGGGCCGGGCAGCGAGGGCCGGCCGGGAAGTCGAGAGGGCCGGGCAGCGAGGGCCGGCCGGGGAGTCGAGAGGGCCGGGGTTAGCGGTTCAGGTCTCTCAGGATTCGGCGGGCGGCGTTGTGGCCGGCGGCGCCGATGACGCTGCCCGCCGGGTGGCAGCCGGCGCTGCCGGCGTAGACGCCGTCGATGCCGATGGCGTACGGCATCCGGTCGGTGAACGAGACGGTGTTGTCGACGTGGTGGATATGCCCGCCGGTAATGCCGAAGTGTGCCTCGATCCCCGGCGGCGGCAGCGGCACCGCGTCGGCGATCAGGTCGGCGGTCCCGGGGGCGTACCGCTCGACGACGTCGATCAGTTGGTCGACGTAGCCGGGCAGTGCCGCATCCCAGGTGGTGCCGGCCAGCTCGTAGGGGACCGACTGCACGAAGAGCGCCGACGAGTGGTGCCCCGCCGCGTCGGAGAGCGACGGGTCGACGGTGGTGTGCAGGTACCACTCCATGGTCGGCTCCGCTGGCAGCCGCCCGGCTTGGACGTCCGCCCACATGGCCCGCAGCGCGGTCATCGGCGAGGTGGTGTCGCCGCCGACGAGCGACGTCGAGCCGGGCAGCAGGTGGATGGTCGAGCCGAACGGGCTCGGCGCGTCGGCCGGCAGGCAGGAGAAGCGCGGCAGGCCGGCCAGCGCCAGGTTGATCTTCAGGGTGGTGCCGGGGCGGCGGACCGCCGCCATCCGTTCGCCGAGTGGCGCCGGTAGCGCGCCGTCGGGCAGCAGGTCCATCAGCCGGTACGGGTCACAGGCCCCGAGCACCACCCGGGCGGCCACCTCCCGCCCGTCGGTGAGGACCACTCCGCTCGCCGCGCCGCCGTCCAGGGTCACCGCGCTGACCGGCGTACCGGTCAGGATGGTCGCTCCGGCCGCGCGCGCCGCGTCGGCGAAGGTACGCGAGACGGTGCCCATGCCGCCCTCGGCGATCATCCAGGTGCCGCCCGAGCCGGGCAGGCGGCACATGTTGTGCGCCAGGAAGTTGTGCCCCGTCCCTGGGTCGTCCGGGCCGGCGTTGAGGCCGGAGAGCCCGTCGGTGACCGCGTACATGCTGATCAGCAGCTCGGAGCGGAACTCGAACCGGGCCAGGTAGTCCACGACCGAGCCGCGGACCAGGTCGACGAAGACCTGGCGCAGGGCCGGGCGGATGTAGCGCTCCGCGGTCTCCTCGACGGGCAGCGGCTCCGCCAGCCAGGCCGGTGCGAGATCCTCGCGCAGGGCGGCCAGCTCGGCCTGCATGGCGTCGTCGGCGGCCACGTCGGCGGGGGAGAAGAACTCGGCGAGCTGCCGCCGGGTCGCCGCGGTGTCACTGCCGATCAACAGGTACGGCGAGCCGGAGCCGCCCGGTGTGGGCAGGAAGTAGTGCGGGTCGCGGCGCAGCACCGGGATCCGTACGTCGAGCGTGGTGAGCAGCTCCGGCGGCATCAGCCCGAGCAGGTACGAGCCGGTGGAGTGGCGCAGCTCGGGGACCTTCGGGAACGGGGTCTCGGTGCGGGCCGCGCCACCGATCACGTCGGCGGCCTCCAGCACCAGGACGTCGAGACCGGCGCGGGCCAGCAGGACGGCGGAGACCAGACCGTTGTGCCCGGCACCGATGATCACGACGTCGGCGCGGCCGGGAAGTTCGCTGCTCATGCCGCCGCAGCCTAGCCCCAGCGGCCCCACCCGGTCAGCCCCCGTGCGCCGACTCGGGCCGGAAGATCCGTCATCCCGCGTTCACCATGCAGCGATTGCGGTCGATGCTGACGCGGTCCTACCGTCGGTCGGGCATCGACCACTCCTGGGAGGTTCACCGATGGACCGTCGTACTGTCCTGCGTTCCGCCGTGGCCGGGGCGGCCGCCTTCTCCGGCAGCCTCTGGGCCGGCGCGGCGCTGGCCGCCCCCGCACAGCCCGGGCCCGGTCCCTACGGGGACCTGCTGGCCGCCGACGCGAACGGCATCCAGTTGCCCGCCGGGTTCACCAGTCGGGTCATCGCTCGTTCCGGCCAGCGGGTCGCCGGCACCTCGTACCTCTGGCACCCGGCACCGGACGGCGGCGCCTGCTTCCCGGCCGCCGACGGCTGGATCTACGTGTCCAATTCGGAGATTCCCCTGGTGGGCGGCGCCTCGGCGGTCCGCTTCGCCGCCGACGGCACGATCGTCTCGGCGTACCGGATCCTTGGCGGCACCAACGTCAACTGTGCGGGTGGGCCCACCCCGTGGGGCACCTGGCTCTCCTGCGAGGAGGTGCCGCTGGGCCGGGTATTCGAGACGTGGCCGGACGGCAGCCGGGCGGGCGAGGAGCGTACCCGGATGGGCCGGTTCACCCACGAGGCCGCCGCCTGCGACCCGGACCGCAGGGTCGTCTACCTCACCGAGGACGAGGAGGACGGCTGCTTCTACCGGTTCGTGCCGGACGCCTGGGGTGACCTGCGGACCGGCCGGGTGCAGGTGCTGTGCGCCCCGGCCGGCCAGGTCGCCGGGCCGGTCACCTGGCGGGACATCCCGGACCGGGACGGCTTCCCGGTCCCGACCCGGTTCCAGGTCGGCGCGGCGAAGCACTTCGACGGTGGCGAGGGCTGCTGGTACGACCGCGGGACCTGCTGGTTCACCACCAAGGGCGACAACCGGGTCTGGGCGTACGACGCGGTCAACCAGCGCCTCGACCTGGCGTACGACGACTCGCTGGTGCCGGCCGGGACCGCGCCGCTGACCGGGGTGGACAACATCACCGGCACCGCCTCGGGCGATCTCTACGTGGCCGAGGACGGCGGCAACCTGGAGATCAACATCATCACGCCGGCCGGCGTGGTGGCACCGATCATGAGGGTCCTGGGGCAGAGCTCCTCCGAGATCACCGGCCCGGCCTTCTCCCCGGACGGCTCCCGCCTCTACTTCTCCTCCCAGCGCGGCACGTCCGGCAACCGCACCGGCAGCGGCGGCATCACCTACGAGCTCACCGGCCCCTTCCGCCGCTGACCGCGCGCCCCACGACGTTGGGTGATCAAGGGGTCTGCGTCAGCAGAGGCTTTTCCGTCGACGCAGACCTCTTGATCACTGCTCGTGGGGCAGCCGGCTCGTGACGGTGGAGCCCTCGTCTGCCGCCGCGGGTGCGCTGCGTCGGGCCCGCCAGCGGGACAGGGCGAGCGTTGCCGAGTAGCCCGCCAGCACGATCACGTGGAACAGGTACAGCCAGAGCAGGACCGCCACGCCGGCGCCGATCTCGTCGAAACCGCCGAACGGCACGCCAAGGTCAAGGGGGAGTGAGGTGAAGAGCACGAAGCCGTGCAGGAAACCGGAGAGGTTCGCGGCCGTGAACGACCCGATGGCGACGGTGGAGAGCCAGTCCGGCGACGCCGGCCCGACCACCCGGAACACCCAGATCAGCACCGGCGTGAGCACCAGCCAGACCGCCAGGAACGACAGCACCACGCCCAGCGCGCCGGCCCAGCCGCCCTGCTGGACCAGGTGGGTGGTGACCGGCAGCGCCAGCAGGATCGACAGCAGCAGCGCGGGCGCCGGCGCGAGCAGCGGTAACAGCAGCACCCGCCCCCGCCAGCCGACCAGGTGCTCGTCGGAACGGGGCGCGGCCACCGAGACGAACGCCCGGCGCAGGCCCTCGCCGTAGAGCGACGCGGGCAGCAGCGAGGCCAGTGCGAGCAGCGGGGTCAGCCCCACCCCGGCCTCGACGAGCGCGGCCACCGCCTGGGGCGCGCCGATCGCGGTGGGCAGCGTCTCCACGGCGTACGACGTGAGCCGGCGAACCCGGTCGGCCCCGGCGACCAGCCCGGTGAGCCAGATCGCCAGCAGGGCCACCGGCACCACGGCGATCGCCCCGTAGAACGTGATGGCGGCGGCGTGCAGCGACAGATCCCTCCCGCGTACCGGGCGGAACGCACCGCTCGTGATCCGCTTCGCTCGCTGCCAGCCGCTGCCCACCGCACTCTTCTTCCCCGTCGTCGGGTACGCCACTCATTAAGATCGCCGTCCATGACCGTTCTTGTCACCGAACGCCTGATCCTGCGCGACTGGACCGCCGACGAGGCGGATCTGGCCCGGATCTACGACATCTACTCCCGTCCCGAGATCGCCCGGTGGCTGGGCATGGCGTCTGATCTGCCGATGACCGACCCGGCGCAGGCCACCGCGCGGCAGCGGCTCTGGCAGGATCGGTTCGCCGCCGACCAGGGCCGGTACGGCAATTGGGCGATCGAGGTGCGGGACACCGGCCTGGTCGTGGGCACCCTGCTGCTCAAGCCGCTGCCGGGGCGCGACCGGTCGCGCCGGACCGAGGACATCGAGGTGGGTTGGCACCTGCACCCGGATGCGTGGGGTCACGGCTACGCCACCGAGGCGGCCCGCGCGGCGGTCGCCCGGGAGTTCGCCGCCGGCACCCGCGAGATCTACGCGGTGGTCTCGCCCGGCAATGACGCGTCGATGGCGGTCGCTCGGCGGCTCGGCATGACCCACGTGGGCCGGCGCACCGACTGGTACGGCGGCGAAGAACTGGAGACCTTCGTCCTGACCGCCCCCTGACCGCCCGTCCCCTTCGCCCCTTCCGCGCCCCGCGCCTCAAGATCCGCGCAACTTCCAGGGAAACTGCTGCCTCGATTCGTCGGGAGGCAGCAGTTTCCCTGTTGGTGCGCGGATCTTGGGGTTTCCGGGCCGGGTGGGGACACGGCCACGGAGTGGAAGTCCGTCAATAGTCAAGATGGTCGAAGTGTTGACGCCCTCGTAGCACGTCAGTAATCTTTGGTCAACGCCGTGCAAGATCTCGACAAAGACGTGCTTGATTCGTTGCACGTGCTCGAAAATTCCAGCGGGGCACTGTGTTTGGTGGGATTCATCCCCACTTCTTGAGGAGGCCCGCTGGTCATCTCACCTCCGCCCCCACAGCCCCGCCAGCTGCCGGCACCCCCGAACACCGGCACCTCGACACCCGGCCCCCGCGCGCCCTCGCGTCGGGCCGGTGATGCACCGCCGTACACCCCACCCCCGTGGTCACGCCGCCTGCGGCAACCGTCCCCCAACGAAGGACCGTGATGAGACGAACGAATCTGTTCAGGATGGTGGCGGCGACAGTCGCGGCCACCATGATCGCGACGGCAGGGTCCGCCTCCGTCGCGTACGCGGCCGGTGATCCCCGCCCGGCCGACAAGGCAGCCGCGCCGACCGCGGCCAACGCCGTACCGGCGGCCACCAACCTCGCCCTGGGTCGTCCCACCCAGGAGAGTGGCCACGCCGACGTGTACGGCTCGGGGAATGTCGTCGACGGCAACGCGGGCAGCTACTGGGAGAGCGTCAACAACTCGTTCCCCGAGTGGGTGCAGGTCGATCTCGGCTCGTCACAGGCCGTCAACCAGGTCGTGTTGAAGCTGCCGACCTCCGGCTGGGGGACCCGTACGCAGACGCTGAGCGTGCAGGGCAGCGCCAGCGGGTCGTCGTTCAGCGACATCGTCGGGTCGCAGACCTACACGTTCAACCCGGCGAGCGGCAACACGGTCACGATCAACTTCAACCAGACCTCCACCCGGTACGTGCGGATCAACATCACCGCCAACAGCGGCTGGCCGGCCGGGCAGCTCTCCGAGGTCGAGATCTACGGCAGCGGCGGCGGCAGCCCGGACACGACCGCGCCGAGCGTCCCGCAGAACCTCTCGTACACCCAGTCGGGCACCACGATCACCCTCAACTGGGTCGCGTCGACCGACAACGCGGGCGGCAGCGGCATCGCCGGCTACGACGTCTACCGCAACGGCTCGTTCCTGCAGTCGATCGGGAACGTGACCACCTTCAACGACACGCAGCCGGCCACGGCGACCGTGTCCTACTACGTCCGGGCGCGCGACGTCGCGGGCAACCTCTCGGGCAACAGCAACACGGTGACCCGTACCGGTAGCGGTGACGCCACTGCGCCGAGCACCCCGGGGACGCTGTCGCACAGCACGTCGGGCAGCACGATCACGCTCACCTGGGGCGCCTCCACCGACTCGGGCGGCAGCGGCCTGGCCGGCTACAACGTCTACCGTGGCGGCACCCTGATCGCGACGCTGGGCACCGTCCTCACGTACCAGGACAGCCAGCCGCCGACCGCGACCGTCTCCTACTACGTGCGCGCCCGGGACGGCGCGGGCAACCTGTCCGGCAACAGCAACACCGTCACCCGGACCGGCAGCAACCCTCCCGCCTGCACCAACGTGGCGCAGGGCAAGACCATGACGGCGAGCGGCTCCACCTTCAGCTTTACCCCGGACAAGGCGAACGACGGGCAACTCGGGACGTACTGGGAAGGCGCGCCGAGCTACCCGCAGAACCTGACCGTGGCGCTGGGTGCCAACCACTCCATCTCGACCGTCACCGTCAAGCTCAACCCGGACCTGTCCTGGGGCACCCGTACGCAGACCATCCAGGTCCTCGGCCGCGACCAGGCTTCCTCGTCGTACACCAATCTGGTGTCGGCGGCGACCTACCAGTTCGTCCAGGGCAACAACGTGGTGAGCATCCCCGTCACGGCGACCACCGCGGACGTGCAGTTGCGGTTCACCTCCAACAGCGGAGCCCCTTCAGGTCAGGTGGCCGAGCTTGAGGTGTGCGGCACCGCGGCACCCAACCCCGACCTGGTCATCAGCGCGGTGACCTGGTCGCCCTCGTCGCCCAGCGAGGTCTCCCCGGTCACCCTCTCGGCCACCGTGCGCAACGCGGGGTCGGCGTCCGCCGGCGCCACCACGGTGAACTTCAGCCTGGCCGGCACGGTCGTCGGCAGCGCCTCGGTGGGCGCGCTCGCCGCTGGTGCCTCGACCACGGTCTCGTTCAACGCCGGCACCCGGGCGATGGGCAGCTACAGCGTCTCGGCGGTGGTCGACCCGACCAACACGATCGTCGAGCAGAACGACGGCAACAACAGCCTCACTGCGGCCTCGCCGCTGGTGGTCGTGCAGGCGCCGGGCCCGGATCTCCAGGTCCTCGGCATCACCTCCAACCCGCCGAACCCGGCCGTCGGCGCGGCGGTCACGTTCACCGTGGCGGTCCGCAACCGTGGCACCACCGCGACCGGCGCGACCACGGTCACCCGGTTGACGGTGGGCAGCACCACGCTCAACACCAACACCGCGTCGATCGCCGCTGGCGCGACGGTCAACGTGGCGGTCTCCGGCAGCTGGACCGCCACCAGCGGCGGCGCCACCATCACGGCCACCGCCGACGCGACCAATGCGGTCGCCGAGACCAACGAGACCAACAACGCCTTCTCCCAGGCCATCGTGGTCGGGCGTGGCGCGGCGGTCCCGTACGTCTCCTACGAGGCGGAAGCCGCCCATTACCAGGGCACGCTGCTCGAGACCGACGCGCTACGCACCTTCGGCCACACCAACTTCGCCACCGAGTCCTCGGGCCGCAAGTCGGTACGGCTGAACAGCACGGGCCAGTACGTCCAATTCACCTCGGCCAACGCGGCGAACTCCATCGTGGTGCGCAACTCCATCCCGGACGCCCCCGGTGGTGGTGGCATCGAGGCGACGATCAGCCTCTACATCAACGACGTCTTCTCCCGGAAGCTGACGCTCTCGTCGAAGCACAGTTGGCTCTACGGCAACACCGACGGGCCGGAGGCGCTGACCAACAGCCCGCAGACCGACGCCCGGCGTCTGTTCGACGAGTCGAACGCTCTGCTGGCGCAGTCCTACCCGGCCGGTACCCGCTTCAAGTTGCAGCGCGACTCGGGTGACACCGCGTCGTTCTACATCATCGACATGATCGACCTGGAGCAGGTGGCGCCGCCGGCGAGCCAGCCGGCCGGTTGCACCTCGATCACGTCGTACGGTGCGGTCCCGAACGACGGGCTGGACGACACCGCGGCCATCCAGCGGGCGGTGACCGACGACCAGAACGGGGTCATCAGCTGCGTCTGGATCCCGGCCGGGCAGTGGCGGCAGGAGCAGAAGATCCTGACCGACGACCCGCTGAACCGGGGTACGCACAACCAGGTCGGCATCAGCAACGTCACGATCCGGGGCGCCGGCATGTGGCACTCGCAGCTCTACACGCTGACCGAGCCGCAGAACGTGGTGGGCGGCATCAACCACCCGCACGAGGGCAACTTCGGCTTCGACATCGACAAGAACACCCAGATCTCCGACATCGCCATCTTCGGCTCGGGCCGGATCCGTGGCGGTGACGGTAACGCCGAGGGCGGCGTGGGTCTGAACGGTCGGTTCGGGACCGGCACGAAGATCAGTAACGTCTGGATCGAGCACGCCAACGTGGGTGTCTGGGTCGGTCGCGACTACGACAACATCCCCGACCTGTGGGGTCCGGCCGACGGGCTGGAGTTCACCGGCATGCGGATCCGCGACACCTACGCGGACGGCATCAACTTCAGCAACGGCACGCGGAACTCGCGAGTGTTCAATTCGTCCTTCCGCACCACGGGCGACGACGCCCTCGCCGTCTGGGCCAACCCGTACGTCAAGGACCGCACCGTCGACATCGCCCACGACAACCACTTCGTCAACAACACCATCCAGTTGCCCTGGCGGGCGAACGGTATCGCCATCTACGGCGGCTACGGCAACTCGATCGAGAACAACCTGATCTACGACACCGCGAACTACCCGGGCATCATGCTGGCGACGGACCACGACCCGCTGCCCTTCTCCGGGACGACACTGATCGCCAACAACGGGCTCTACCGGACCGGTGGTGCCTTCTGGAACGAGGACCAGGAGTTCGGTGCCATCACCCTCTTCCCCGCCACCAGGGACATCGTCGGGGTCACGATCCGGGACACCGACATCATCGACTCCACGTACGACGGCATCCAGTTCAAGAACGGCGGCGGCAACATGCCGAACGTCGCGATCACCAATGTGCGGATCGACAAGTCCAACAACGGCGCGGGCATCCTCGCGATGAGCGGTGCACGAGGCAACGCCAATCTGACCAACGTGACGATCACCAACTCGGCCGACGGCAACATCGTCATCCAGCCGGGCTCACAGTTCGTCATCAACGGCGGCTGACCCTCCGCGAAAGAGTGTGCTCCCCCGGCCTCGGCCGGGGGAGCACACTCTTTTCGGCCGCTTGATCCACACGGTTTCGGCGATGTCGGGGTATCCGGGCGCTCGGATGGCCCGCCATCGGCGATCTCGAGTCGATCAGGCCGCCGCGCAGCGGCCGTCGTGGTCGCCTTGCGTGACGACAGCCGACCACGATCGACATGGACGGCGACGACGTGCCAGCTCGTGCCATGATCAAAAGCCTGATGGCGGGCCTCGCGACGACGAGGGAATCACCGAGGAGGGCTGGAAACCACAGCATGGGTGTCATCACGACTGCTCTCTGCCTCGCCATACCCGCCCTGCTCGTGCTGTGGTTGTGGGTTCGGCCCCTGCTCAACGGCCGGTGGAGGACTCCCGGCTGGTTCATCGGCACAGCGGGGCTCGCGGTCGGCGCCGCCGCTGTCACGTGGTTTGTCGGCGCCTTCGCGGGTGCCTCCATGAACGCGGAGGAGTCCTGCCACGCGGCCGGCGCCACCTATGACAGCGCCTACCGCTCCACGCACTGGCAGGAGCCGTCGCGATGGTTCCCCCTGCACGACAAGTGCAACGCCACCCATGACCTCGTTCCGGCGTGGGTCAACCCCGCTCTGGTGCTCCTGCCCCTGCTGGCGATCACCTGCGTCGGCGTGGCCGTCTGGCTCGGCGTTGGGCGTCAGCGAACCAGGCTGGGCAGCGCGTGAACTGATGACGGACCGGGTGTGCGGTGCCGCGCTTCGGGGCCTGCGGTGGCTAGGCTGACCTGAGCAGAATGTTCCGCTGAGGGGGTGAGCCCGGATGGCCCAGGCAGCGTTCGCGCCGGAGCCGGCGCCGCAGCACACCGAGCCGTCGTTCGACGTGCTGCGGTGGCACGACGAGCCGTGGACCGCGCAGCTCGCCCTCGACCTGTTGCCGGAGACCAACGGCCCCAAGGTTGAGGTCCTGAGCGGAAGCGTGATCGTGACACCACACTCGGGAATCGATCATCAGTCAGTTGAGCGAGAGTTGCCCTACGTGCTGCACCGTGCAGCGCGCAAGGCCGGTTTCTGGGTCTACCCGGAGATCAACGTCCTGTCTGGTGACGATCTCTTCATCCCGGACATCGCTGTCCTGCGTAACTCGGGTGGCGGCCGCACGACGGTTCCCATCGCCGAGGCGGTGCTGCTGGGGGAGATCGTTTCGCCGGGGAACCGGCGTAAGGACGTGATCGACCGGCCCCGGGAGTACGCCGCTGCCGGGGTGCCGTTCTTCCTCCGGGTGGACCTGCGTAACCGGGTGCCGACCATCGCCCTGTTCGAGCTGGTCGACGGGGAGTACCGGCCACTGGCCGCGGCGGCGGCGGGGAGCACCTTCTCCATGCGGGAGCCGTTCGAGTTCGCCATCGACCCGGCCGAGCTGCTGGACGAGGAGGCGCCAGAGGAGCCGCAGGTGACCGGCGAGGGCTGAGGCTCCCAGCGGGCGTTCAGCGACCGTGGGGAAGAATGGCGATGTGACTTCCCCCCGAGATCTCGTCCTGCTCGGTTCCACCGGGTCGATCGGCACCCAGGCCATCGACATCGTCCGGCGTAATCCGGACCGGTTCCGGGTGGTGGCGATCGGTGCCGGCGGCGGCAACGTCGCGCTGCTCGCCGCCCAGGCCCTCGAGCTCGGTGTCGAGGCGGTCGGGGTGGCCAAGGCGTCCGCCGCGCAGGACCTCCAGCTCGCGTTCTACGCGGAGGCGAGTCGGCGCGGGTGGGCCACCGGAGACTTCAAGCTTCCCAAGATCGTGGCCGGTCCGGCCGCGATGACCGAGCTGGCCCAGTGGCCGTGCGACATCGTGCTCAACGGGGTGGTCGGCTCGCTGGGCCTCGCTCCTACGCTGGCCGCTCTGCGCGGTGGTCGTACCCTCGCTCTGGCCAACAAGGAGTCGCTCGTTGCCGGCGGGCCGCTGGTCAAGGCCGCGGTGATGCGGCCGGGGCAGATCGTGCCGGTCGACTCGGAGCATTCGGCGCTGGCCCAGTGCCTGCGCTCCGGGTCGCGCGGCGAGGTGCGTCGGCTGATCGTCACCGCCAGCGGCGGACCGTTCCGGGGTAAGCGGCGCGACGAGTTGACCCAGGTCACCCCGGAGCAGGCGCTCGCGCACCCCACCTGGAACATGGGCCCGGTCGTCACGATCAACTCAGCGACGATGGTCAACAAGGCGCTCGAGGTGATCGAGGCGCACGAGCTGTTCGACGTGCCCTACGCCGACATCACCGTCATGGTGCACCCGCAGTCGGTGATCCACTCCATGGTCGAGTTCGTCGACGGCTCCACGATCGCGCAGGCCAGCCCACCGGACATGCGGCTGCCCATCGCGCTGGGTATCGGCTGGCCGGACCGGGTGCCGGAGGCGGCCACCGCCCTCGACTGGGCGGCCGCGCACACCTGGGAGTTCGCGCCGTTGGACGACGCGGCGTTCCCGGCCGTCGCCCTGGCCAAGGCCGCCGGGGAGACCGGGCGCTGCCGTCCGGCGATCTACAACGCGGCGAACGAGGAGTGCGTGGCGGCGTTCGTGGCCGGGCGGCTGCCGTTCCTGGGCATCGTCGACACCCTCGAACGAGTTTTGGACGAGGCTCCGGACTTCAGCGAACCGGGTACCGTCGAGGACGTGCTCGCCGCTGAGTCGTGGGCGCGTGCGCACGCGCAGGAGATCATCGCGGGTTCGGTGGAAGGAAATTGATGGCAAACCTGCTCGGGGTGGCGATCTTCGCCCTGGCCATCCTCATCTCGGTGAGCCTGCACGAGGCGGGTCACATGCTGACCGCCAAGGCATTCGGGATGAAGGTCACAAAGTACTTCGTCGGATTCGGTCCCACCGTCTGGTCGTTCAAGCGGGGTGAGACGGAGTACGGCCTCAAGGGCATTCCGCTCGGCGGCTTCTGCAAGATCGTCGGGATGACCGCGCAGGACGACGACGTCGACCCGGCCGACGAGCCGCGGGCGATGTGGCGCTACCCGGTCTGGAAGCGCACGATCGTCATGTCCGCGGGGTCGATCACCCACTTCGCGCTGGCACTGATCGCGATCTGGGTGGCGGCCGTCTCCCTCGGCCTACCCAACCCCGACGCCCCCACCACCGACGCGGAGGTCCGGCAGGAGCCGGCGGTGATCTCGATCTCCGACTGCGTGATGCCGAAACTCGAGCAGCGCGCCTGCGCCCCGGGTGACCCGGCCAGTCCCGCGGCCCAGGCTCAGTTGCGCGACGGCGACCGGATCACCTCGCTCAACGGCAAGCCGGTCAACAACTACGGTGAGATGCTCACCGCCCTGCGCGCCCTCAAGCCGGGCGAGACGGCGCAGGTCGGGTATGTCCGCGACGGGCAGCCCGCCCAGACCAGCACGGTCCTGGCGCAGACGCAGCGCCCGCCGATCGACAACCCGAAGGGCACCGTCGGTCCGGTCGCCGCGCTCGGCGTCACGCTCACCATCACCACCCCGAACCGAGTGACGTACGGCCCGGTCGCGGCGTTCGGTGCCACCGGCCACTTCACGAAGGAACTGGCCGTCGGCACGGTGCAGGCGTTGCAGCGGCTGCCGCAGAAGGTGCCGGCCCTCTGGACCGCGATCACCGGCGGCGAGCGTGACGTGGACACCCCGATCAGCGTGGTCGGCGCCAGCCGGCTCGGTGGTGAGGCGTTCGCCAACAAGGCGTGGCTGATGTTCGTGACCCTGTTCATCTCGCTGAACTTCTTCATCGGCGTGTTCAACCTGCTGCCGCTGCTCCCGCTGGACGGCGGCCACATCGCCATCGCCTGGTTCGAGCGGGCCCGCTCCTGGCTGTACGCGCGGATCGGCCGCGCCGACCCCGGCCGCGTCGACTATCTCAAGCTCATGCCCTTCACGTATGTGGTGATCCTCATCGGCGGCGTGTTCACGTTGCTTACGATCACCGCGGACGTCGTCAACCCGATCACGCTCTTCCCAAGGTGAGTGCCTGAAGTGACCGCTGTCAGTCTCGGTATCCCCGCCATGCCGCCCCCGCCGCTCGCCCCCCGCCGGGCCAGCCGTCAGATCATGGTCGGTTCGGTGCCGGTCGGTGGTGGCGCGCCGGTGTCCGTGCAGTCGATGACCACCACCCTCACCTCCGACATCAACGCCACCCTCCAGCAGATCGCCGAGCTGACCGCGGCGGGCTGCCAGATCGTCCGGGTGGCGGTGCCGTCCCAGGACGACGTCGAGGCGTTGCCGGCGATCGCCAAGAAGTCGCAGCTTCCGGTGATCGCCGACATCCACTTCCAGCCCAAGTACGTCTTCGCCGCGATCGACGCGGGCTGCGCGGCTGTCCGGGTCAACCCGGGCAACATCCGCCAGTTCGACGACAAGGTCAAGGAGATCGCGGCAGCGGCCTCCGCCGCCGGTACGCCGATCCGGATCGGCGTCAACGCCGGCTCCCTGGACAAGCGGCTGCTCAGCAAGTACGGCAAGGCCACCGCCGAGGCGCTGGTCGAGTCGGCGCTGTGGGAGTGCTCGCTCTTCGAGGAGCACGGTTTTCGGGACATCAAGATCTCGGTGAAGCACAACGACCCGGTCGTGATGATCCGCGCGTACCGGCAGTTGGCCGAGCAGTGCGACTACCCGCTGCACCTGGGCGTCACCGAGGCCGGCCCCGCGTTCCAGGGCACCATCAAGTCGTCGGTCGCCTTCGGCGCCCTGCTCGCCGAGGGGATCGGCGACACGATCCGGGTGTCGCTCTCCGCCCCGCCGGTGGAGGAGATCAAGGTCGGCAACCAGATCCTCGAGTCGCTGGGCCTGCGCGAGCGCGGCCTGGAGATCGTCTCCTGCCCGTCCTGTGGCCGGGCCCAGGTGGACGTCTACAAGCTGGCCGAGGAGGTCACCGCCGGCCTGGAAGGGCTGCCGGTGCCGCTGCGCGTGGCGGTCATGGGCTGCGTCGTCAACGGCCCCGGCGAGGCCCGTGAGGCTGACCTGGGCGTCGCCTCCGGCAACGGCAAGGGCCAGATCTTCGTCAAGGGCAAGGTCGTCAAGACGGTGCCCGAGGGCCAGATCGTGGAGACCCTCATCGAGGAGGCGCTGCGGATCGCCGACGAGATGGGCGCCGAGCTGCCCGGGGAGCTGCCCGGCCTGACCCCCGCCCCCCCCGTCACGGTCCACTGATCCCTGCTGGCCGCTGAAAGCGGCCGTCTCCCTCTCGGGGAGACGGCCGCTTTCGTTGGTGCGGTGCTCTTGGTGCGGCGCTGCCGCGTGTCACTCGGATTCGGCGAGGATGGCGTACAGCTTGCGCCGGGTCTCGTCGAGCACCTGGGCGGCCCGTTCACGCTGGTCGTCGGTGCCGTTCATCATCACCTGGCGCAGCGCGTTCATCGCCTGCGTGCCGGCGTTGCGGATGTCGTGCCAGCTGTTCACCGTGTCCTCGGCGAAATCCGCCCAGGGCGGCGTCTGCGCCGCCTCGGTGGCCTCGGCCTGACCGGCCTCGGTGACCGTGAACCGCTTCCGCCCGCCACCGGACTCCTCGGTGCTGGCCACGATCACGCCCTCGTCCTCCAGAAGCTGGAGGGTCGGGTAGATCGAGCCGGGGCTCGGCCGCCAGGCACCGCCGGTGCGCGAGTCGATCTCCTGGATCATCTCGTAGCCGTGCATCGGCCGCTCGATGAGCAGGGCCAGCACCGCGCCACGAACGTTGGGGCGTCGGCCCCGGCCCCGCCCACGGCCACGGCCACCAGGTCCGCCCCAGCCACCGCCCGGTCCGCCGTGCCCGTGTCCGTGCGGACCGGGCGGGACCGGCGGGAAGCCGAAGCCGCGCCGGCGGGCCTCATGTAGGGGGTGCTGCTCTCGATGGAACCTCATTGGTTCGTCCTTTCTTCGGACTGCCCTCTCTTCGGACTGTCGCTGATGCATCAACGATATATCGGCAACGCATCGCCGACAACCTTGAATTTCCCAAACCGTACGTACGTCTTGCTAGGATGCTGGCCATGCGACTGCTCCCACCGCCGGGCCCGGCCCGGATCCTCACCCTCGGCACCCTGGTCAAAACCGTCGGGCGGGGCCTCTGGCTGGTCGCCAGCGCGCTGTTCCTCACCCGGTCGGTGGGCCTGTCGGCAACCCAGGTGGGCGTCGGGTTGACCATCTCGGCGCTGGTCGGCGTGCTGGCCAGCGCACCGAGCGGCTACCTGGCCGACCGCCTCGGCCCGCGCGGTGTGCAGGTCGGCGCGCTGTTCGCCGCCGGCACCCTGACCGTCGGCCTCACCGCCGTCCGGTCGTTCCCCGCCTTCCTGCTGGTGGGAGCTGCCACCGCCCTCGCCGACGCCGTCGAGCGCGGTGCCCGAGGCGCGTTGATCGCCGGCGCGATCCCCGCCGACCAGCGGGTCCGCACCCGGGCCTACCTGCGGGCCACCACCAACGTCGGGATCTCCGTCGGCGCCGTCCTCGGCGGCTTCGCCATCACCGCCGACACCCGCACCGGGTACGTCGCGCTGATCCTGACCACAGCGGCGGCATCACTGGCCGCGGCGGCGGTCCTCGTCCGGCTGCCCAGCGTCGCGCCGGTCGCCGCCCCGACGCACGGGCCCCGGCTGATCGCCCTGCGGGACCGCCCATTCCTGGCCTTCACCCTGCTCGACGGGCTGATGTCCATGCACTTCAGCCTGCTCACCATCGCCCTGCCGCTGTGGATCGCCGGGCACACCCGGGCGCCCATCTGGATGATCTCCGCGTTGACGCTGGTCAACACCATCCTGGTGGTGCTCCTCCAGGTCCGCGCCGCGCGCAGCGCCGACACCGTCCCGGGAGCCGCACGCTCCGCCCGCCGCGCGGGAGTGGCCGTCGCGCTGGCCTGCGTACTCTTCGCCGCCAGCGGCGCGCTGCCCACCGCCGGGGCCATCGGCCTACTCGGCTGCGGGGCGCTGGCGCACGTGGTCGGGGAGCTGTGGCACTCCGCCGCCGGCTGGGGGATCTCCTTCGGGCTGGCGCCAGCGAACGCCCAAGGGCAGTACCAGGGCACGTACGGCATGGGCTACGAGTTGGGCAAGATGCTCGCACCGGTCGTGGTGACCACGCTCGCGCTCGGTTGGGGCGTACCGGGCTGGCTGGCGCTCGGTGGGTTGTTCCTCCTGCTCGGGGCCCTGGTGCCCCCGGTCGTCGCATGGGCCAGCCGGAGGCCGGCCCTCGAGCCGGTAAGCGTCTGAGGCCGGGCTCGCCACTCGGCCGGCGGGGCGGGGTGTCGATCTGGCAGGCTGGTAGGCGTGCTGACGGTGCCGGTACGGCAACTGGGGGAATCGGAGCGCCGCGCGGTCGAGCGACTGCTCGACCATGACCCGTTCGCGGGCGCGCAGGTCGCCGAGCGCATCGCCGCGCGCGGGCTGTCCTGGTGGCGGGCCGAAGGCAGAATCCTGGGGTACGGCTCCCGCCGCAACCTGGAGTCGCTGTGCTGGCTCGGCGGCAACCTCACTCCGGTGCTGGCCAGCGATGCTGCCGTCTCCGCCTTCGCCGACCTCCTCGCCGGTGAGGAGCGACTCTGCTCGTCGATCGTCGGTCGGGCGGACGCCGTACTCGGGCTCTGGGACCGCCTCTCCGACATTTGGGGGCCAGCGCGGGACGTCCGGCCCAACCAGCCGCTCCTGGCCACCGACGCGCTGCCAGCCGTGCAAGCCGACCCGGAGGTCCGCCAGGTCCGCGCCGGCGAAGTCGACCGGCTCTTTCCGGCGGCGGTGGCCATGTACACCGAAGAGGTCGGCGTCTCACCCCTGGCCGAGGACGCCGGACGCAGCTACCGCCGGCGGGTCAGCGACCTGGTCCGGGCCGGTCGGGCGTACGCCCGCTTCGTCGACGGCAAGGTCGTGTTCAAGGCGGAGTTGGCCGTGGTGACCAAACGGACCGCGCAGGTCCAGGGCGTCTGGGTCGCACCCGAGTGGCGCGGCCGGGGGATCGCCACCGCGGCCATGGCAGCCGTGGTCCGTGATGCGCTGCTACGGGTCGCCCCAACGGTCAGCCTGTACGTCAACGACTTCAACCTGCCCGCCCGCCGGGTCTACGAGAGGTGCGGCTTCCAACCGATCGGCACGCTCGCCACGGTCCTCTTCTGACCTTGCTGGTATTGGCGTCGGTCTCTTGCTGAGTTGGGTGGGCCTCGTACGGCTCGGCTGAGTTCCGCTCGACCTGGTCTCTGCCTTTGGCCTGGCCTGGCCTGGCCTGGCCCGGTTTCGGCCTGGCCTGGTTTCGGCCTGGTCTGGTTTCGGCCTGGTCTGGCCTGGTCTGGCCTGGTTTCGGTCTGGCCTGGTTTCGGTCTGGCCTGGTTTCGGTCTGGCCTGGTTTCGGTCTGGCCTGGTTTTGGTCTGGCCTGGTTTCGGTCTGGCCCGGTCTCGGCCTGGCCCGGTCTCGGCCTGGCCCGGCGCGGCTCGGCCTGGATCGGATTGGCTTGGCTTGGTCCGGCTCCTTCGGCCCGTGCGGTCCGGCCTGGCTTGGTCCGGTCTGGCCTGGTCTGGTCTGGTCCGGCCTGAACTGGCGCGCTCGGCCCGGTCCGGCCTGGCATCGGCTCGCTTCGGCGTGCTCGTCTCGGCGGGCTCGGCTCGGCTCGGCCTGGTTCGGGCCTGGCTCGGCCTGCCTGGCCCGGCAGGCCCCGCGTGGCGCAATCTTGGACAGTTTCCGTTCGCGCGGTGGGCTCAACCGGTGGTTGCAACACCGAGGAGTTGGGTCATCTTCTCACCTGGGGTGGCCCAGCCCAGGGTCATGCGGGGGCGGTCGTTGAG
>NZ_JBAKHW010000062.1:0-17286 GCF_036906815.1 Micromonospora sp. CPCC 205539 | reverse complement strand
CCCCGCGCTTCCCCCCCCCCCCGGCCCCGGCCCCGTCCCCGTCGATCTAGGGCGAATCGCTGGCCGGGGAGATCAATTCACGGTGGTTTTCCCTAGATCGACGGGGTCGGCGGGGGCGGTTCAGGCGACGGAGAAGGTCAGGGTGCAGCTGTAGACACCGGCCACGGTCGCCAGGGGTATCTGGACGGTGACGACGGGATCCCAGGTGGCCGAGCTGGTGCCGCGGCCGCCGGTGTAGGTGAACGCGGTGCGTTGCAGGTCGAGGGTCTGAGCGTCCTGTGCGGTGGGTTGGCCCGAGGTGAAGGTGCCGTCCCCGATGGTCGAGGTGGCCGGCCCCGACCAGTACGAGGCGTTGCTCCGGCCCACGGTCCGGACCGGGCTGCCGCTGGTGACGAAGTCCGTCGCGACCACCGTCGCGATCCAGTTCGCGTCCTCGATTCCGCGCCGGTCCTCCACCGTCACCGGCCCGAGCTGGGCGGAGACCGTACCGCCGGGGGCGGCGCCGCCGAGGTCGGCCGCCGTTGGTGCGCTGATCGACAGCTCCCTCGGTTGGGCGCAGGTCGACCGGGTGATCGTGTCGGTGTCCATGGTGACCGCACCGTTGAGCGCCAACGTCCGGCCGTCGACCAGCAGCCCGGCGCCGACGGTGATCGAGGTGAAGGCGAGGACGTCCCCGCGCAGGATGGAGTTGGCGCCGAACGTGGCCGAGCTGCCGACCTGCCAGAAGACATTGCACGACTGGGCGCCGTTGATCAGGTTCACGACGCTGTCGGCGGCGGTGATGAACGTGGAGGTGGCCTTGAAGATGAAGACGGCGTTCGGGTCGCCCTCGGCGTCGAGGGTCACCGTGCCGGTGATCCCGAAGGTGCCGTTGACGGAGCCGTACACGCCGGTGGTCACGGTGGTTCCGCCGAGGCCACCGGAGATGATGTCCGTGGTCGGCCGCGCGGCGACGTTGTTGTAGGCGACTGCCAGGTCAGCCTTGGCCTGCACGGCGGGGCCGTCGTTCGAGTGGATCGCGCCGTTGATCTGCCCTGGGGGAAAGCCGGTCACGGCCGTGCCGGGGCTCACTCCGATGTCGCCGGTGATCACGGACAGGCCGGTGCTCGTCACCGTCGTGCCGGCGAGGACCGCGAAGTCGGCGGCGGTGCCCAGTGGCACCGTCACGGTCTCGGCCCGCGCGCTCTGCGGTGCGGCCACGTCAATCAGCACAGTGGTCGCAGCGATCAGGAGCAACACGGCGGCGAACCGGCCCATCGCGGGAAGCGTGCGACGGGTGATCGCCGGGCCGGGACTCGCCATAGGTCCTCCTCGCGTCGTCGACGTGCCGAGGAATCGGACATTACCTCCTTTCTCGACCGCAAACTCCCGATCGCGGTTCTGGTGGCGATCGCCCGGCGCGGGCTAGGGGGTCTGCTCCTTGCGGGCCTGGTCGGCCAGGTGGGCGGGCAGGGGATCGTGGCGGACGAAGTGGCGGCGGAAGGTGCCGGTGCCGGCGGTCATCGAGCGCAGCTCGACGGCGTAGCGGAGCAGTTCGCTGGCCGGGACCTCGGCGCGGACCAGGGTGCGGCCCTCGGCGTCCTCGTCCGGTTCGGTGCCCAGCACCCGGCCGCGCCGGCCGGACAGGTCGCCCATCACGGCGCCCACCGAACCGTCCGGAACCCGCACGGTGATCTCGTCGATCGGCTCCAGCAGCGCCGGCTGGCCCCGCTCGGCGGCGTCGCGCAGCGCCAGCGCGCCGGCGGTCTGGAAGGCCGCGTCGGAGGAGTCGACGCTGTGCGACTTCCCGTCGACCAGGGTCACCCGCAGGTCGACCACCGGGTGGCCGGCGACCAGGCCGCGCTCCAGTTGGGCGCGGACGCCCTTCTCGACCGACGGGATGTAGTTGTGGGGCACCGCGCCCCCGACGACCCGGTCGACGAACTCGAAGCCGCCGCCGCGGGGCAGCGGCTCGACCTCGATGTCGCAGACCGCGTACTGGCCGTGGCCGCCGGACTGCTTGACGTGCCGGCCGTGCCCGGTCGCCGGCACGGTCAACGTTTCGCGGAGCGACACCCGGACCGGCTCGGTGTCCAGCTCCACGCCACCGGCGCGCAGCCGGTCGAGCACCACGTCCGCGTGCGCCTCACCCATGCACCAGAGCACCAACTGGTGCGTCTCGGGGTTGCGCTCCAACCGCAACGTGGGGTCGCCGGCGACCAGCCGGGCCAGGTTGCGGGCCAGCGCGTCCTCGTCGGCCCGGCTGCGGGCGACGATCGCCACCGGCAGCAGCGGTTCGGGCATCTCCCACGGTGCGATCAGCAGCGGGTCGCTCTTGGCGGAGACGGTGTCACCGGTCTCCGCGCTGCCCGACTTGGTGATCGCGCAGATGTCGCCGGCCACGCAGAGCGACACCTCGCGCAGGGCGCTGCCCAGCGGCGTGAAGATGTGCCCGACCCGCTCGTCGGCGTCGTGGTCGGGGTGCCCGCGTTCGGCCAGGCCGTGCCCGGAGACGTGCACGATCTGCTCGGGACGCAGCGTGCCGGAGAAGACCCGGACCAGCGAGACCCGCCCGACGTGCCGGTCGACGGTGGTCTTGACCACCTCGGCGACCAACGGTCCGTCCGGGTCGCAGGTCAGCGGCGGACGCGGCGAGCCGTCCACTCCGGCCACGGGCGGCAACTCGTGCTCCAGCGGCGACGGGAACGCGGCGGTCAGCACCTCCAGCAGCGCGTCCAGCCCGACCCCGGTCTCCGCGCAGACCGGCACCACCGGATAGAAGTGGCCTCGGGCGACCGCCTTCTCCAGATCCTCGATGAGCACTTCGGTGCCGATCTCCTCGCCGCCGAGGTAACGGTCCATGAGCGACTCGTCCTCGCTCTCGGCGATGATCCCTTCGATCAGCTCGTTGCGGGACTCGGCGATGGCCGGCTGGTGTTGCGGGTCGGGTTCGCGGACGTCGGCGGGCAGCCCGGCGGTGTAGTCGAAGACCCGGCGGGTGATCAGGCCGAGCAGGCCGGCGGTGGACACTCCGTCGTCGCCGAGCATCGGCAGGTAGAGAGGCATCACGTTGTCGCCGAAGACCCGCTGACAGAGCGCCACAGCCTCGTCGAAGTCGGCGCGGGGCTGGTCCAGGCGGGCCACCGCGACCGCGCGCGGCATGTCGACCGCCGCGCACTCCTCCCACAGCGCCACGGTCGCCGCGTCCATCCCGCCGGCCGCGGAGACCACGAACAGCGCGGCGTCGGCGGCCCGCAGCCCGGCGCGCAGTTCGCCGACGAAGTCGGCGTACCCCGGGGTGTCCAACAGGTTGACCTTGATGCCGTCGTGCAGGAGCGGCGCGCAGGACAGGCTGACCGAGCGCTGCTGGCGTACGGCTGCGGGGTCATGGTCGCCGACCGTGCTGCCGTCGACCACACTGCCGGCCCGACCGATCGTGCCGGTCGCCGCGAGCAGCGCCTCGACCAGGGTCGTCTTGCCCGCTCCGGAGTGCCCGACGAGCACCACGTTGCGAACCCGCTCGGGCTCGGTCACCACCGGCGTGCCGCCGGTGGAACCCTTCTCTTGACTCTTCTGCGCCATGGGGCGCACCTCCCTCAGCCGGTGGTGGTGGCGACCGCCGCGCGACGGGATGCGGCCCGGGGCGAGTGCGTGGCGATATCCTCCGGTGGTCTGCTGCACAGCGAGAACGGGACGGGCAGACGGGTGAGCTGGCTCACCTCCCGGCTCGATCTCACACCCGATACGGGATAGGCACAAGCCTGCCCTGGGCGGGTCGATGGACCCGGCCGTATCGCCGGACCTGGGCGGACCGTTATCGTGGGGACCGCCATGGCGAAGATCTTCCAAGTGTCGGCCCGCGCGGGGATGACCCGCGTCGTCGAGCCGATTGCCCGCGCCCTGCTGCGCGCGGGCGTCACCCCCAATGCCGTCACCGTGACGGGCACCCTCGGTGTGCTCGTTGGCGCACTCGGCTTCGGTGCCCGCGGCCATCTGGTCGCGGGCGCGTTGATCGTCACCTTTTTCGCGCTCACGGACCTGCTCGACGGGACGATGGCCCGGATCAGCGGCGGGTCCACCCGGTTCGGCGCGTTCCTCGACTCGAGCATGGACCGGGTCGCCGACAGTGCCGTCTTCGGTGCGGTCGCGTACTGGTTGGCCACCCAGGGCGACCACTCCGGGGTGGCCGCCGCGCTGGTCTGCCTGGCTGCCGGCAGCCTGGTCTCCTACGTGAAGGCCCGCGCCGAGGGGCTGGGCATGACCGCCAACGTGGGCATCGCCGAGCGCACCGAGCGGCTGCTGATCGTCGGGGTCGGCGGGATCCTCACCGGCCTCAACGTCGACCCGGCGCTGGAGATCTCGCTCTGGCTGCTCGCCGCGGTGTCGATCTTCACGGTGGGGCAGCGGATGACGCACGTCTACCGCCAGGCCCGCCAGCTCCAGCCGGACGGCCAGGGGTGACCGCGGCCGACGCGGCGGCGACGCGCCGCCGGACGACCGGCGGCCCGGCCGCGTGAACCTCACCGAGCTGGGCTACGTCGCCGGCTGGCGGGTGCTCCGCGCGCTGCCCCGGTCGCTGGTGGCCGCGGCGTTCCAGGCGGGCGCGGACCGCGCGCACCGCCAGGGCGGCGGGGGTACGGCCCGACTGCGCGCGAACCTGCGCCGGGTGGTCGGCCCGGAGCTGCCCGAGCCCGAGCTGGACGAGCTGGTCAAGCGCGGCCTGCGGTCGTACGCCCGGTACTGGATGGAGGCGTTCCTGCTGCCCGCGCTGAGCCGGGAGCAGATCCTGGCCGGGTTCCGGCTCGACGGCGCCGAGCTGCTCGCCGCCGACGTGGCCGCCGGCCGGGGCGCGGTGGTGGCGCTGCCGCACGCCGGTAACTGGGACGCCGCGGGCGCGTGGGTGGCGGCCTCCGGCTGGCCGATCACCACGGTCGCCGAGCGGCTCAGGGAGGGCGTCTACGAGCGGTTCGTGGCCTTCCGGGAGAGCCTGGGCATGGAGATCCTGCCCAACCGTGGCGGGCCCCGACCCGCGTTCGACGTGCTGCTGGAGCGGTTGCGCGCCGGCGCGGTGGTGCCGCTGCTGGCGGACCGGGACCTCTCCGCCCGCGGGGTCGAGGTGGACTTCTTCGGCGGCCGGACCAGGATGCCGGCCGGGCCGGCACTGCTCGCGCTGCACACCGGCGCACCCCTCTACGTGGCCTCACTCTGGTATGAACCGGGCACGGCGCACGCCGCACTCGACGGCCCACTGCCGGTGCCGGGGCCCGAGGAGGGGTCCCTGGACCAGCGGGTCCGGGCGTTGACCCAGCTCATCGCCGACCGCCTGGCGGCGGGTATCGCCCGGCATCCGGAAGACTGGCACATGTTGCAGCGAATGTGGCTGGACCAGCGGTCAGCGGGGGACGGCTCGGCGCTGCCCTCGCCGACCACGGGCCAGGCCTGAGGGGGTGGGGGCACGGTGAGCGCGAGGAGTGCAGCGCAGCGGAGCCCCGCAGCCGCGAACGAGGGGCACTGACACATGCGGATCGGCATCGTGTGCCCGTACTCGTTCGACGTTCCGGGCGGCGTACAGAACCACGTGATGGACCTCGCCGAGGCGCTGATCGCGCTGGGGCACCAGGTCAGCGTGCTCGCGCCGGCCGACGAGGACTCGCCCCTGCCGGCGTACGTGGTGTCGGCCGGCCGGGCCGTACCGCTGCCGTACAACGGGTCGGTGGCCCGGATCGCGTTCGGCCCGGTGTCCACGGCGCGGGTCCGGCGTTGGATCACCAACGGTGACTTCGACGTGCTGCACGTCCACGAGCCGCTCACCCTGAGCCTGTCGCTGCTGGCGGTGCTGTCCGCCCGCGGCCCGGTGGTGGCCACCTTCCACACCGCGATGACCCGTTCGCGGGTGCTGGCCGCCGCGCAGGGCGTACTCCAGATCGTGCTGGAGCGGATCACCGCCCGGATCGCGGTGAGCGCGCTGGCCCGTAAGGTGCAGGTCGAGCACATGGACGGCGGCGCGGTGGAGATCCCCAACGGGGTCGCGGTGGCCAAGTTCGCCGACGCGCAGGCGTTGCCGGGCTGGCCGGGGGAGTGCGGGCCGGGCACCGGCGGCACGGTGGGTTTCCTGGGCCGGTTCACCGAGGCGCGCAAGGGCTTCCCGGTGCTGCGGGACGCCTTCGTGGAGCTGGCCGCCACCCGTCCCGGGCTGCGGCTGCTGGTCGCCGGTCCGGGCGACGCCGACGACCTGTACGACCAGTTCCCGGCCGCGCTGCATGATCAGGTGACGTTCCTCGGCCTGGTGTCCGAGCCGGACAAGGCACGGATGCTGCGCAGCGTGCATCTCTACGTGGCACCGAACACCGGCGGTGAGTCGTTCGGCATGATCCTCACCGAGGCCTTGGCGGCCGGCACCGCGGTGGTCGCGAGCGACCTGGACGCGTTCCGGCGGGTGCTGGACGGCGGGCGCGCCGGGCGGCTCTTTCCCACCGGTGACCCGGCGGGGCTGCGCAAGGCGCTGACCGAGCTGCTGGACGACCCGGCCGGCCGGGTCGCGCTCAGCGCCTGCGGCGATCAGGTGGTGGCGAATTTCGATTGGCCGACGGTTGCCCGCCGCGTTCTGGAGGTCTACGCAGCGGCGATCGAGGCGACGGACGGGCGGGTCATCGACCAGGAGTGGGTGGAGCTCAGCTGATGTGGTGGGTGGTGGCCGCGAGTGTGGTCGTGGGGCTGGTCGCGGCATACCTCGTCTGGACCGCCGGCCGGGTCGAGCGGCTGCAGGGCCGCGCGGAGCTGGCGGCCCGGGCCCTCGATGCCCACCTGTTGCGCCGGGCGGCGGCCGCCGCGGTGCTGGCCGAGCGGCGCTTCGGTGTCGAGCTGTACGCGGCGGCCCGGATCGCCCTGGACGCCAGCCCGGACGAGCGGGAGGCGGCGGAGAACGACCTGACCCGGCAGCTCCGCACGGTGCAGTTGGACCCGGCCGATCCGGACTGCGCGGCGGTGATCGCCGCCAGCCGCCGCCTCGCGTTGTCCCGGCAGGTCCACACCGATCTGGTCCGCGACGCACGCTCGGTACGCGGGAGGCGGATGGTGCGGCTGTTGCGGATGGGGCGGGGCCGCGAGGTGCCGCGCTACTTCGACATCGACGACCCGACCGTGGCCGTGCCCGCGGACGTGCCCGCCGGTTGACGCGTGGCGTCCGCCGCGGGGCCGGAGGGCCCGCCCGTGGGCGGTGATGACGGCCACAACGCAGGCCACCGGGGGTCTGATTGGCTGTCGGAACGGCGTTGACCCCGGCGTAGCATTTTCGCTGCCACCCCCAGAGCACGTCCAAGGAGCGATGACCCGTGTCTGAAAACACCGCCCCGACCACCGGTACCACCCCCGTCGTCGGCACCGCCCGCGTCAAGCGCGGCATGGCCGAGATGCTCAAGGGCGGCGTGATCATGGATGTGGTCAACGCCGAGCAGGCCAAGATCGCTGAGGACGCCGGCGCCGTCGCGGTGATGGCCCTGGAGCGGGTGCCCGCCGACATCCGCGCGCAGGGCGGCGTGTCCCGGATGAGCGACCCCGACATGATCGACGGGATCATCGACGCGGTCTCCATCCCGGTGATGGCCAAGGCCCGCATCGGTCACTTCGTGGAGGCGCAGATCCTCCAGTCGCTCGGCGTGGACTACGTCGACGAGTCCGAGGTGCTGACCCCGGCCGACTACGCCAACCACATCGACAAGTGGGCCTTCACGGTCCCCTTCGTCTGCGGTGCGACCAACCTGGGCGAGGCGCTGCGTCGGATCACCGAGGGCGCCGCGATGATCCGCTCCAAGGGCGAGGCCGGCACCGGTGACGTCTCCAACGCCACCACCCACATGCGCAAGATCCGGCAGGAGATCCGCCGGCTCTCCTCGCTGCCCACCGACGAGCTGTACGTCGCGGCCAAGGAGCTCCAGGCCCCGTACGAGCTGGTCAAGGAGGTCGCCGAGAGCGGCAAGCTGCCGGTGGTGCTGTTCACCGCCGGTGGGATCGCCACCCCGGCCGACGCCGCGATGATGATGCAGCTCGGCGCCGAGGGCGTCTTCGTCGGCTCCGGCATCTTCAAGGCCGGCAACCCGGCGCAGCGGGCCGCCGCGATCGTCAAGGCCACCACCTTCCACGACGACCCCGACGTGCTGGCCAAGGTCTCCCGTGGCCTCGGCGAGGCGATGGTCGGCATCAACGTCGACGAGATCCCGCAGCCGCACCGGCTGGCCGAGCGGGGTTGGTGACGATGAGCGGGCCCACCATCGGTGTGCTCGCGCTACAGGGGGACGTCCGCGAGCACGTCACGGCCCTGGCCGCGGCGGGCGCGGACGCCCGCCCGGTCCGCCGTCCGGCGGAGCTGGACGCGGTCGACGGGCTGGTCATCCCCGGGGGCGAGTCCACCACCATCAGCAAGCTCACCGACATCTTCGAGTTGCGCGACCCGATCGACAAGCGGATCGCCGACGGGATGCCGGTCTACGGGTCCTGCGCCGGCATGATCATGCTGGCCACCGAGGTCCTGGACGGCCGACCCGACCAGCGCGGCTTTGCCGGCATCGAGATGACGGTGCGACGCAACGCGTTCGGTCGGCAGGTCGACTCGTTCGAGGCGCCGGTCGAGATCACCGGGGTGCCGGGCGAGCCGTTCCACGCGGTCTTCATCCGCGCGCCGTGGGTCGAGCGGGTCGGGGCGGGCGTCGAGGTGCTCGGCACGGTGACCGAGGGCCCGGCGGCCGGTCGGATCGTGGCGGTGCGGCAGGGCAACCTCCTGGCCACCTCGTTCCACCCCGAGCTGACCGGCGACCTGCGCCTGCACGCGTACTTCGTGGAGCTGGTGCGGGCCGCCTGAGCGCCGCGCCGGCAGCTCGGCGGGTGCCGGGTGTGACATGCCGGGGTGCGACCTCGGTAGGATTGCCGCGGTCCGGCAGGGCCGTCGCCCGGCGCGGCATTCCCGCGCGGAGCTGACCGGCCGCCGGATCGGCGGATGCGGCGCGCAAGATATCGGTGCGGCAGTCGACGCAGGCGTGGATTGACAGACGGAGGTAACAGATGTCCGGCCACTCAAAGTGGGCGACCACCAAGCACAAGAAGGCCGTCATCGACGCCAAGCGCGGCAAGATGTTCGCCAAGCTGATCAAGAACGTCGAGGTGGCCGCCCGTATCGGCGGCGGCGACCCCGCTGGTAACCCGACGCTCTTCGACGCCATCCAGAAGGCCAAGAAGAACTCGGTCCCGAACGACAACATCGACCGCGCGGTCAAGCGCGGCTCCGGCCTCGAGGCCGGCGGCGCCGACTGGCAGACGATCATGTATGAGGGGTACGGCCCCAGCGGCGTGGCGATGCTGATCGAGTGCCTCACCGACAACCGCAACCGGGCCGCCACCGAGGTGCGCACCGCGCTGACCCGCAACGGCGGTTCGCTCGCTGACGCCGGCTCGGTGTCGTACATGTTCTCCCGCAAGGGTGTGGTGATCGTGCCCAAGGCCGACACCAGCGAGGACGACGTCATGATGGCGGTCCTCGATGCCGGTGCCGAGGAGGTCAACGACCTCGGTGAGGCGTTCGAGGTGGTCTCCGAGCCGACCGATCTGATCCCGGTCCGCACCGCGCTGCAGGACGCCGGCATCGAGTACGAGTCGGCCGAGTCGTCGCTGATCCCGAGCGTCAACGTCCCGCTGGACGAAGAGGGCGCCCGCAAGATCTTCAAGCTGATCGACGTCCTGGAGGACTGCGACGACGTGCAGAACGTCTACGCGAACTTCGACGTGAGCGACGACGTAATGGCCGCAGTCGACGCCTAACCGCCCACCCTCACCCCACCCCACCCCACCCCGACCCCACCCCACCCGGACCCCACCCCACCCGGACGCGATCTTGCACTTTCTGCCTCGACGAAACCGGCGATAGCCGGCATATCGCCGACACCAAGTGCAAGATCGCGATGTCGGGCGGTCTCCGCTGACGGAAAGTGTCCACGATTCGGGCTCGGTGGAGCGCGAGAGTGACGGGAGCCGACGGGGCGCGGCGTATCACGGGCCCTTACGCTTCCGGTGGAGCGAGGGAGAGGTCAGGGCATGGCAGAGACAGCGCATCGGTACGCGCCCGGCGACGTGGTCGTCCGGCGCGAGATCCTGCTCGGTGAGGTCTGGTTCGGCTTCCCGACGATCTGCGTCGCGGACACGCCCGATCTGCTCGCGCTCTACATCCCGCCGGGGGCCGAGTTCGGCTTCCCGGAGTCCGGCACCTTCCCGTGCGGCCGGCACCCCTGGGAGGCCGCCGGACACCGCGCGTGGCACGGGCACGGCAAGCTGATGCTGCACCGCCCCGGCGAGGCGCACTCGATCGACGTGTTCTGGACGGGGCCGGAGCGCGACTTCGCCGGCTGGTACTTCAACCTCCAGGACCCGCTGCGGCGTACCCCGATCGGGGTGGACACCCTCGACCACGAGCTGGACCTGTGGTGGGGCGCGGACGCCGACCGGTACGTCTGGAAGGACGTGGAGATCTTCGCCGAGCGCCTCGTCGAGGGCCGCTACCCGGGGATGGCGGACGCCATCCAGGGCGAGGGTGACCGGATCGCCGCCCTGCTCGACGCGGGTGAGCGCTGGTGGGACCCGGCGTGGGCGTCGTGGCAGCCCGACCCGGCGTGGTCGGCGCCCCGGCTGCCCGCCGGCTGGGAGGCCGTGCCGACCGCGGGCTGGGACGCCGCCGTGCCGGCCGCCCGTTGACGACGAACGGTCGACCGCCGCACCGCGCGGACCGTCAGCGAGTGGGTAGTTGATCGATCAGGAACACCTGGTCGGCGTCGCTGGTGCAGGGTTCGGCCACCGCCTCGGCCAAGGCCTCGGTGGCATCATCGCGGATGCCGATGCACAGATCCATGCGGGCCGGCCGGAGGCGGTACGCCCCGGGTACCGATCCGGTCGGTTCGAAGCGGAACAGGTGGGTCGGCCCGTCCGTCACGCATTTCTCCCAACTGAAGGGCTCGATCAGGTGCCGGCCGGGACTCTCGTCGCGGACGGTGAGGCAGCCCGCCCCCTCCACCGGGTGATCCCACTTGATGAAGAACAGACCGCCTGTCACGGGCACCAACGACGTGTCCGGCGGGGTGGCCTCGGCGCAGGGGCGCTGAACCGCCACCGCGCTCGCATACTGCTCGGTGCGGTCACGTCCCTCGGTGAGACACAGTTGTGGGGCGCGGGCGGGCCGGATCTGGCTCCGACCGCCCTTCGGCACGGCCGACGGGTCCGCCGGGGGGGACGAGGGGCCGGGGTTGCCGGTCGGCGTGACGGGAGAGCTGCCGCCAGGGGGGTCACGGCGGTCGGCCGCCGTCCGTTGCTCGTCGACGTGCCGGTACCAGGCGCCTCCGCCGAGCAGCGCCAGTAGCGCCGCGACGAGCAGCGCCAGCGGTACGGGGTTGGGCCACCAGCGCCGACGCGCAGCCTCAGACCCCGCCACCGCCGGGATCGGGTCGGCCGAGGTGGTGCCGTCCGGCGTCGTGGCGGCGTATGCGCCAGCGGCGAGGCGGTCCCGCGCGCGTAGCCACACCTCGACCTGATCCCCTGCGCCACAGGCCCGGACGAACGCCGCCAGGACCTCCGGCCGTGGCAGGGACGACCGGCGCAGAACGTCCGCGGCGGTGCTGCGGGCCAACACGTCGCCGGCCGCTGCGGCACGCTCTTCCAACTGCCGGAAGGTGAGGCGGGAGCGGTCCTTCAGTCGCCGTAGCAGGTCGACAAACTCGGCCGGATCGTCAGCCTCGTCCGGCCGTAGCTCCCGCGTGTCCATCGCCCGATTCTCCAGACACCGCCCGGCTCCGGGCAAGCGGCCCCCCTCGGACTGTCCGAGATGGTCGGACAGAACCCGGACAAGCCCCGCTGTCCTGCCCGGACACGACTCGGACGCGGTCCGGGCATTGTCTACACCGACCTGCTTATCTAGCGTCATTTCTCGATGGCAGCGCCGCTGACCGGCGTACGGCCGACGAGCATGGACCGGCACCGGTCCGGCCCGGCCACATCGACGACACGGGGAGGTCCGATGGATGTTGCTGCCCGCGATCCGGTGCCGCAGGTGGCCACGGCGGGGGAGTACGTGGTGTTGCTCCGGGACGTACGTCGGCGTTCCGGCCTGACGTACCGGGAAATCTCCCGGAGGGCCTCGGCTGCCGGGCACTGGCTGCCGCCGAGCACCCTCGCCACGATGCTGGGACGGATGACCCTGCCCCGCGAGCGGACCATCGTGGCGCTGCTGGCGGCCTGCGGCACCTCGACGGCCGAGATCGACCGGTGGATCGAGCTGCGGCGCGACATCGAGGCGCGCCTCACCGAGCAGACCCGGTGGAACAACGGCACACCCCTCGTCGACCCGGTCCCGGACGCTGACCGGGCCGCTGACCCGACAACGGCCGCCGACCCGACAACGGCCGCCGACGTGAGTCCGGCCGCGGACCCGAGTACGGCTGGGGACCTGGTTCCGGCCGCCGGCCCGGTCCTGCCGGCTCGGGCACCGGTGGACGTGCGCCGGGTCAGCCCGCCGACGCGTCGGTGGCTTCGGCTCGCGATGCTCGCGCTGCTCGGCACCATGGCGCTCGGGGCGTCCGGGACGTTGCTGCCCAATGTCGCCAAGCCGGCGGGCGATGCGGACGGTTCGTCGACCGACGGGTGCCCGCTCGTCCTGCGCCAGGGGATGTACGGCCCGTGCGTGCTCAACCTCCAGGAACGACTGGTCGCGGGCGGGCTGCACGTACCGGCGGACGGTTGGTTCGGCCCGGAGACGGCAAGCCGGGTGATGGCCTTCCAGGCGTTGGATGGACTGCCCGTCAGTGGCACGGTGGACGGGCGGACGCTCGACGAGCTGGAGGGTGCCTCGGTGGTGCCGGTCGCCTGGCCGGAGCAGAAGCTCAGCAAGACCCTGCGGGCGACCTTCCCGGAGGATCCGGCCGGGACGGTTCGGCTGGTGCGGTGCCTGTCCGGGCTGGATCCGTACCGCGTGGAGGTCCTCGCGGACGGTTCGCGGCGTTGGGGGCTGTTCCAGTTCAGCGACATGGAGCTGACGCGGCTCGGCGTCGACCGCCGGACCGCGCTGGACCCGGGGTGGAGCATCGCGGCGGCACGGGACGTCTGGTCGCGTACCGGCGACTTCGGTCACCGGCGCTGCCCACCGTCACCCTGACGCGTGCCGCTCCCCGTCCGGTCCGAGGACCGGACGGGGAGCGCCCCCCCCGTTACACCGGCAGACGACTCACGGTCGCAGCCGGTTGGCAAAGACGTAGGCACCGACGGACCGACCGGTGGCGAGCCCGGCGTCCGCGTCGAACCGGTAGTGCACGCCGAGGTAGATCCGGCTCATCGCGTTCTCGTCGGCGGCGTGGTCGAAGCCGCTCATGTGCCGGACCACCCCCACCGCGTGCGGGTCGTCGGTGGTGGCGTCGAACCCGATCGCGTCGGTGCCGAAGAACCGCTGCATCACCGCCGCCCACGCCCCGGCGAAGGTGGCGTGTCCGGAGATGTAGGCCGGGAAGGCCGGGGTGTACGCCACGCCGTTGCGGTCCTGCGACAGCGGCTGCCAGCCGGAACCGAACATCGCCTCGATCGCGGTCACCGGCCGCCACAGGTCGATCCCGGTGTCGTACTTGGCGTCCCAGGCGGCGATGGCGGCGTCGGCGAGGGCGAGGGCAACCAGCCCGAAGAGTCGGGCGTTGGCCAGAATGCCGAGCTGCCGCTGCTCCGAGACGATCCGGGTGTGCGTGAAGAGCTGGCCCGGCGGCTTGTACGTGCCGGCCAGGTCGTTGGCCCAGAAGAACGCGATCTGCGTCTGGTCGTCGGTGCGCAGCGGCGACGACATGCCGCCGTGGTCGCGAAGCTCCTGGACCTGGTCGCGGTACTCCTGCTTGCCGAGCAGATCGGCGTAGTCGACGGCGTTGGCCGGCAGACCGGGCCGGAACTGCCGACCGGAGGTCAACGCGAACGGGGTGACCCGGCCCCAGTTCGGGCTGACCGCCGCCTTACCGTTGGTCGGCCGCCACGAACCCGGTACCCCGTCCAGCTGGTACGGCGTGTTGTCGCCGGAGCCGTCGTTGACCCGGGCCTGGAGGTTGGCGGTGGCGGCCGCGGCGCCGACCGTGTCACCCCGGGCGGCCTCGGCGGCGTTCACGCCGGACGGCCGACGACCGACGGCCGTGTTGAACGCCGCGGTGTAGGACCGGCCCTGCGGGCCGTACAGGGCGGTCAGCACGTCGTACGCCGCCCGGTCGATGGCCGCGTGCAGGGACGGCGCCACGACGTTGTCCATCGTGCCCGGGTAGCTGACCGGCACCCGCACCCGGTACGGGTTGCCGACACCGGTGACCGAGACCGCCGCGTCGTGCATCGCCGCGTGCAGGATGGCCGCCTCCCGGGACGAGGAGGTGGGTGGCAGGTCCAGTGCCTTGTAGGTGTCCAGCAGGACGCCGTTCCAGTACAGGATCGGGTCGGTGGCCGGGTCGTTCGCCAACGGGGTGAGCGAGATGTTGTCCAGCCGGACCGTCGAGGCGGCGTGCGCGCCGAGGTGGAACAGGAGCACCGCCTGCGGGTCCCCGAAGGGTGACGCGAAGTCGAAGGTGAACCGGCGCATCGTCGAGGTGAGCCCGACCGTCTGGTCGACCGCCGAGGTGAAGGGCGTGTCCGCCCGGGAGACCGAGACGCGCAGGGTGCGGCTCAGGTCGGCCGAGGCGTCGAACTGCAGACGGTACGGCTGGCCGGCCGTCACCCCGAACTCGAAGTGACCGACCAGGTCGTCCCAGGTGGGCTTGCTGGCCGGTCCGGCGGTGCGGATGCGCAACTGACCGGCGTTGACCGTCGTGCTGGTCGCGGCGAGCCGGGTCCACCAGGGCGCGGTGCTGCCGTTGTCGAACGTCCCGTTGAGGATCAGGTTGCCCGCGGGGGCGGCGGAGGCCGATTGTGCGCGGGACACGGCTGGCAGGGTGATCGCGAGCACGATCGCGAGCAGCGCGGTGAGCAGGTGCCGCAGCCGCCGGGAGTAGTCGTAGTGCCGCAGGCCGAGCGTTGGGGCCATGGCGAGCCTTTCCGATCCGGGGACGGCGACGACGCTGGTCGTTGCCGTGAGGTTCGGCTCACCGTAGGAGCGTTCGCCCTGTTCGCGGCCACCGAACAGACGTGCGGGCCGGTTCCGTACAGGGGGTGGACGGCAGTGGGAGCCGGTGTCCGTTCAGGACACCGGCGCCCAGGTGAGCCGATCACGGGTCAGCCGATGGACTCCCGGTCCCTCCAGGCGGTGCGCAGCGAGGTCCGGCCGTTGGTGCGCAGCAGTGACCCCTCGTAGATCCGCGCGCCGCCGACCAGGAACGCGCCGGCGCTGACCAGCAGCAGAACCAGCGAGACGAACGGCTCCCACCCGGCCGCGTCTCCGGTGAACAACCGCAGCGGCATCGCGGTCGGTGACGAGAAGGGCAGGTAGGACAGCACCCGCATGGCGTCGGCGTTGTCATTGAGGAAGATGACCGCGAAGAACGGCAGCATCACCGCGAGCTGCACCGGCGTCGACACCCCGGCGATGTCCTCCTGCCGGTTGACCAACGCGCCGGCCGCCGCCCACATCGCGGCCAGCAGCACGAAGCCGAGCAGGAAGAACGGCACGAACCAGCCGATCGCCGGGGCGAGCAGGGTGAGCAGATCGCCGCTGTCCCCGAACTGCATGCCGATCACCGCCACCACCGCGATCAGCGCGATCTGGCCCAGCGCCAGCAGGGCCCCGGCCACCACCTTGCCGGCCAGCAGCGCCCGGACCGGCACGGCGGCGACCAGGATCTCCACGATCCGGGTCTGCTTCTCCTCGGTGACGCTCTGCGCGATCTGCACGCCGAACGTCTGTGAGGTGATGAAGAAGACGAACGCGAAGACGAAGGGCACCAGGAACGCCACCACCGGGTCGACCGCGTCCGGGTCCAGCAGCCGCACCGGCGGCGCGGTGCTCAGCGCCCGCACCACGTCGTCGGGGGCCTCGTCCATGGCGAGCACCGCCGGCCCGGCGACGACCGCCGCGTCCACGTCGCCGTCGCGGACGGCCTGTTCGGCGGCCCGGTCGTCGGGCACGACACGGACGTCGAGGCCGGCGGCCCGCAGCGGCCCGGCGGCGTCCTGGGTGACCGCGACGCTGTCCGGCCCGCCGGAGAGCAGGGGCGGCAGGATCGTGCCCAACGCGGCGATCAGCAGGAAGAAGAGGGTTCCGAACAGGAACGTGCGGTCGCGCAGCTTGACCCGGATCTCGCGGGCGGCGACCAGCCGGGTGGCCTGGGTGACGTTCACTGGGTGACCTCTCGGAAGATCTCGGTGAGCGAGGGGCGGACCGGACGGAAGGCGCGGACCGGGCCGCGGGCCAGGGCGGCGTGCAGCACGGGTTGTTCGTCGGCGTCGGGTGCCAGGTCGAACACGGCCCGAGCACCGTCCAGGTCGACCAGCGTCACCCCGGGCTCGTCGCGCAGCCAGCCGGCGTCGGTCGCGACCACCAGCTCGAACCGGGGCACGGTGTACGTGTCGCGCAGTTGCTGCCGGCTGCCGGCGGCCCGGATCACCCCGTCCGCGATGATCACGAGGTCGTCGCAGAGCCGCTCCACGACGTCGAGCTGGTGGCTGGAGAAGAGCACCGGCACCCCGGCGGCGGCCCGTTCCCGCAGCACGGCGACGACCGTGTCCACGGCCAACGGATCCAGGCCGGAGAACGGCTCGTCGAGCACGAGCACCTCCGGGTCGTGCACCAGCGCGGCGGCGATCTGGGCCCGCTGCTGGTTGCCCAGCGACAGCGTCTCCAGCAGGTCGTTGCCGCGCTCGGCGAGCCCGACCCGTTCCAGCAGGGTGTCGGTGGCCCGCCGGGCCGCCGACACGTCCAGGCCGTGCAGCCGACCCAGGTACGTCACCTGCTCCCGGACGGACATCTTGGGGTAGAGGCCGCGCTCCTCCGGCATGTAGCCGAAGCGCCGCCGGTCCTGCCGGGTCAACGGCGCGCCGCCCCAGTTAACCTCGCCGGCGTCCGGGGCGAGTACGCCCAAGATGATCCGCATGGTGGTGGTCTTGCCGGCGCCGTTGGCGCCCACGAAGCCGGTCATCCGGCCGGCAGCCACCTCAAAGGACACGTTGTTGAGTACCTGGCGGTCGCCGAAGCTGCGGTCGACGCCCTCCAGGCGCAGCGTTCTGGTCACGAATCCACGCTAGCGAGGCGGGTGGATCCCCTGGAGTCAGGGTGGTGGGGGGGGGCGGGGGGCCGGGGGGGCGGGCGGGCGGGGGGGCGCCGGGGCGGAGGGCGGC
>NZ_JBAKHW010000061.1:0-12497 GCF_036906815.1 Micromonospora sp. CPCC 205539 | reverse complement strand
CTTTGGGGGGGGGGGTGGACCCCTGGGAGGGAGGGGGGGGCCCCGGCGCGAGTACGCGCCGGGCCGCTCGTCGGGTGCTGCTCAGGCCGTGTGGCGACGGGTCTTGATGGCGGTGTCGATCAGATCCCACACCATGATCGCGGCCGCGCTCACCGCGATGATGAGCCCGAGAGTGTTCCGGTTGTCGGCGTCGGCCAGCCAGTTCAGGCGCTCGGCCAGGGCCGGGTTGAGCAGCCGGTCGTCGAGCGCCAGCCAGGCCACCGGCACCGTGAAGGCCACGTTGAGCAGGGCCTTCACCCCGTAGAGCGACCAGTTCCAGTGCCCGATGCGGTACTTGACGATCTCGAAGATCGCACTGGCGAGCAGCACCGCGATGAGCACCGGCAGCCAGGACGACCAGAGCGCCGGATCGAGGATCGGGATGTTGCTGCCGTCGGTGTCGTGCACCCAGGACTGGTAGTGCTGGAAGGGCAGGTAGCCGATGGCCACCGCCAGCATGACCACCGACGCGATGGTGTCGGGCAGGGCGATGTCCCGGTGCACCGGCGCGGCGGGCAGTTGGTCGACGGTCCACTCGGGCAGGTCGGTCACGGGCTGGAAGCGGTCGATGAGGGCGAAGGTCAGGGTGAGCCAGAAGGCGACGTGCACGGCCACCTCGATGGCGGTGCCGATCCCGGACCCGATCGCGCCGGCGCCCTTGCCCTCCGCCACATCGACCACCGCGACGACCACGCCGACGATCGCCGGGATGAAGCTGAGCAGCAGTTTGAGCAACCGTAGCCAGACCAGGTAGTAGGTCGGGCCGATGAGCTGCAGCCGACGGTCCGCGTACCGGGCGGCCAGCCGGTCGGGGTTGCCCAGCTCGGTGAGCACCTCGCGTTCGGCGGTGGTGGCGTCCTGACCGCTGCCGGTCCGGTCCTCGATCATGTCCTCGATGGAGGCCCGCAGCTCGGAGGCGATCTCCTCCCGGCGCTGGACGGGCACCGAGCGCAGGGTGGCGGCGAGATAGCGGTCGGTCAGGGTGTTCATCGGTCGACTCCTTGGATCAGCCCGGTGACGGAGGTCTGTACGGCGGCGAGGTCGTCGAGCAGCCGGCTCAGCATCGACTCGCCCTCGTCGCTGGTCCGGTAGAACTTGCGCGGCCGGCTCTCCTCGGTGTTCCACTCGCTGGTCAGCAGGCCCTGGTCCTCCAGGCGGCGCAGCAGCGGGTAGAGCGTGTTGGCATCCACCGGAAAGCCGTGGTCGGTGAGCCGTTGCAGCAGGGCGTAGCCGTAGTCCGGTCGGCGCAACGCGACCAGGCTGGCCACCACGACGGTGCCTCGACGCAACTCCTGCAGGTGCGTCCGTAGAACGTCCTCGCTAACCATGTGTCACACCATACTGTGTGCCACACAGTGTTGTCTAGAGAGACATCATCGTGCCGCTCGCGCCTCCCGTCGCCGGGCAGCAGACGGGGCGCCCGGTCTGTGTGCACCGGACGCCCCGAGACCCACGCTGATCAGCAGGTTGAGCCCTGACGGAAGTTCCGCTCGACGAAGGAGGCCGGCCCAACCTGGAAGTAGCCCACTCCGGGCCGGATCGGGTGGCCGGTGAACAACTCCACCCGCGAGCCGACCCGCACGAGGTACGCCTCGGCGTCCCCCGCGTCGTTGCGGATCAGGGAGCCCCGCCGGCCGTAGATCGTCTCGAGCTCGGCGAACGACATGCCGACCGTGGCCCCGGCGGGGGACTGGGGCGGCGCCGTCGCCGTGCCCACCTCCACCAGCCGCCCGTCGTGGAAGGCCAGCACGAGCACGCCGGCCCAGGAACCGGTCGCGCCGGCGTGCACCACCCCGGCGCAGGCGGGCGCGACCCAGTCGATGCGCCCGGCCGCGGTGAGCGCGGCCAGGCTGGCACCGATCCGGTACACCCCGGCGCCGCTGACGCTGAGCACCTGCTGGTGGCGGTGCGCGGCGGCGTGCGCCGGCCCGGTGCCGCCGGGGGTGGGGGCCGCCGAGGCCGGTCCGGCGACGGTCACCGGGACGAGCGCGCCGAGCGCCAGCGCTCCGCTGACGAGGATGATCGAGGGACGCCTCATGGTCTGCTCCTTGGGTTGGTTGGTCTCCTGCTCTGTTAGTCACCGCTGCGGCGCCCGCGGTTCGTCGGGTTGACGACCGGTCCGGTCTACTGTCAGGCGGTGACGGTTCCGCTGCGGATCGGGCCCTACGTCATTGAGCGGCTGCTGGGCGTCGGCTCGTTCGCGACGGTGTGGCTGGGCTACGACCAGGCGCTCGACGCGCACGTGGCGATCAAGGTGCTGGCCGAGAACTGGAGCCACGACCTGCGGGTCCGGGAACGCTTCCGCGACGAGGCCCGGTTGCTGCGCCGGCTGGAGCACGAGCGGCTGGTCCGGGTGCACGCCGTCGGCGAGTTGCCCGATGGCCGTCCGTACGCGGTGCTGGCGTGGGCGGACGGCGGCAGCCTCCGAGATCGCCTGGCCGCCGATCCGATCCCCGCGCCGGCCGCGCTGCGTCTGCTCGGCGAGGTCTGCGCGGGCGTCGCGGTGCTGCACCGGCACGGCGTCGTGCACCGTGACCTCACCCCCGGCAACATCCTGTTCCACTCCGCCGGTGCGGACTCCGGCGTCGAACAGGTGCTCATCGCCGACCTCGGCCTGGCCAAGGCGCTCGCCGCCGCCTCCGGACTGACCGCCCGGGCGGGTACCCCGGGGTACATGGCGCCGGAGCAGGACGACCCGGGCGCGGTGATCGACATCCGTGCCGACGTGTTCGGGCTCGGTCGGCTCGGGATCCGGCTGCTGGCCGTCGACCCGCTACGCGCCGGGTCGGGCCCGTCGCCACCGCCGGTTGCCGCCGCGATCCGGCTGCGCGAGGGCGTACCGGCGGGGGTGGCGGCGGTGCTCGCCCGGGCCACCGCCCACCATCCGGCCGACCGGTACCCGGACGCCGCGGCCCTGCACGCCGCCCTGGACCGGGCGGCCGGCGTCGCACCGCACCCGCCCCGGCCGGCGGCTCGCCGCCCGTACCGGCTCCGGCTGGCCGCGGCCGGCGTCGTGGCCGTCGTCGCGGGGGTGGCCGGCGCGGGCGCCGAGACCGGCGGCGGCGAAACCGGGCAGCCCGGCGGTGCGACGTACACGACCGGCCCGCTCACCGTGGCGTTGCCGGCCGGCTGGTCGGCCACCGGCACGACCTGGGCCGGCCAGTACGGCGCCGACGGCGAAGCGGAACCGGCGCTGGTCATGTCGCCGCAGCCGCGTCGCTGGGCCGCCGACCCCCGGCTACCCGGCGCGTTCGTCGGCTTCTCCGCCACCACGGCGGCACGCACGACACCGGCCGGGTTCCTGGCCGAACGCGCGCACGGGGACTGCACGTCCGCGCCGGCCCGCACCACGCGGCAGGCGGACGTCGAGTGGACCGTGGTGGGGTACCGCTGCGACCGGGGCCGGCCCCAGATCATCGAGTCGGCCGGCCTGCATCCCGGCCGAGCCGGCCTGGTGTACGTGCAGATCGTGCCACCGGCGGAGAGCGGGGCCGACTTCGTGGACACCCTGCTCGCCGGCGTACGCCTGCGGTAGGTGCGGGTGAACGCGCCCGGCGGCCGGCCCTCGAGTAGGAAGCTGTCACCGTGGCGGAGAAGCGCGAGCCGGTGACGGGCGGCCCGCGTCGAGCGCCGACCCTGGGGCCGAGCGGTTCGCAGCGTACGGATCTGCTGGAGTTGTTCTTCGACCTCGCCTTCATCGCCGGCCTGGCGATGACCTCGATGAAGATGGCCGAGGACCAGACCTGGACCGGCATCGCGCAGGCGCTGGTCCTCCTGTCGGCGCTGTGGGCGGCGTGGGTGACCACCACGTTGATCACCGACAGCTACAACCCCCGGAAGCAGCCGATCCCCCTCTTGATCCTGGGCACCATGTTCGGCGTCATGCTGATGTCCGCGGCGCTGCCCAGCGCGTTCGGCGACCATGGGTTGATCTTCAGTGGCACCTGGGTCGCGATCTTCCTGGTCCGCGGGTCGGTGCTCGCCTGGTCCCTGCGGGGGCGGCAGGAGCAGGAACGGACCGTGCGCGCCCTGATCTGGGACGTCGGCTCGGGGACCCTCTGGGTGGTCGGCGGTCTGGTGGCGGATTCCGACTGGCGGCTCGTCCTGTGGCTGGCCGCGCTCGCGGCGGACTACATCGCCTACGGGTTCCGTTTTCCGATTCCCGGTCGGCCGCCCCTGCCGCGGTACGAGGTGGCACCGGAGCACCTCTCCGAGCGGTACCAGCAGATCTACATCCTCTCCCTGGGTGAACTCGTCCTGGTCAGCGTCCTCAGCCTGAGCCGCCAACCGTTCACCGGGGATCGGGTGGCCGCCTTCGGGGTCGCGTTCCTGACGGCCGCGGTGCTCTGGTGGAGCTACGCACGGGGAGCCGGCGCGACCCTGCGCGCCGCCATCGAGTCGTCATCTCACCGGAGTCGGCTGGTGCAGACCACGCCGTACGCCCACTGGTTGATGAGCGCCGGTGTGGTGAGCACGGCCGCCGGCGTCGAGCGGGTGCTGGAGCAGCCCGGGGAGCATCCGAGCGGTCCGATGACCGCGCTCATCCTGGGCGGCGCCGGGCTGGTCCTGTGCGGTCGGGCGCTGCTGGAGCACGAGGTGTTCGAGCGGGTGCCGTTGTCCCACGTCGTCGGCGTCGTCGTGACGATCGCCCTGGCGCCGCTCGCGCCACACCTGCCTGGGCTGGCGGTGAGCGTCGCGGCTGGTCTGGTGCTCCTGGGGGTCGCGGTCGCCGAGTTCCTCCGGGCCTGGCGCCACTCCGCCTCAGCACCGGCGACACCGTGAGTCGGACGGGCCGGCATGTCATCGCCGCGCCGACGGATCCGGGCTGGCCGTGCCAGTTGGGCGTCCTTTGCTCTGCTTCAACGGGCGCAACGAAAAGGTGCCCGCGGTGTTGCGCCGATTGAAGCAGAGCAAAGGACGCGCCACAGGGTGGCGGGGGCGGGAGGCGCGCGAGCGGATCGGTCGCGGACCCGGCTAGCGGACCACCACCGTGATGGTGTGCGCCCGACCTTCCTTCGGGATGGTGACGGCCACGGTGCCGGGACGGACGAAGCGGATGTCCACCACGCCCGCCTCGTACTGCTCAGAGACCAACTCCGGGCGGTCCACGGTGACGAGGCCGGGGCCGATGCCCTGGATCCGGAGCACCGCGCCGGTGGCGAAGCAGAGCGATCGGAGCAGCTCGATCTCGGTGTCGGCGAGCGGCAGGTCGTAGCGGACCGCACCCTGACAGGCCGGGGTCGGCTCGGTCGGCGGGGGAGTCGTTCGGGGCGTACCCCTTGTCCTGGTCGGTGCGGGCGGTGCCGCGACCGGGCGCCCGCTGGTCGGCGGTGGTCGGGACGGCGACGCGGTGGGCGTGGGGACCGCGGAGGGTGCCGGCGTCGATCGGGCCGGGCCGGGCGGTTGTACGGGCAGCGGCGAGACGGCGTCAGCGCCGCAGGCGGTGACCGTCAGGGCAGCCGCGAAGACGACGACGAGCCGGCGGATCGGTGCGCTGTTCATTCGGCAGCCAGTCGTTGCCGGACCTGCCGCCGGGCCAGATGCAGACGGGACTTCACCGTGCCCACCGGCACGTCGAGCAGGGCGGCGATCTCGGGGTAGCTCAGCCCGAGGACGTCGCGCAGCGCCACCACCTCGGCGAGGTCGGGACGGACCGCGTCGAAGGCGTCGAGCAGGTCGAGGCGGGTGCCCGCGACCACGCTGGTCCGCCGTGGGTCGGCCTGCTCGGGTAGCGGTACGCCGCCGGCCTCCAGCCGCCAGCGGCGGCGCAGCGTGCGGTAGGTGGAGCGGGCCCGGTTGGCGGTCAGCCGGTGCAGCCAGGTGCGGAACGACGAGCGCCCCTCGAACCGGGTGATGCCCTTGGCCAGCGCGAGCAGCGTGTCCTGGCAGGCTTCCTCGGCGTCCTCCCGACTCGGCAGGAACCGGGCACACAACCGCAGCACCTCCGGGCGCACCGCGCTCAGCAGGGCATCCAGCGCCGCCGGGTCGCCCTGCATGGCGGACCGGGCCAGGGCGTCGAGGTCGTCCGCGTCGGGCATGCCGGGTGTCCAATCACTCGAAGCGGGACACGTCCCCCGCGCCGCGGCGCAGAATCTCCGGCTCGGACCCAGACAGGTCGACGACCGTCGTCGGTTCCTTACCGCAGTCACCGCCGTCGACGACCGCGTCGAGAAGGTGGTCCAGACGTTCCTTGATCTCCCACCCCTGGGTCATCGGCTCGTCCTCGCCGGGCAGCGTCAGGGTGCTCGACACCAGCGGCTCGGCCAGCTCGGCCAGGAGCGCCTGGGTGACGGTGTGCCGGGGCACGCGGACACCGACGGTGCGCTTCTTCGGGTGCAGCATCCGGCGGGGCACCTCCTTGGTGGCCGGCAGGATGAAGGTGTAGCTGCCCGGGGTGGACGCCTTCACGAGGCGGAAGACCGAGTTGCTGATCTGCACGAACTGGCCGAGTTGCGCGAAGTCCCGGCAGACCAGGGTGAAGTGGTGCTGCTCGTCGAGGCGCCGGATGTCGCGGATGCGGTCCAGCCCGTCCCGGTCGCCCAGTCGGCAGCCGAGCGCGTAGCACGAGTCGGTGGGGTAGGCGACCAGCCCGCCGCCGCGGATCAGGTCGGCGACCTGGGCGATGACCCGGGGCTGCGGGTTCTCGGGGTGCACGTCGTAGTACCTCGCCATGGGTTGAGACTAGGCGCTGCGAGGAGACCCGGGCCACCCTCGGCGCGGACGGTGGAGCCGCCGAGATCACCTCGGTAGGGTAGGTCCCGGTCGGGTCCGACCATCAAGATCCACACCGCCGGGGGGCGCCACGCATGGCCGATTCGTTCGCGCATCTGCATGTGCACACCGAGTACTCGATGCTCGACGGGGCGGCCCGACTCAAGGACCTGTTCGCCGAGGCCAACCGGCTCGGCATGTCGGCGGTGGCGATCACCGACCACGGCAACATGCACGGCGCGAACGACTTCTACAACCAGGCCATGGCGGCCGGGATCACCCCGATCCTGGGCGTCGAGGCGTACGTGGCGCCGGAGTCTCGCTATCACAAGGCGCGGGTGAAGTGGGGCCGGCCGGAGCAGAAGAGCGACGACATCTCCGGTAACGGCGCGATCACCCACAAGACCATGTGGGCGAAGAACGCGCAGGGCCTCAAGAACCTCTTCACCCTCAACTCGCGCGCCTCCATGGAGGGGCACTACGTCAAGTGGCCCCGGATGGACATGGAGCTGATCGCCGAGCACGCCGAGGGGATCATGGCCACCACCGGCTGCCCCTCCGGCGCGGTGCAGACCCGGCTGCGGCTGGGCCAGTTCGACGAGGCGCTCAAGGTCGCCGCCAGCTACCAGGACATCTTCGGCAAGGACAACTACTTCCTGGAGATCATGGACCACGGCCTCTCCATCGAGAGCCGGGTCCGCGAGGGTCTCACCGAGATCGCCCGCAAGCTCGACATCCCACCGGTGGTCACCAACGACTCGCACTACACGCACGAGGCGCAGGCCACCGCGCACGACGTGCTGCTCTGCGTGCAGACGGGCAGCAACATCGACGACCCCAACCGGTTCCGGTTCGAGGGCGGCGGCTACTTCATCAAGAGCGCCGACCAGATGCGCGCGGTGGACACGTCCGAGCTGTGGCAGGAGGGCTGCCGCAACACCCTGCTGGTCGCCGAGAAGGTCGACCCGACCGGGATGTTCGAGTTCCACAACCTCATGCCGCGCTTCCCGGTGCCCGAGGGCGAGACCGAGGAGTCCTGGTTCCGCAAGGAGACCTTCCTCGGCCTGGGCCGCCGCTACCCCGGCGGCATCCCGGAGGGGCATGTCGTCCAGGCCGAGTACGAGCTGGGCGTCATCAACCAGATGGGCTTCCCGTCGTACTTCCTCGTGGTCGCCGACTTCATCCAGTGGGCGAAGAAGCAGGGCATCGCGGTGGGTCCGGGCCGTGGTTCGGCAGCCGGCTCGCTCGTCGCGTACGCGCTGGGCATCACCGACCTGGACCCGATCCAGCACGGCCTGATCTTCGAGCGGTTCCTCAACCCCGAGCGGGTCTCGATGCCGGATGTCGACATCGACTTCGACGAGCGTCGGCGCGGTGAGGTGATCAAGTACGTCACCGACAAGTGGGGCGAGGACAAGGTCGCCCAGATCGCCACCTTCGGCACGATCAAGGCGAAGGCCGCGATCAAGGACTCGGCGCGGGTGCTCGGCTACCCGTACGCGGTCGGCGACCGGATCACCAAGGCGATGCCGCCCGCCGTGATGGGCAAGGACATCCCGCTCACCGGCATCTTCGACGCCAAGCACCCGCGCTACGCCGAGGCCGGCGAGATCCGCGGCCTGTACGAGTCCGACCCGGACGTCCGCAAGGTGATCGACACCGCCAAGGGCATCGAGGGGCTGATCCGGCAGACCGGGGTGCACGCCGCCGGCGTCATCATGTCCGCCGAGCCGATCATCGAGCACATCCCGCTGACGCGGCGGGACGCCGACGGCGCGATCATCACCCAGTTCGACTACCCGACGTGCGAGTCGCTCGGGCTGTTGAAGATGGACTTCCTCGGCCTGCGCAACCTGACGATCATCGACGACGCGGTCAAGAACATCGAGCTCAACCACGGCAAGCAGCTCGACCTGCTGGCCCTGGAGCTCGACGACCTGCCCGCGTACGAGCTGCTGGCCCGGGGCGACACCCTCGGCGTGTTCCAGCTCGACGGCGGGCCGATGCGCTCACTGCTGCGCCTGATGAAGCCGGACAACTTCGAGGACATCTCCGCCGTCCTGGCGCTCTACCGGCCCGGCCCGATGGGCGTCGACTCACACACCAACTACGCGCTGCGCAAGAACGGCCTCCAGGAGATCACGCCGATCCACCCGGAGCTGGAGGAGCCGCTGCGGGAGATCCTGGCACCGACCCACGGCCTGATCGTCTACCAGGAGCAGGTGCAGCGCGCCGCGCAGATCCTCGCCGGCTACACCCTCGGCCAGGCCGACCTGCTGCGCCGGGCCATGGGTAAGAAGAAGAAGGAGATCCTCGACAAGGAGTTCATCCCGTTCCGGGACGGCTGCCGCGAGCGCGGCTACTCCGACGAGGCGATCCAGGCCGTGTGGGACGTTCTGGTGCCGTTCGCCGGGTACGCCTTCAACAAGGCGCACTCCGCCGCGTACGGGCTGGTCTCCTACTGGACCGCGTACCTGAAGGCGCACTACCCGGCCGAGTACATGGCCGGGCTGCTGACGAGCGTCGGTGACGACAAGGACAAGATGGCGCTCTATCTGGCCGAGTGTCGCCGGATGAAGATCCAGGTGCTTCCGCCGGACGTGAACACCTCGGCCGGGCCGTTCACCCCGGTCGGCGCGGACATCCGGTTCGGCCTGGCCGCCGTGCGCAACGTCGGCGCGAACGTGGTCGCCTCGATCATGCGCTGTCGGCAGGAGAAGGGCGACTACACCGACTTCTACGACTTCCTCGCCAAGGTCGACGCGGTCGTCTGCAACAAGAAGACCATCGAATCGCTGATCAAGGCCGGCGCCTTCGACTCGATGGGGCACAGCCGTAAGGCGCTGCTCGCCGTGCACGCCGACGCCATCGACGCGTACGCCGACGTCAAGCGCAAGGAGGCCGTCGGCCAGTACGACCTGTTCGGTGCCGGGTTCGGTGACGGCGACGCCGGGGGCAGCACCACGGTCATGCCGACGATCGGCGAGAGCGAGTGGGAGAAGCGGGACAAGCTGGCCTTCGAACGGGAAATGCTCGGCCTGTACGTCTCCGACCACCCGCTCTTCGGCCTCGAGCACGTCCTCAACGCGGCGGCCGACACCACCATCGCCGCGCTGGCCGAGGAGGGAGCGGTGCCCGACGGGGCCGTCGTCACCCTCGCCGGCATCCTCTCCGGCGTGCAGCGCCGGGTCACCAAGCAGGGCCGGGCCTGGGCCTCCGCCACACTGGAGGACCTGGCCGGCGGGGTGGAGACGCTGTTCTTCCCCAACACCTACGAGGTGATCGGGCAGTACATCGCCGAGGACGCCATCGTCGTGGTCAAGGGCCGGGTCGACCGCCGCGACGACACCCCCCGCATCATGGCGATGGACATGTCCATGCCGGACGTCAGCAGCAGCGCCAACAAGCCGGTCACCCTCACCATCCCGGTGCACCGGTGCACGGCGCCGCTGGTCGAGAAGCTCAAGGAGACCCTGGTGCTGCACCCCGGCGACACCGAGGTGCACGTCAAGCTGCTCAACGGCGGGCGGACCACCACCCTGCGGCTGGGCCCGTTCCGGGTGGCGGCCACCACCGCGCTGATGGGTGACCTGAAGAGCGTCCTCGGCCCGGCCAACGTGACCTGACCGTGCGCGCGGCTCGGCTGTGCGCGCGGCCCGGCCGTGCGCGCGGCGTGACCGTGCGCGCGGCCCGGCCGGTGTCTACCGACCGGGCCGCGGACACCCCGGGCTCAGCCCCGGTCGGGGGCACTGACCTCCCGCAGCTGGCCGTCGGCGAGCCGCAGCCAGCGCTGCACGCCGATCTCGGCGAGGAAGCGCTCGTCGTGGCTGACCACCACGAACGCCCCCTGGTACGCGCTCAGCGCGCTCTCCAACTGGCCGACGCTGACCAGGTCCAGGTTGTTGGTCGGCTCGTCGAGCAGCAGCAGTTGCGGTGCCGGTTCGGCGCAGAGCACACAGGCGAGGGTGGCGCGCAGCCGCTCGCCGCCGGACAGCACACCGACCGGCAGGTTCACCCGGGCACCCCGGAACAGGAACCGGGCCAGCAGGTTCATCCGCTTCGCGTCCGGCAGGTCCGGCGCGTACGCGGCGAAGTTCTCCGCCACCGTACGGTCGAGATCCAGCAGGTCCAGCCGCTGCGACAGGTACGCGATCCGACCGTCGGCCCGCTTCAGCTCACCGCCCGACGGCTCCAGATCGCCGCTGACCAGGCGCAACAGGGTCGACTTGCCGACGCCGTTGGGCCCGGTGAGCGCGATCCGCTCTGGCCCGCGGATCGTCAGGTCAGCGCCGTCGCCGGCGAACATCTCCCGATCGCCGAAGCGGACCCGCATTCCCTGGCCGGTGAAGACCGTACGACCGCCCGGGACGGTGGTGTCCGGCAACTCCACGACGATCCGGTCCTCCTCGCGCAACGCCCGGCCGGCCTCGTCGAGTCGGGCCTTGGCCTGGCCGAGCCGGGCCGAGTGCGTCTCGTGGGACTTGCCGGCGGCCTCCTGCGCGTTCCGCTTCATGGTCCCGGCGAAGATCTTCGGCAGGCCGGCGTTCTTCAGGTTCTTGGACGCGTTGCTGGCCCGCCGGTCGGCCCGCTCGCGGGCCTGCTGCATCTCCCGCTTCTCCCGCTTGACCTCCTGCTCGGCGTTGCGGATGTTGCTCTCGGCCACCTCCCGCGCCGCCTGCACCGCCTCCGTGTACGCGGTGAAGTTGCCGCCATACCAGCGCACATCACCGCGATCCAGCTCGGCGATGCGCTCCATCCGGTCCAGCAACTCCCGGTCGTGACTGACCACCAGCAGGCAGCCCGTCCACTCCGTCAGCACGTCGTAGAGCTTGTGCCGGGCGTCCAGGTCCAGGTTGTTGGTCGGCTCGTCGAGCAGCAGCACGTCCGGTCGCCGGATCAGCTGCGCCGCCAGACCGAGCGAGACCACCTGGCCGCCGCTGAGGGTGTTGAGCCGCCGGTCCAGCAGAAGATCGCCCAGGCCGAGCCGGTCCAGTTCGGCGCGGGTGCGCTCCTCGATGTCCCAGTCGTCGCCGATCGTGGCGAAGTTCGCCTCGCTGGCGTCGCCGGCCTCGATGGCGTGCAGCGCCGCGACCCGCTCGGCGACGCCCAGCACCTCGGCCACCGTCAGGTCGCCGGCCAGCGGCAGGGTCTGCGGGAGGTAGCCGAGCACGCCGTCGACGGTGACGCTGCCGCCGCTCGGCCGCAGCTCTCCGGCGATCAGCCGCAGCAGCGTGCTCTTGCCGGAGCCGTTCGGCGCGACCAGGCCGGTGCGGCCGCCAGGGACCGAGAAGGACAACTCCGCGAAGACCGGGGTGTCGTCCGGCCAGGAGAAGGACAGGTTCGAACAGACAATGAACGCATCAGACATGCGAGTGACCTCAAAGGGTGGGGCGGGCACGCCGGAGCTGCCCGACGGAACAGAGACCGGTGGAACGACGACATGGCCACGTCAGCCGCGCTGTCGCGCGCCGACCGGTGGCCAGAGACATCCGGTTTCACCCGGAGATGTCGTCGTCACCCGCCATGTCTGGTCTCCCTTGTCACTGCTGACACCCAACTCCGCCGAGTCTAACAACGGATCTTCGGCCCGCCACCGGGTTACCGCCTGCGGTGCCTCTTGGGCGCTCCAAGATTCGCGCACTTTCGGGGAAACTGCTGCCTCCCCGCGCCTCGAGACAGCAGTTTCCCCGAAGTTGCGCGGATCTTAGGTCGAGCAGGCGGGCGGCCCGGCGAGCGGGCGGCCCGGA
>NZ_JBAKHW010000060.1:0-29962 GCF_036906815.1 Micromonospora sp. CPCC 205539 | reverse complement strand
GGGGACGGCGCGGACCGGGGCGGGGAGGGCGCGGACGGGGGCGGGGACGGCGCGGACCGGGGCGGGGACGGGATTGAGGGGGCGCCGCCCGCGCGAGTGAGCGCGCGGGCGGCGCGGGGACTCAGCGGGGCTGGTCCGGGTTGATCTGCTGGGTGCGGTCGTCGTCGCCGGGGCGGAAGATCGCCTCGGTCGGGTCGGCGGGCTGACGCGGGATGGCCTGGGTCGGGTCGGCCGACGGCGGCTGCCCGAACGGCGGCGCGGACGGCGCCGGCGGAGCCGACGGCACCGGCGGGGCCGACTGCGGCGCGGGGTCGACCGGCGGGGCCGGCGGCGCGGACTGCGGAGCCGGCGGGAACGGCGGCGCGGACTGCGGGAACGGCGGGGCCGACTGCGGGGCGCCCCCGAACGGTGGCGCGGACTGCGGTGCCGGCTGGTACGGCGGTGCGGGCTGGCCGTACTGGCCGGGGAACTGTGCCGGCGGGTAGCCGCCGGGCTGGCCGGGACCGGGCTGGCCCCACCCGCCCGCCGGCTGGCCACCGGGCTGCCCCGGAGCCGGCCAACCGCCCTGCTGCTGCGGCCAGCCCGGCTGCGCCTGGCCGTAGACGCCCGGCTGCGGCTTGGGCTTGGGCACGTAGTAAAGGGTGCGCCACAGCGTGAAGACCACCCAGACGGCGACCGCGAAGAGCATCAGGTACGCGAAGCGGGTGAGCACGCCGAGCAGCGCCTCGAGCACCTCGGCCTCGGCGAGCTGGGCCACCAACCAGACCAGCAGGGTGAGCGTGCCGAGGAGTGCGCTGGCGGCGTACTCACCGAGCGCCACCTGCGTGATCAGCTTCGCCTTGGGCAGTACCGGCGAGATGTGGGTGGCCAGCAGCACGGCGAGCAGCGGCAGGATCACCGACTCCAAGCCGATGAACGTGAAGAAGGTGCTGCCCGCGCGGCCGGTGAAGGAGCTGTAGTCGGTCGGGGCGAGCAGGCGGAGCAGCCCCACGAAGAGGAACACGGCGTTGGCGCCGAGCAGCGCGAGCGCACCCACTTCGCGTAGCGGCTTGGTCAGCTGGCGGGCCTGCGTCGCGTCGGTGGACGCGGGCTCGGCGGGGCTGGTCACGAGCTCCCCCTCAGGGCATGAACGGACAGGGCGCCCGTGAGCCTAGTCTCCCGGGCCGGCGGTCAATCGAAGGCGTCACGTGCGCGAGGATGGTCGACATGCGCATCGTGGTTCTGGCCGGCGGCATCGGTGGCGCCCGGTTCCTGCTCGGCGTCCGGGCGTACGCCCGTGAGGTCGGCGCCGAGGTGACCGCCGTGGTCAATGTCGGCGACGACCTGTGGCTGCACGGGTTGAAGATCTGTCCCGACCTGGACAGCGTCATGTACACCCTTGGCGGTGGTGCCGACCCCGAGCGGGGCTGGGGCCGGGTCGGGGAGAGCTGGACGGTCAAGACGGAGCTGGCCGCGTACGGGGCGGAGCCGACCTGGTTCGGCCTCGGCGACAAGGACATCGCCACCCACCTGGTACGCAGCACCATGCTCAACGCCGGCTACCCGCTGCACGCGGTCACCGAGGCGCTGGCCGCCCGCTGGGAGCCGGGCGTACGGGTGCTGCCGGCGACCGACGACCGGCTGGAGACCCACGCGGTGGTCGACGGCGACGACGGTCAGCGCGCGATCCACTTCCAGGAGTGGTGGGTGCGGTACCGGGCGGACATCCCCACCCACCGCTTCGTCTTCGTCGGCGCGGAGTCGGCGAAGCCGGCGCCCGGGGTCCTGGAGGCGATCGGCGCGGCCGACCTGGTGCTGGTCGCACCGAGCAACCCGGTGGTGAGCGTCGCGCCGGTGCTGGCGGTGCCGGGGCTGCGCGAGGCGGTGGCCGCGGGGCCCGCTCCGGTGGTGGGCCTCTCACCGATCATCGGCGGCGCTCCGGTCCGCGGGATGGCGGACCGCTGCCTCGAGGTGCTCGGTGTCGAGTGCAGCGCGGCCGGGGTGGGTCGGCTCTACGGGGGCCGGTCGGCCGGCGGGGTGCTGGACGGCTGGCTGGTGGCCGAGGAGGACGCGGGCACCGTGGTGCCGGAGGTGACGGTCCGTGCGGTGCCGTTGCGGATGACCGACGAGGCGGCGACGGTGGCGATGGTCCGCGCCGCGGTGGAGTTGACGTGAGGCTGGAGATCCTGCCGGTGCTGGGCATCGGCCACGTGAGTGAAGGCGACGACCTGGCGGCGATGATCGCGACGGCCGCGCCGTGGCTGCGCAACGGCGACGTGCTGGTGGTCACTAGCAAGATCGTCTCGAAGGCCGAGGGGCGTCTCGTCGACGTGCCGGCGGACGGGCCCGAGCGGCTCACCGCGCGGGACGAGGTGCTGGCCGGAGAGACCGCCCGAGTGGTGGCCAGTCGGGGTGCGACCCGGATCGTGCAGACCCACCACGGCTTCGTGATGGCCTCCGCCGGCATCGACGCGTCGAACGTGGACAAGACCCGGCTGGTTCTGCTGCCGGTGGACCCGGACGCCTCGGCCCGGGCACTTCGGGCCGCGCTGCGCGAGCGCTACGACCTGGACGTCGCCGTGATCATCACCGACACGATGGGCCGGCCGTGGCGGAACGGGCTCACCGACGTGGCGCTCGGGGTGGCCGGGATGCCGGCCATCCGCGACCACCGGGGCGAGGTGGACCCGTACGGCAACGAGTTGCAGTTGACCCAGATGGCCGTGGTCGACGAGCTGGCCGGGGCCGGCGAGCTGATCAAGGGCAAGTGTGACCAGGTGCCGGTCGCGGTGGTGCGGGGCTACCTCTCCTCCACGCGGTCCGACGACGACGCGGACGGCGCGCGGGCGCTGATCCGCGACGCCGCGCAGGACCTCTTCTCCCTGGGCACCGCCGAGGCCCGGGCGACCGGGCTGGCCGACGCCGCCACCCTGACCGACGGTGCCAGCCCAACGCCGGTCGACCTGACGGCGGTACGGCGGGCGATCGACGCGGTAACCGAGGTGGTCGCCCCCGGCACGGTCTTCACCCTGGTCGACGAGGCCGAGGTGCACGCCGGCCTGGTCGCCGAGGTGGCCGGTTGGCCGGACGAGGCGACCGCGCTGGTGCTCGGCTCGCCGCCGGCCCCGGTCGAGCCGATGGATCTGGTCCGCTTCGGCGCCGACCTGCACCGACTGCGCGTCGCCCTGGCCGCCGAGGGCGTCGCGTCGACCCTGCTGCCCCCGCCCGCCGGCAGCCCGGCCAGCGCGTCGCTCGCCCTGTGAAGAGCCGGCCGGGTCAGGCGTCCAGCATGGCCCGGCCGAGCGGGGTCAATGTGTGCAGCACCGTGTTGCGGTCCCGGTGGCTGACCAGCAGGCCGGCGTTGCGCAGCACGGTGGCGTGCTGACTGGCCGCCGCCGGTGAGATGTTGAGCCGCCGGGCCACCTCGCCGGTGGTGCAGCCGTCGTCGCTGGCCTGCAGCACCGCCGCCCTGGTCCGGCCGAGCAGCGCGGCGAGCGATTCCCGGCTGGTGGCCGCCGCGGCCGGTCCGGACCCGTCGGCGGGCACCAGGCCACCCAGCCGGTCCACCGGATAGACCAGCACCGGCGGCAGCGCCGGATCGAGCAGGGCGACCGGGGTGCCCGCGCAGAAGAACGACGGCACCAGCAGCAGGCCGCGACCGTCCAGGTGCAGCTCGCGGCTGTGCGGGTAATCGCGGACCTCGAGCACGCCGTTCTCCCAGCGCATCGCCGGCCGGAGGCTGGTCAGCAGCCCTTCGACGCCGCCGTCGAGCATGACGCGGGCTCGGCGGGTCCGGTCCGCCTCGACCGCGGCCTGGATCCGACCCCAGTACGGGTCGATCGCCAGCGACCGGTACTGCGTCATCGACTCGGCGAGGTGGCTCAGCGCCGTCACCTCACCCCGGGCCAGCGCGGCAGCCGAGGTGGGCAGCGTGTTCTCGGTGGCCAGCACGGTCAGGTCCCGGTTCAGCAGCCCGCTGGGGGTGCTGCGGACCGCGTCCAGCCCGGCCTCGAAGCCGTCCACGCTGGCGTAGGGGGTGAGGAAGTCGGGGAAGTAGCCGCGCGGCGGGCTCAGCGCGAAGAGGAGCCGGAGCTGGTCGGAGGTGGTGTCCTGGCGCAGCTCCCGGGACACCGTGCGCCGCCAGTTCGCCGTGAGCGGGTCCCGGTTGCGGCCCTGCAGCAGGTGCAGGCTGAGGACCAGCTCCCAGACCGGGTCCGCGGCCGGTGCCACCCGGGTCCGAAGGATGTCCTCGCCGGAAAAGTGGATCTTCAGCATGGGGGCTCCCGTGTCACCGGCAGGGGGGTGCCAGGTGACTGTTCGCACTCTACCCGGGCGGCAGTTATCTCCACGTTTAAGCCTGGGCTGAAAAACCTCGACGCCCCCGGGGACGGTTGGGCATGCTTCCAATGCCCGAGCACGACACTGACGCGTCACTGACGTGTCCGGTGTCGGGGCGCACCGGGGCCGGGGGAGGCCGGTGATCGGGCGGCACCACGAGGGTCTGCGGCCCTTGTACCGCAGGGGTGCCGTCCGGTCATCTCGTCGACACGTCCTGCGGCCGGCTCAGCCGAGCCAGAGCGCGACCCGGTGATCCTCGTCCGTGACGTAGTAGGGCCGCCCGTCCAGCTCGGCCAATCCCTCGACGTGGTGGAACGGCGCCAGGTCCGCTACCAACGCACCGACCAGCCGGTGCCCGTCCGGGGCCGCGGCGGACGACCCGCCGGCCGGCAGCCGGAACCGGACGTGCCGCGAGGTGACGTCGCCCCCACCCGGGTGGTCGTCGAGCAGCACCGAGCCCTTGCCGAGCGCGTCGATCGAGCCGATCACCCCGTCGTATCCGCCGTCCGGGGTCGGGGTGATCGCCCGGAAGCCGGTCAACGCGCCCGCCGGGGTCACGCCGGTGACCGCGTACGCCCGCACGGCCCGGGGCCAGGCCGGCTCCGCCGCGAACATGCCCGGCACGCCGGCCACCTCGACCAGGATCGGCTCGCCGGCCTCGGTGACCGGGAAGCGCAGCCCGAGCAGCACCGTACCGGCCGAAGTGAAGGCCGCCGCCTCCACGTTCAGTGGCAGGTCGTCCGGGGCGAGCCGACTCACCCAACTCTTCGCCCGGGCGGTCCCCCGGGCGAGGGTCTCCACGATGAACCGGTCCCGCACCTGCTTCCCCGGTGGCAACGGGGTCAGCGGCGCACCGGCCAGCGCGTCGTTCATCGCCCGGTGCAGCCGGAACCGGTTGCGCACCACGTGCACCGGCAACGGCCCGGCCGCCGCGTCGTCCTCCCGGAACCGGGCCACGAAGGCGCGCCGAGGCCGCAGCGGACCGCCCTTGGAGCCGAAGTGCGAGCCGAACACGTACACCCAGCCGTCATGGTGGGCGAGCGCCTCACCGTCCTCGGTCCGGCCGTTCTCCACGCCGGCGTCCGCCAGGACGTGCCGAGCCGTCCACTCGCCGTCGTCCAACTCGAGCAGCAGGGCCAGGCAGCGTTCCACCGGACCCTCGTCGAGCACGGTCCAGAAGCCCTGCCGCGCGCCGTGGGCGCGCAACAACGCCGCGGACCGGACCGGCAGCAGGTCACTGGCCTCGTTGCCGGCCACCACGAATTCGCGCAGTCGCAGGGTCACCGCGCCAGGGTACGGAGCCTGCGCTCGTACAGTGACGGGGTGCCTGACACCGCGACCGGACCCACCGCCCAACCCACCAACCCCGAGGCGTACGCGGCGCTGCACGCCGACGCCATCGCGCTGCTGGACGGGTGGCAGCCGACCCGCCCGGCCGCTGCCGAGGCGCGGGACCGCACCCTCGCCCTGCTCGCCGCCGGCCCGGTCGCGATGATGCGGGAGCACGTGCCCGGGCACGTCACCGCGAGCGCGCTGGTGCTCGACGCGACCGGCTCGCGGGTGCTGCTCTGCCTACACGGCACATTCAGCCTGTGGGTGCAGCTCGGCGGGCATTGCGAACCCGTCGATCAGACCCTCGTCGACGCCGCGTTGCGCGAGGCCACCGAGGAATCGGGGATCGTCGGCCTGCGCATCGACCCGGTGCCGATCGATATCGACGTGCACGAGGTGGCCTGCCAGGGCGGCTCGCGCCACTACGACGTCCGCTTCGCCGTCCTCGCCCCGCCCGGCGCCGTGGAGCAGGTCAGCGACGAGGCCGAGAAGCTGGGCTGGTTCCCGCCGGACCAGCTACCCGAGCCGCTGGCCGGCGGGACCGTGCAACTTGTCGCGCCGGCCCTCGCCGCACTCAGACGTAGCCCTCTTCGCCCCGCTCCTTGAGCTCGTCGACCAGGGCCTTGACGTCCTGGGCCCGGTCGCGCGGGCAGACCAGCACCGCGTCCGGGGTGTCCACGACGATCAGGTCACGCAACCCGAGGACGGCCACCAACCGGCCGGACTGCGGCACCACCACCAGATTGGCGCTGTCGCGCAGCAGGACACCCGACTTGGCGTCGGTGCCGAGCACCACGTTGCCGGCGGCGTCGGTCGGCAGCACGTCACCCAGGGTGTGGAAGTCACCGACATCGTTCCAGCCGAAGTCGCCGGGCACGGTGGCCACCCGCCCGGCGGTGGCCGCGCCCTCCATCACCGCGTAGTCGACGGAGATCTTCGGCAGGGTCGGCCAGACCGTGCCGAGCACGTTGTCCTGCTCCGGGGTGCCCCAGGCGGCGGCGATCGCGGTGACCCCCGCGTGCAGGGCGGGCTGCTGACGCGCCAGCTCGGCGAGGAACACGTCCACCCGCCAGACGAACATGCTCGCGTTCCACAGGTGCCGGCCCGATCGGACGTACGCCTCGGCGACCTCGGCGGCCGGCTTCTCCTTGAACTCGGCCACCGGCCGCCACGGGGTGTCCCCGGCCGCGTCGCTCGTCTCCAGGTAGCCGTAGCCGGTCTCCGGTCGGGTCGGGGTGATGCCCACCGTCATGAGCATGCCCTGCTCAGCGCCGCGGACCGCCTCCTGGACCGTCCGCACCCAGCTCTCCGGATCGCCGATCAGGTGGTCGGCGGCGAAGCTGCCCATCACCGCCTCCGGCTCGCGCAGGGCGATCACGGCGGCGGCGAGTGCGATCGCCGCGCAGGAATCACGTGGTGAGGGCTCGACCAGGATGTTCTCCTCAGGCAGCCCGGTCAACTGCCGGGCCACCGCCGCGACGTGCGCGGCACCGGTGACCACAAGGGTGCGATCCGGTGTGGTCAGCGGCCCGAGCCGTTCCACCGTCGCCTGGAGCAGCGACAGGTTGGAACCGGTCAGCGGATGGAGGAACTTGGGGTGATTGGCGCGGGACAACGGCCACAACCTCGTGCCGCTGCCACCCGCCGGGATGACCGCATAGAGCATCCGCACATCATGCCCGACGGACCACGCCCGGATGGCGGGTTGCCACCCGGGCGGCCCGGACGGTCAGGAGCGGGCCCGGCTCCAGGCGGCGATGTGCACCTCGGCGCTGGACTCCCAGGTGAACTCCTTGGCCCGGTCGAAGCCGGCCTTGGCCAGGGACAACCGGCGCTGCTCGTCGTCCAGGAGGGAGGCCAGGTCGTCGCCGATCTGGTCCGGGTCCTCCGAGGTGTACGCGACGGCGTCGCCGCCCACCTCGGGCAGCGAGAGCCGGGGCGTGGTCAGCACCGGGGCGGCGCACGCCATCGCCTCCAGGATCGGCAACCCGAAGCCCTCACCGTACGAGGGGTAGGCGGCGACCAGCGCGCCGCCGAGGAAGCCGGGCAGGTCGGCGTAGCGGAGGTAGCCGGGGCGCAGCAGCCGCAGGTGCGACGGGACCTCGGCCACCGCGCGGTCGATGTCCTCGTCGTGCCCCTGACCGCCGGCGATCACCAGCGCTGGCGGATCGACCCGGTCGGACACCGCGCGGGCCCAGCCACGAATCAGATTGGGGACGTTCTTGCGCGGCTCCTTGGCCCCGAGGAACGCGATGTAGCTGCTGTTGCCCAATCCGAGCCGGGCGCGCACCCGCGCCTTCTCCTCTTCGCTGGGCGCGTGGAAGGCGGCCTGGTCGACCCCGTGGTAAGCCACGTCGATGCGGGTCGGGTCGGCGTCGAGCAGCCGGATCAGCTCGTCCCGGGTGGCCTTGCTGGGCACGATCACCCGGTCCGCGCGGCGCAGCGAGGTCTTGATGGCGCTGCGGAAGAACGTGCGGCGTGACTTGTCGTAGTGCTCCGGCTCGGTGAAGAACGTCGCGTCGTGCACGGTGACCGTAACCGGGCACCCGGCCCGCAGCGGACAGGTGTAGAACGGCGAGTGCAGCACGTGCGCGCCCACCTGCTGGGCGAGCAGCGGCAGCCCGGTCTGCTCCCAGGCGAGCCGGGCCGGGCGGTGTGCCACGGCGGCCGGAGCGGGGATGATCTCCGCACCGGGCAACATCCGGGTGTAGCGCTCCAGGTCGGTGCGGAGGCTGACGACGGCCAGCTCCACCCCCGACCCGCACACCTTGCCGAGGGCGCCGAGCAGGCCATCGACGTAGCGACCGACACCACCACGGTCGGCGGGGACACTCGTGGCGTCGATGAGCACGCGGGGCGGGCGACCGGCGGTCACGGGGCGACTCCTTGCACTGGCAGGTCTGTGGGGAACAACACTCCGGGGGCCAAGCCTACGCCGGAGCACGGGCCCGACGCTGACTGCGACCCGACGGTACGCTGACTTGTCATCGTCTTCGAGTACGGCCCTCGGGGGCGTATCGTTCGCGCCGATGGCCGACAACATTGCCCGGGTGTTCGCCGACGCGATCGCGTCCGACCCGACCCGACCGCTGCTGACCTGGTACGACGATGCCAGCGGCGACCGCACCGAACTCTCCGGCGTCACGCTGGCCAACTGGGTGGCGAAGACCGCCAACCTCCTCGTCGACGGGGCCGGTCTCGCCCCGGGTGACCCGGCCGGTGTGCTGCTGCCTCCGCACTGGCAGACCGCTGCGGTGCTGCTCGGCTGCTGGTCGGCCAAGCTGAACGTGCTGGACGCGCCCGACGAGGTGGACGTGCTCTTCGTCGCCGCCGACCGGGTCGACGAGGCGCAGTCCTCGGCGGCCGGCGAGCGGTACGCCCTCGGGCTGTCCCCACTCGCCCTTCCGCTGCGGCAGGTGCCGTCCGGGTTCGGCGACTACGTCGTCGAGGTACGCGCCCATGGCGACCACTTCACCCCGCGCACCGGGCCCGGTCCCGACGACGCGGCCCTGCTGACCCGCGCGCAGGCCCGCGCCACCGAGCTGGGCATCACTCGCGGCGCCCGGCTCCTCGTCGACGCCGCCCGCTACCCCGACCCGGTGGACTGGCTGCTGGCCCCGCTGACCCAGGCCGCCAGCGTCGTCCTCTGCGCCAACCTGGACCCCGCCCGTCTTACCGGTCGCGTAACAACGGAACAGGTGACTCACCCGCTCCCGTAACCCCCGCACCCCTGCGCTCCCCGCGCCCTCGCGCCCCGCGCCCCCGCGCTCCTGCGCGCCCCGCGCTCCCGCGCCCAACCGCCGCGTCGATCTAGGGCAAATCCGTGTGGGCGGAGATCGAACAGCTCACATCTTCCCTAGATCGACGCGCTGGGCGGGCACGCGCGCTGGGCGGGGGCGCGCTCAGGGCGGGGTGGGGCGGGACTGGGCGAAGGTGGCGAAGGCCGTCAGGGATTCGGGGTTGGCCAGGGCGCCCTTGGCCGCGGCCCGGTCGACCGGGGTGCCGGTGAGGATCTTCTTCACCGGGACCTCCAGCTTCTTCGCCGAGAGGGTGCGCGGCACCGCCCGTACCTGGTGGATCTCGTCGGGCACGTGCCGGGGCGAGAGCGCGGTACGCAGCTCGCGGCTGATCTTCGCGCGCAGCGGGTCGTCCAGCTCCAGGCCCTCGGCGAGCACCACGAAGAGCAGCAGCTCACCGGCGCCGCCCTCGTCGTCCTCCAGGTGCACGACGACCGAGTCGACCACCTCGTCCAGCCCCTCGACCACCGAGTAGAACTCGGCAGTGCCCAGCCGCACCCCACCCCGGTTCAGGGTGGCGTCCGAGCGGCCGGTGATCACGCAGCCGCCCCGGTCGTTGATGGTGATCCAGTCCCCGTGCCGCCAGACGCCCGGGTAGACGTCGAAGTATGCCTCCCGGTAGCGGGTGCCGTCCGGGTCGTTCCAGAAGCCGACCGGCATGCTCGGCATCGGCTCGGTGATCACCAACTCCCCCAGCTCGCCGATGACCGGGGTGCCGTCGGCGGACCGGGCTTCGACCTTGGCGCCCAACGCCCGGCAGGCGATCTCACCGGCGTACACCGGCAACAGCGGTACGCCGCCGACGAAGCCGGTGCACACGTCGGTGCCACCGGAGAGCGACTGAAGCTGGAGGCGGTCGCCGACGGTCTCGTACACCCAGGTGAAGCCCTCGGCGGGGAGCGGCGCACCGGTGGATCCGACGCCGCGCAGCGCGGACAGGTCGGCGACCTCGCGGGGGACCAGGCCGGCTTTGCGGCAGGCCAGCAGGAACGGCGCCGAGGTGCCGAAGTAGGTGGTGCCGGTCTCCGCCGCCAGCCGCCACAGCGCACCCAGGTCGGGGTGGCCTGGATTGCCGTCGAAGAGCACGATGGTCGCGCCCACCGCCGGCCCGGAGACCAGGAAGTTCCACATCATCCAGCCGGTGGTGGTGAACCAGAAGAACCGGTCGGCCGGGCCCAGGTCGTGGTGCAGGGCGAGCATCTTCAGGTGCTCCAGCAGGATGCCGCCGTGGCCGTGCACGATCGGCTTGGGCAGCCCGGTGGTGCCCGAGGAGTAGAGCACGTAGAGCGGGTGGTCGAACGGCACCGGCGTGAACACCGACGGCTCGTCGGTGGGTGCGGCCAGCTCGGCCCAGCTCAGCGCGCCCTCGGGTGCGGTCCCGGTCGGGTCCAGGTAGTTGATGCTGACCGTGTGCCGCAGCGAGGGCAGGGCGGCCCGGATCGCGGCGACCTCGGTGCGCCGGTCCACCGGCTTGTCGCCGTACCGGTAGCCGTCCACGGCGACCAGCACGGTCGGCTCGATCTGCTGCCAGCGGTCGGTGACGCTGCGCGTGCCGAACTCGGGCGCGCAGGACGAGAAGGTGGCGCCCAGGCTGGCGGTGGCCAGCAGCAGGACGTACGTCTCAGCGATGTTCGGGGCGTACGCCGCCACCCGGTCCCCGACGGTGACGCCGAGCCGACGCAGCCCGGCCGCGACACGACGAACCTGCTCGCGCAGCTCGCCGGCGGTCAGCGTGACCGGCGCCCGGGTCTGACCGTGCGCGATCACGACCGGGTCGTCGTCGGCACGGCCCGGCATCCGCAGGACGTTCTCCGCGTAGTTGAGCGTGGCGCCGGGGAACCAGCGGGCCCCCGGCATCCCCCGCTCGGCCAGGGTGGCGGTCGGTTGGGTGTGCGCCACCACCTCGAAGTGGTCCCAGATCGAGCGCCAGAACCCGTCCAGATCGGTCGTCGACCAGCGCCACAGCGCGTCGTAGTCAGCGAAGTCCAGCCCGCGGTGCTCCCGCAGCCAGCGCAGGTAACCGCCGATCCGGGACCGCTCGCGTACGTCCGCCGGCGGCGTCCACAGCACGTCACCCACTGCTCCACCCTCCCCCTGGCCCAGCACGACACTGTGAGGTGGGCCGTGGCGCCATCTTGCCCTACCTCGAAGCGCCATTCTGCGCACCGGGTACGGCCACCGACGCGTGCCCACCCCACATGCCCTGGTCCCGACCTGTGTGGGCGCGCTGTCAGCCGGCGCGGTGCGCCTGGATGGCGCGACGGCGGGCGAGTCGGTGCGCACGCCGAATCTCCGCCTCCTTGTACCGACGTTCGTCCTCCGCGGTCTCCGGCAGCACCGGTCGGACGGCCCGCGGCGCCCCGCCGACGTCGACCCCGACGAAGACCAGGTACGCGGTGGCCACCCGGACGGGGTCGTCCTCAGCCGAGTCCCACCGCTCGGAGACCACTCGGACGCCCACCTCCATCGAGGTCTGCCCGGTCCAGTTCACCTGGGCGTGCGCGTGCACCAGGTCGCCGACCCGGACCGCCTCGGAGAAGACGATCTCGTCGATCGCCGCGGTCACCGCCGTCCCGCCGCTGTGCCGTGCGGCGGCGGCCCCAGCAACGTCATCGACGAACTTCATCAGTACGCCGCCGTGGACGGTGCCGTAGAGGTTGACGTCGACAGCGGTCATGATCTTACTCAGCGTGACCCGGGAGTACGACGTCGGCTTGCCGATCGGTGCGGCGGAGGGGTGCTCGGTCATGCCGGAAACGGTACGGTGCGCGGATGCGACATCTCTGGAGCTTCCTCGCCGGGCTGGTGGTGGCGCCCATCACGTGGGTGCTGGTCACACTCGGGCAGGACGGGTCGAGCCGGACGGTCGACCGCTGGGTGGAGATCGGCACCTTCAACACCGCCAACCTGATCGAACCGGCCGTGTACCTCGGTGTCGGCGGTGTCCTGCTGGGCCTGCTCGGCACGCTGCGTTTCTCGCCGGCGGGCCCGCTCGCCGCCGGGCTACTGCTGGTCACCCCGTATGTCGGGATGTTCGTGGCGCCGTTCGAGGTGCGGGATGCGATCCCGCAGGGGTGGAAGGTGCTCGGCGATCCGCTGCCGCTGCGGCTGCCGGTGGAGAACGGCACGCTCTTCCTGATCGGCATGCTGCTGGTGGTGGCGACGTTCAGCGGGCAGCGCTGGCGGCAGTGGCCGCGACCAGTGACCGAGCCGGCCACGACGCCCGCGCCGGCGCCCAGCGACGGCCCCCAAAGCGACGACTTCACGCTGACCGACTGGCCGCCCCCGGCGACGGCGGAGCGCGACACCGCTCCGCTCACCCTGGGTTACCCGGCCGATCCGACACCGACCGAACCGCTGCCCCGCCGGGTGGGCGGCGAGTCGCCGTGGTCCGCCCCGCCGCGCGGCCAGCCGCGCTCCGAGGACACCACCGAGTCCCACTGATGATCGGGCGGGCCGGGTGACCGGCCCGCCCTCCGTCCAGGGCAGGGCAGGGCTAGTGCAGCGCGACCGCGAGGTCCGGGTCGACCGCGCCGAGGCTGGCGCGGGGTACGACGAGGAGCATGACGATCAGCGCGGCGGCCATGCCGCCCGCGATGACGATCGCCATCGGCACGCTCCCGGTGCCGAACAGGCCAGCCAGCGGCGCCGACAACGCACCGATGCCGAACTGCACCGCGCCGAGCAGCGCCGCGGCCGTGCCAGCGGCCTCGCTGTGCCGGCTCATGGCCAGCGCCGGAGCGTTCGGCAGGGCCAGGCCGGCTGCGGCCAGGACCAGCCACAGTGACGCGAGCAGGGTGCCCAGGCCACCGAAGCCGGTCGCGGCGAACAGAACCAGCAGCAGGCCCGCCGCCGTACCGGCGATCAGGGCGCTGACCAGGATCTGCTGCGGGGTGTAGCGGCGCAGCAGCCGGACGTTGAACTGGGTGGCCCCGATCAGGCCCACCGCGCCGGCCCCGAAGGCCACGCCGAACTGCTGCTCGTCGAGGCCGTACTCCCGCTGGAGCACGAACGACGAACCCGAGACGTACGCGAACAGCGCCGCCATCGCCAGCCCGGCGACCAGCACCAGGCCGACGAACGCCCGATCGTTGAGCAGCCCCCGGTAGTCGCGCAGGGTGGCGCTCACCCCACCGTGCCGCCGGCGGGCCACCGGAAGGGTCTCCGGCAGCCGGAGCGCCGCGACGACGATCAGCAGTACGCCCAGCACCGCCAGTGCCGCGAAGACGCCCCGCCATTCGGTCCAGCGCAGCAGGCCGCTGCCCAGCGTCGGCGCGAGGATCGGCGCCAGGCCCATGACCAGCATCAGTCGGGAGAAGATCCGAGCGAAGGACGAGCCGCTGAACAGGTCGCGGACGACCGCCGTCGCGACGACGGTGGCGGCCGCGACGCCGAGCCCCTGGAGTACGCGCAGCCCGCCGAGAACCGCGATGTTGGGTGCGAAGACGCACAGCACGGAGGCGACGATGTGCAGGGCCAGCCCGGCCAGCAGCGGACGACGCCGTCCCACCACGTCGGAGAGCGGCCCGACCAGCAACTGGCCCAGCGCGAGGCCGACCAGCGTGCCCGTCAGCGTCAACTGCACCGCGGTTTCCGTGGTGTGCAGGCCCGTGGTGATGGCGGGCAGCGCCGGTAGGTACATGTCGATGGTCAACGGCCCGATGGCGATCAGCGCGCCGAGCACGACGACGAGTTGTGCACGCTGACGGCCGGTCATCAGGTCACCGGGCAGGACCTCCTCGAGCACGCTGTCGGGCGCGGTGTTGTCCACCAGCTGCTTCATCATCTCGATCTCTCTGCGGGTGCTGATGCGCCGTCAACCGAGAGAGTGACGAGGCGAGGGCTGTGACGAGAGTGATTCTCCTGCTCTTCAACGTCGGGAGGACCGATCAGGATTCCGCTGTGTGGGGAGTCACTACGGCTGGGGACGTTCAGCGGGGCCGACCAGTCGTGCGGCACCGTTCTGGCGGTGAGCGGGTGCTGCGACGACCGCCACCACCTCCGCCGCGGTCATCGCCACCCGCCGTCCAGCCGCAGCCATGGCCAGGCGACGTGGCGGCGAACCGACCGCCTACGCCGTGACCTGATGACCAGCAGCGCGCGATGCCGTCAACTGCGCGATTGGCTGGGCGCCGCAGCCACCGTCATCGCGTCATTGGCCGTCGAGAACGCCGCACTAGGAGGACAGGCCGCGAACTCTGCCACCCGATCGGTCATCCCACTGCTCCGTACGCCGGAGTCAGCTGACGCGGCGATAGCGGATGTGGGTGGTCAGCGGTGAGTGAAGCACCTCGGCGGGTTCGAAGCCGAAGGATTCAACCCCGTCGAAGAGGCGCTCGCCCGACCCGAGCAGGACCGGTGCGATGTCGAGGGTGAGCTCGTCGATCACGCCGGCGATCAATGCCTGTCGGACGGTCGAGGCTCCACCGGCGATGTCCACGCCCTTGTCTCCGGCAGCCTGGCACGCTGCGGCGTAGGCCGCGTCGAAGCCCTCGGTGACGAAGTAGAAGGTCGTCCCGCCTTCCATCTGGATCGGGTCATGTCCGTGCTGGGTCAGCACGAACACCGGCGCGTGGTACGGCGGTTCGGGGCCCCACCAACCGGACCATTCCTCATCCCAGTCCCCGCGGATCGGACCGAACATGTTCCGACCCATCACATACGCGCCCCGCGGGCGCATGAGCCACTCGTTCGCGACCTTGTCGGCATCGTTGGCTCGCGGGTCGCCGATGTGCCAGCCGTGCAGCTCCCGCCCCCGCTTGCCCAGGGGGTTGTCGCGGCTCTGGTCCGGTCCGGCGACGAAGCCGTCCAGCGAGATCGACATGTGGCAGGTGGTGTTCGGCACCTTCTCGGCCATCATCGGCCCTCCTCTTTCTGGGCGGTCTCGGTGACGTAGGCCGCCAGGTTGCTCAGCGTCTGCTCGCCGCCCTCGATCGCGTGGTACTTCTCCACGGCCTGGTCGCGCAGTTGTTTGGTGGGGAAGACCGTGCTCATCACGATCCGGGTCGCGGTGCCGTGCGGCGCAAAGGCCAGGGTCGACTCGAAGGCGTTCGGGTCGTCGCGGGACTCACCGTGCAGCAGCGCGATCCGCTCCGGTGGGACGACCTCGGTCCAGGTGATCCACTCGGAGTAGTCGGTCCCGTCCGGCCCGTGCATCACGAAGTCCCAGACTCCCCCGACGCGGAACTCGAAGGACTGCGTGGTGGTGGTGAATCCCTCCGGCCCCCACCACCGCGACAGGTGCCGGACCTCGGTGAACGCCTCGAACACCAGCTCCCGTGGGGCGTCGATGACCCGGGAGATCACGATCTCCCGGTCGGCCGTCGCCGGCTCCGCCCGCGTTTCTTGCCTTGCCCCTGCCATCGGTCATTCCTCCTGCCGTGTCTGCTTCAGGTCCTGCACGTAGGTGTCCAGCCGGTCGAAACTCTCGTTCCAGAACCGCTCGAACCCACCGACCCACTGGTGGATCGGCCGCAGCCCGCCGGCGTCCAGGCCGTAGAGACGCTGCTTTCCCGCCTCGCGGACCCGCACCAGCCCCACCTCCCGGAGCACCCGCAGGTGCTTGGACGCCCGCGGCTGGCTCATCCCCAGCTCCTGAGCCAGGTCGGTCACCGGCCACTCACCCGCCCGCAGCAGCGCCAGGATGTCCCGGCGCTGCGGCTCGGCGATCGCGTTGAACACGTCCGACGTCGTCGCTGCTCGTGCCACGGCAGCCATCATATGCCCATAACGGCATGCGTCAAGCCGAGATGGATCAGGCGGGTCTTGCCAGATGGAGATCGTGACCCTCGTCACCTGACTCGACTCAGGCTCGTGCGCACCTCGTCAGCTGAGCTGGGCCAGCGCGTCGCGTAGGTCAGGCGGGAGTTGGAAGTGCTGGGCATGCTCATCAACGGCTGACCCAACCGGCGGATCTCCGGCTGGGCCACACCTGCCCCGAGCTGGCAAAACAGCCCTCGATCAGCCCTTCAGGAGCTCCCGCGCCATGACGATCCGCTGCACCTGGTTGGTGCCCTCGTAGATCTGAGTGAAAACGAAGGCATGGCTTTTGAGCTGGGAAAACACTGCCGTCCGCTGCGCTCCCCAGGATTTCCCCAGAGTGCATGGAGGCCCGGCACAGAGAAATTTGCTCACCGTGCTCTGCGCCGCGCCTAGCCAACGACCAGCAAGGCGCAATACCGACTGAAACTAGGTGGAGGCCCCGAGTAGAAACCGCGCCGCCTTCAGCGACACCCGACCTACACGGGCCATTACTTAACGTCACGACTCTTGGGTCACGATTCGCATCGCTGCATCACATCTTTGTCAGACGCGGGCCAGGGATGCTGCACTCGGTCCTCGCGGGTCCGAGAACCGGGCGCAGCGTGTCGAACGACTGAATGACCACCTCAGGGTCGGCGTAGTTGTGATCCTCACCCGGTCCGAGAACCGGGCGCAGATCCTCCTGCGCAACGCGAAGCTGTCCGAGCTGCCATCGTTGTGATCCTCACCCGGTCCGAGAACCGGGCGCAGCGCTCGTGAACAGCTAATACTCACCTTAGCCAATAGGCGTACATGGGCGACCACACTAGAGAAGTCTCAATTAGCACGATTTGGTGGTTAGGAACCTCAGGCTTCCTGGGCGACCACTCGGGGTTCCTAGCTAGACGAGTTCTGCGCGTCCCTGGCGGCTTCGACGAAGGCGCGGATCAGCCCGGTTTCGCTGGCGCTGCGCCACACTGGCGCATACCGCAGGACCGGTCCGTCGACGACGGGCACGAACGTGATGTCCGGGCGCACCCGGGAGGCGGCCACAGGTGGCCCGATGGGGGAGATGACCAGGCCGGTACCGATCGCCGTCAAGGCCTCTTCGAGGGTGTCCACGGTGATTCCACGTCGGATGGGCCGGCCGGCGGGTGTCACGGACGGCGTGTGCGCCTCCCACACGTAGCCCGGAATCGGCCCCTCGGGACCCACTACCGGGTGATCGCCGAGTTCCTCCATCGAGACCCGGTCCCGATTGGCCAGTGGATGATCGGAGCCGACGGCCAGCACCAGGCGCTCGCTGTGGAGATGCGGCCCGACGGTGAGGTCGGGTTCGCGGACCGGTAGCCAAAGTATCCCGACGTCGACCCGGCCGGCGCGCAGTGGACCGAACGGGTCGGTGGGAAGGATCTCACGGGTACGCAACGTGCACTGCGGATGTCGCTGTCGGAACAGGTCAAGGACGGCCTGCATTTCCTGGTGATGGGGACCCATCGTGCCAATGGTCAGCGTGCCGATCTGCCCGCGCGCGGCAGCGGCAGCCTCCTCGATGCCGGCCATGATCTCGCGGTAGCCCGCGTCGAGTCGGTCGCGGAGCCGCTCGCCGAGCGGAGTTAGCCGCACGGTGCGGCTGGTCCGCTCGAACAGGGCTGCGCCGATCCTGCGTTCCTGCTGTTTGATCGACTGACTGACTCGCGCCTGAGACACTCGGAGTCGCTCGGCTGTCCGTCCGAAGTGGAGTTCCCTGGCCAGATTCAGGAAGATCTCGATGTCACGCAGCTCCACCGAGTCGATCCCCTCCCGTTGTCACGCGTCCGAATCCCGTCGCTGGCCGGCGCAACACGGAAGTGTAAGGCGGTGACGAAGGCGCGTCTCCCGACCGTGATCCGGGCCACGGTCGAGGCGCAGGCAGGGCAGGGCGTCGATTGATAACCGGCGACTTAACCGGCGGTTCGATCTTTGCCGTTGTTGCGCACCTCGGGTGCGGCGATCGTAGGTTCCGTGAGCGAAACGTTGAGCGACATCGTGGCGGTGCCAGATCGTCCCGGGGTCTCGCGGTGGCAGGCAGTGGTGCCAGGTGGCTCCGTGGCCGGGGCGGCCGCCCTACGGTCGATCATTCCGCTCTGGCACGACCTCCTGCCGCCTCCGGCCCCCGCCATCTGGCCTGGTGTCCCCGAGCTGACCTTGTACGTGGCACCGCAGTGGCGGCGTCACGGCATCGGCTCACGGCTCCTGGACACCGTCCGGGCGCACACCGCCGAGCCTCGCCTGTTCGCGGACGTCGCCGCGGGTGCGCCGGGGGAGGCGTTCTGTCTGCGGCACGGATTCCGGCACGCCGGATCCACGCGCCTCGACCTCCTCACCTACTGCGATGTTCACTGGGCCTGGCTGGGTGAGATGGTCGACGCAGAGCCTTCCGGATACCGACTGATCCACCGGACCGGGATTCTTCCGGCCATGCGCCGTGTCGAGGAACTGCGCCAAAGTCCGAGCCGTACCGCTGAGGCTGTCTTGACCGCCACCGAGACGGACGGCGACCTGGCGGCCTACGCGGTGGCGGTCGTCGGCGCGCTCTCCCCGAACCGCGCCCGTCAGTACGGGCCGGCGGTGCTCCCCGATCATCGCGGACGGCGGCTGGGCGTCTGGGTCAACGCCGCTCTCATCCAACGACTGCGTGAGGTCCACCCGCACGTCGACGAGATCGAGACCCACACCGACGAGGGCGACACCCATCTGCTCGCGGTCCGCGAGCACCTCGGTTTCCGCCCTTCCGGTCGAACGCACCGCTACGAACTCGCCCTGCCGTAGCCGCGTCCGCAACCCCCAGAAACCGGGTGGCACCGAAGCCACCGCCTGCCACCGAAGAGAGGTTTTTCATGAAAAGGTCAGAAATAATCCCGCACTCTGCTCGCGCGCTGTCCGATCACAGCGGACCTTCGCCCCCGAGCCCACGCCGTCGGCCAGGAGATCCCTCGGTATTCAGCGTTGCTATCTACCGGTACCTAGTGTTACGGTCTACCGGTAGTCAGCGTCGCTTGGTAGCGAGGGAGAGATGACATGGGCAACCAGATGACAGAAATGCTCAAGGGCACTCTCGAGGGCATCGTCCTGGCGATCCTGGCCCGCAGGTCCGGGTACGGCTACGAGATCACCGCGTGGCTGCGTGACCGCGGGTTCTCGGACATCGCGGAGGGCACCATCTACGCGCTGCTCGTCCGCATCGAGCAGCGCGGGTTCGTGGACGTGGAGAAGGTTCCCTCCGAGAAGGGGCCTCCGCGGAAGGTGTATTCGCTCAACGCGAGGGGGCGAGAGCAACTCGCCGAGTTCTGGAGGACGTGGAGCGTCCTCGCCGAACGCATTGAACAACTACACGACAACGACAACGACAACCAATTTGACCAAGGAGCATGAGCATGGCCGCGAAGTGGATCGAGACGATCGTCGGGTCGCTTGAGCAGAAGAAGCAGTACAAGCACCACATGGCCCGCATGGAGGCCCTGCCGGAGCCGCACCGCAGCGCGGCCAAGGCTTTGCAGCGGTACTTCATGTACCAGGGCGGGGTCGTCGACGGGGACACGCTCATCACGATGCTCGGCGACTTCGTCGACCTCTGGGAGCGGGCGGTCGCCGACGGAACGCCGGTCCGCGCGATCGTCGGCGACGACCCCGTCGAGTTCGCCGAGACGTTCGTGCAGGCGTACTCCGGCAAGCAGTGGATAGACAAGGAACGCAACCGCCTCCGGAGCGCGATCGACGCCGCCGCCGGCGACAACAGCGAGGAGAGGAGCGCATGAGCACCACGACGCGCGAACCCGCGATCAGGGTGCGGGCCATCACGAAGTCCTACAAGGACCTGCACGTGCTGCGGGGCGTCGACTTCGAGGTGGCGGCCGGGAGCATCTTCGCCCTGCTGGGCTCGAACGGCGCCGGAAAGACCACGCTGGTGCGGATCCTGTCGACGTTGCTGAAGGCGAACACCGGCACCGCGACCGTGCACGGCTTCGACGTCTCCTCGGCCCCGGGCGACGTCCGCAAGTCGATCAGCCTGACCGGGCAGTTCGCCGCCGTCGACGAAGTGCTCACCGGGCGGGAGAACCTGGTACTGGTCGCGAAGCTCCGCCACCTGAAGAACCCGGGTGCGGTCGCTGACGACATGCTCGCCCGTTTCTCGCTCAGCGACGCCGGAAATCGGCGGGCGGGGACGTACTCGGGTGGCATGCGGCGGCGGCTGGACATCGCGATGAGCCTCGTCGGGAACCCGCCGGTCGTGTTCCTCGACGAGCCAACCACCGGCCTGGACCCGCAGGCGCGCATCGAGGTCTGGCAGACGGTGCGGCAGCTCGCCAAGGATGGCACGACCATCCTGCTGACCACCCAGTACCTCGACGAGGCCGAGCAGCTCGCCGACCGGATCGCGATCCTGCACAAGGGCACGATCATCCAGAACGGCACTCTCGCCGAGCTGAAGCAACTCATCCCGTCCGCCAAGGTCGAGTACGTCGAGAAGCAGCCGACCCTCGAGGACGTATTCCTCACCCTCGTCGGCGACACCAGTGACACCGCTGGCAAGGCGGCCGTGCCCGCAGGGAAGGAATCCCGATGACCACCCATCTCCTCAGCGACACCACAACCCTCACCGGCCGTTCCCTGCGGCACATCCTGCGCAGCCCGGACACCATCATCACCACGGCGATCACCCCGATCGCGCTGATGCTGCTCTTCGTGTACGTGCTGGGCGGAGCCATCAACACCGGATCCGACGAGTCGTACATCAACTACATGCTCCCCGGCATCCTGCTCATCACAATCGCAGGCGGCATCGCCTACACGGCGTACCGGCTGTTCCTCGACATGCAGGGCGGCATCTTCGAACGCTTCCAGTCGATGCCGATCCCACGACCCTCGGTGCTCTGGGCGCATGTGCTGACCTCACTCGTCGCCAACCTGGCCTCGATCGTGATCGTCACCGGCGTCGCGCTGATCATGGGCTTCCGCACCGGCGCGTCCGTCCTCGACTGGCTCGCCGTCGCCGGCATCCTGGTCCTGTTCACCCTCGCCCTCACCTGGATCGCCGTGATCGCGGGCCTGTCCGCCAAAACCATCGACGGCGCGAGCGCCTTCAGCTACCCGCTGATCTTCCTGCCCTTCATCAGCTCGGCGTTCGTCCCCACCGACACGATGCCCGGCCCGGTCGCCTGGTTCGCCGAGAACCAACCGGTGACATCCATCGTGAATGCCCTCCGCGCGCTGTTCGCACAGCAACCCATCGGCAACGACATCTGGATCGCCCTCGCCTGGTGCGCCGGCCTGCTCGTGGCCGCCTACGCCGCCGCGACAGCGATCTACCGCAAGAAGATCAGCTAGCCGATCGCAAGAAGACAGCGCCGCATCTGCATGGATGCGGCGCTGTCACGTAGCGCCGTCCTCAACCACCTCCGCACACTGGCTGAGGCCGGCACCATCCCCGCCGTCGGAGCAGCACGAAGCCCCAAGCGTCGATACCGATGGGTCGGATCCCTCCTCAATCAATGAGGGGATGTCCACAGGGGATCCCAACCCCAGGATTTGCCCAGACTGCATTCGGCCGCCGTGCGGTCGAACGACAACTGGAGACCGGGCCGCTAGGTCTCTACCTGTGGAAACGCTCCGGCCCGGGCATCGCCGGAGCGCATCCGTAGATTACTGACATCTCGGCGCCGCACCAACCACTCCGTCGGATAGAGACACGTCAACATCAGCGCTTTGACCTGCGCAAACGTAGCCTCTCAGCCCTTCAGGAGCTCCCGCGCCATGACGATCCGCTGCACCTGGTTCGTACCTTCGTAGATCTGCGTGATCTTGGCGTCCCGCATCATCCGCTCGACCGGGTAGTCCCGCGTGTAGCCGTAGCCCCCGAGCAGCTGCACCGCGTCGGTGGTGATCTCCATGGCGGCGTCCGAGGCGAAGCACTTGGCGGCCGCGCCGAAGTAGGTGAGGTCCGCGTCGCCGCGCTCGGACTTGCCGGCCGCGGCGTAGGTGAGCTGCCGGGCCGCCTCCAGCTTCATGCCCATGTCGGCGAGCATGAACTGGACGCCCTGGAACTCGGCGACCGCCTTGCCGAACTGCTTGCGCTCGGCCACGTACCCCTTGGCGTAGTCGAGCGCACCCTGCGCGATGCCGACGGCCTGCGCGGCGATGGTGACCCGGGTGTGGTCCAGGGTGCGCATCGCCGTCGCGAAGCCGGTGCCCTCCGCGCCGATCATGCGGTCCGCCGGGATCCGCACGTTGTCCAGGTAGACCTCGCGGGTGGGCGAGCCCTTGATGCCGAGCTTCTTCTCGGGCGCACCGAAGCTCACCCCGGCGTCGGACTTCTCGACCACGAAGGCCGAGATGCCCCGCGACCGGGCGGTCGGGTCGGTGACGGCGAAGACGGTGTAGAACTCGGAGACGCCAGCGTTGGTGATCCAGCGCTTCACCCCGTTGAGCACCCAGTGATCCCCGTCACGCACCGCGCGGGTGGTCATCGACGCCGCGTCGCTGCCCGCCTCCGGCTCGGAGAGGCAGTACGAGAACATCGCGTCGCCCGCGGCGACCGGGGTCAGGTAGCGGCGCTTGAGGTCCGCGGAACCGGACAACAGCAGAGGCATCGTGCCGAGCTTGTTCACCGCCGGGATCAGCGACGAGGACGCGCAGGCACGGGCGACCTCCTCGATGACGATGGCGGTGGCCAGCGCGTCCGCGCCCGCGCCGCCGTACTCCTCGGGGATGTGCGGTGCGTGGAAGTCAGCCGCCCGCAGCGCGTCGTAGGACGCCTTCGGAAACTCACCGGTCTCGTCGGCCTCGGCGGCGTTGGGAGCCACCTTCGCCGTGCAGACCTCCCGGACCGCCTCCCGGATCGCCTCGTGCTCCTCGGGCAACCGGTAGACGTCGAACGACTCCCCTGCGGCCATGTCGGCCCCTCCCCTTCACCGCTATCATGCGCAGTCTGTAGCGTCTCCTGACCGCGCACCGCGCAGACTGAAGGGTAGCGACTGCAGTTCAGGTGATGTTACCGGCGCGTAGGTATCGGCACGACGGAGCACCCACGCCGCTGGGCGATGATGGAAGACAGACAATGAGCCACCCCTCCGGTGCCCGGCCAGGCGCCGCAGCAGAATGCGACGCGACGAAGCGCCGCCAGTGCGAGCGGAGAAGACAGGCGTGACGATCCCCTATCCCACCATCCAGCCGACCCCCGCCATTTCCGCGGTGACGCCGCCCTCGGGCGCGGCCCGGCCGCGGGTGACCTTCCTGGGGACCGGCTACCTCGGTGCGACGTACGCCATCTGCTACGCCGAGCTGGGGTACGAGGTGCTCGGCTTCGACGTCGACGCTGACAAGATCGCCATGCTCAACGCCGGCCAGGTGCCGATCCACGAGCCCGGCCTCGACGAGCTGCTCAAGCGCAACCTGGCCGCCGGCCGACTGCGGTTCAGCACCGACATCGCCGAGACCGCCGACTTCGGCGACGTGCACTTCATCTGCGTCGGCACCCCCCAGCGGGCCGGCGGGATGGGCGCCGACCTGTCGTACGTCGAGGCGTCGGTGACCAGCCTGGCGCAGCACCTGACCCGCAAGGCGCTGATCGTCGGCAAGTCCACCGTGCCGGTCGGCACCGCCGAGTGGGTGGAGCAGCTGGTCGGCAAGCACACCCCGAACGACCTGGGCGTCGAGGTGGCCTGGAGCCCCGAGTTCCTCCAGGAGGGCTTCGCCGTCGACGACGTGCTGCGCCCCAACCGGATCGTGGTCGGCGTGAAGAGCGAGTGGGCCAACGGCATGCTCTACGCCGCGCACAAGGGCGTCTTCGACCTGGCTGCCACCGAGGACCGCGAGGTGCCCCTGGTGGTCACCGACTTCGCCACCGCCGAGCTGGTCAAGGTCGCCGCGAACGCCTTCCTGGCCACCAAGATCTCCTTCATCAACGCGATGGCCGAGGTCTGCGAGGCCTCCGGCGGCGACGTCACCCAGCTGGCCCGGGCGATCGGCTACGACCCGCGGATCGGCAACCGGTTCCTCCAGGCCGGCCTCGGCTTCGGTGGTGCCTGCCTGCCCAAGGACATCCGGGCCTTCCAGGCCCGTGCGCAGGAGCTGGGCGCCGGCGAGGCGCTGCGCTTCCTGCACGAGGTCGACCTGATCAACCTGCGCCGCCGGACCCGGGTGCTCCAGCTCGCCGCCGACCTGCTCGGTCGCCGCTCCGGGCCGGCCGGCCCGGACTTCTCCGGCACCCGGATCGCCGTGCTGGGCGCGACCTTCAAGCCCAACACCGACGACGTCCGCGACGCCCCGGCGCTCGCCGTCGCCGCGCTGTTGCAGAAGGCCGGCGCCGACGTGCACGTGTACGACCCGCAGGGCACCGAGAACGCGCGTCGCGCGATGCCGGAGCTGACCTACGAGGCCAGCATCAACGATGCCGTCACCGGCGCCGACCTGGTGTGCGTCCTCACCGAGTGGGCCGACTTCCGCAACGCCGACCCGGTCGCCCTCGGCGAGCTGGCCGCCGGCCGCAAGGTCGTCGACGGCCGCAACTGCCTCGACTCGGCACTGTGGACCCAGGCCGGCTGGGAGTACCGGGGCATGGGCCGCCCCTGACCCGATCCGACGACACCGGCCGGCCGCGGAGCACCACTCCACGGCCGGCCGGTGTCGTTGTGCGCCCCGGACCCGCCGACTAGTGTCGAAATACGCACCAGCTTTGGGCATGCTGCGACAGTGAGAGTCCACAGTGCGGGTGGAGGGGTGTCGTGGCGACCTTTCAGTGCTCCTCGTGTGGGCGGGAGATCAAACCTGCCGTCCGCTGTCCACACTGCGGGACCGACCAGCCGCAATGGGTCGAGCACCTGGCGGAGGTCGAGCGCTCGATCGCGGAGATGAAGGCGCGCGACGCCGCCATCGCCAGCGAGCAGCGGCAGATCGCCGCCAAGATGCAGGCGGCGCTCTTCCAACGGGACATCCTGGCGCACGCCAGTGAGGAGCGGCTCAAGCAGGCCGCCCGGCCGCGCCGGGTGCTGCGCCGCCGGCCCGGTCGCCGACCACCCACCGCCGCCACCGGCGCTCCGCCCCGGGTGCCCCGTCAGGGCAACCCGCCGCCAGTCTCGGAGGACCCGCCGCCGCCCCCACCCCGGGTGGCCCGGCTTGACCTGGACGACCCACAACACCCGCCGGAGGCGTCCTCCCGCGAGGTGCAGAACATCCCCCTCGGGCTGGGCGCACTGCTGCTCGGGGTGGCCGCGGTGGTCTTCGCCGCGGTGGCCACCAGCTCGATGGACGCGTTGACCCGGCTCGGAATCCTGCTCCTCGCCACCGTGCTGATGCTGCTCGCCCCGCCGGTGCTGGTCCGGCGCGGGCTCACCTCGACCGCCGAGACGATCTCCGCGGTCGGCCTGCTGCTGGTGCCGCTGGCCGGCAACGCCCTCTGGGCGGTGGAGTCGATCGGCGCCGGCGGCGTCTCCGGCACGGTCTTCGCCGGGGTGATCTTCGCGGTGACCGCCGCCGTCGCGGTCGGGTACGCCGCCTTCACCGGCCTGCGCGCACCCCGCTTCGCGACCGTGCTCGCCGCACAACCCGTGCTACCGCTGCTCGCGTACGACCGGATCACCGGGCCGGGCGGCTGGGCCCTGGTGCTGACCCTGGTCGCGCTCCTCGACCTCTGGCTGACCCGTTCCGGCGTGGCGGTCGAGCGGCCGGTCCAGCAGGACCTGCCAGCCCCGGGCACGCCGTTCACGCCTCGGCAACGAGGGTCCGAGAGCCGACCGGAGGGCGACCCGGAGGAGGCCGGCGAGCTGGTTGACGCCGATGCGGGCGCCACCGACACCCGGCCGACCCGCCCGGTGCCCGCGCTGCGCGAGCTGATCTGGCTGCTGCACGCCGCAGCCGTCGCCGGCGCCCTGGCGTACGCCGTCACCGCCCTGCTCCGCGCGGAGACGGTGCCGGTGGCGACCGGCGCCGGGCTGGTGCTGGTGCTGGCCGCCGCGGTCGGTCTGGGCGGCGCGTTGGTGCTGCGCCGGCCGCCGCTGCCCGACGTCGCGGCCGGCATCCTCACCCTGGCCGTGATCGGCGCGCTGGGCCGGATCGCCTCGGTGGCGCTACCCGGCCGGGCGTTGCTCCTGATCGCGGCCGTCATCACGGTCACCGGCCTGGCGGTGCGCGCGGTCCCCGAGGCCGCCCGACGCGGCCCGCAGATCGCCTCGGCGGTGGCGCTCAGCGTCAGCGGGCTGGTGGTCGCCGGGGGTGCGCTGCGCGCCGGGGTGGCTCCGGTCCGGGCGGCGCTGCCCGCCTGGAGCGCGGACCTGGCGCGCTACCCGGCCGAGCTGGCCGCCGCCGTCGGCCCGGCCGCCTGGCAACTCGCCGGCGCCGCGTTCCTACTTACCATCGCCGCCGTGCTGGCCCTGCCGCCGGAGATCCGCCGCGAGTTCGCGGTCGCCGGGGCGGCACTGACCGCGCTCGCCGTGCCGGCCTCGTTCGGTCTCGGCTGGGCGACGGCCCCCTGGCCCATGGTGCTCACCGCGATCGGCATCGGGGTGATCGGCCTCTCCGCACGGACCGGCCGGGCCGCATTGGCGCATGCCCTCGGCGCCGCCGTCGTCGGCGCGTTCGGCGCGGGCGCTGGCCTGGCCCGACCAGCCCTCACCGCTGCGGTCCTGCTCACACTCTGCACGGCCGGTGCGCTGGTCGCGTTCGCCCCCCGGATCCGGATCGCCTCGGCCGCCGCCGACACCGTCACGAACTGGGCGGCCGGCGGGGCCGCGTTCGCGCTGCCGGGAGCGGTGGCCGCGTTCGTGGCGTCCACCGTGCCGACCGACCCGACACCCACTCCGGCCAGCCTGCGAGAGGCGACCGTCCCCGTGCTGGCGGCGGGCTTCCTGGCGGTCTGCGTGACCCTCGGCTATGCCGCCGTGGTGCAGGTCTCACAGCGGCACATCCCGGCGCCGCTGTCGGTCGGCACCGGGCTGGGCGCGCTGGTGGTCACCGCCGCCGCCTTCGGTGCGCCCGGCGCGACCGTCGCCGACGCCTGGGTCGGCGCGCTACTGCTGGTCGCCGCGGTGCTGCTGTTCCTCGCTCCGTCGATCGACGCCGGCCGCCGCTCCGACCTCACCATGGACGGCTCGGACCTGGCCGCCGCCGCGGTGACCACCGCACTGATCGCCACGCTGGTCCGGATCGCCGCGGTGCTCGCCCCGGGCGGGCAACTGGCGGTGGCCGCCGGCCTGGTGCTGGTGGTCGCCGTGGGCGCCCGCGCGATGCCCGAGGAGTGGCGGCGTGGGCCGATCCTCGGCATCGCCGTCGGCGGCGTGCTGATCGGCGTCCTCGCCGGCTGGACGGCGCTGCGCGGCGGGCTGGGTGTGCTGGCGACGCCCGGCCCGATCTGGGACGGCGACCTGATCGGCTGGCCGGCCGCACCGACCGGCGGTGCCGCCTGGCAGGCCCCGGTCACGCTGGCACTGCTGGCCGTCGCCGCCGGCATTCTGCTTCCGCCACCTTGGCGGTACGACGTGTCCGGCGCGGCGGCGGTGCTCGCCACCATCGGCGCACCGGCCGCGTTCGACCTGCCCTGGTGGTCACCGGTCCTGATCGGCGGCATGGTCGCCACCGTCTTCGGAATGGCCGCGGTGGCCAGCGAGGACGCCCGAGCTGGCCTGTCCCGGGCCACCGTGGCCGGTGTGGTCGCGCTCCACGCTGCCGGCGCTGGACTGGTCCGGCCGTGGACCACCGCGTTGGCGCTGGGCAGCATCGCGCTGATCGGCGTGGTGGTGGCCGCGCTGGCCCGCGTCCTCGCCGGCCCGCAGGTGGCCGACATCGAGACCGAGGGGATGCCACCACACCTGGTGCAGATCGGCGGCGCGGCGGCCGGTGCCGCCCTGCTGGCCCTGCCCGGCGCGGTGGCGGCACTGGCCGCCGAGTTCGACCACTCGGCACAGGTGGTGCTGACCGCCGCGTTGGCCGCGTCCAGCCTCGGCCTGGCCGGCGTCGCGGCGGTCCGGCGGCACGTGCCGCAGTACCTGCCGTGGGCCAGCGTGGCCGTGGTCGGCGGGGCCACCATCAGCGCGCTCGCCGCCATCCCCACCGGCCTCGCCGCGGGCGTCTACGCGGCTGCCGCCGCGCTGCTCGGTGTTTTGGCCGAGTTGATCCGTGCGGCCACCGTGCCGCCGACCGGCTCGGCTCAGCCGGTACGGCGTTGGGCGGTGCTGCTCGGCGGCGGGTTGCGGCGGTTGCCGGACGACCCGGAGCGGCGGCGCTGGCGGGTCAGCCCGGCCGCTGGCGCGCTGGCCGCGGCCGCCCTACCGACCGCCCTGGCGCTCTTCTCGATCGCCCCCGCTCTGGTCGCCGCGCTCGTCGAGCCCCATCGCACGCTGAGCCGCATCTGGCAGGGGCCACCGCCGGAGCTGCTCACCCCACCACCGGACGTGGTCGACCCGACCCACGTGCTGACCGCGCTGCTCCTCACCGCGACCGCGGCGCTCGCCGCCACCGGGTTCAGCGGCGGGCGCCGGTCCCGCGCCGTGCCGGTGGTACTGCCCGGTACGGCCGTCACGCTGCTGATCGCCCCCATCGCGTTGGGCATTGGTTGGCCCGCGAGCGCCCTCGCCGCGCTGACCGTGTTCACCATCTCGATGCTCGGCCTCGCACTGACTCCGCCACCGGCGCTGGCCGAACCGGGCCGCTCATTGCGGCTGGCCCGGGTGCTGGTCTTCGTCATCGGTCTGGCCGCCGGCGGCGCCGGGCTGGCCGGCAGCCTGGCCACCAGAGAGCTGACCGTGTTCACCCTCGGCGGCGCGGTCGTCGTGGGCGCGGTGGCGGCGCTGTTCGGCACCACCCAACGGGCCCGTATCCTCGGCTGGCTCTTCGCCTCGCTGATGGCGCAGCTCTTCGTGCTCACCGTCGGTCTGATCGCTGGGCTGGCGCCGGTCTGGTCCGCGTTCGGGGTGCTCGCGGTCGGAGCGGCCCTGCAGGTGTTCGCCGCGACCCTGCCCCGGCTGCGCCGCCCAGAGGCACAGCGCGAGGCGGCCACCGTGCAGTGGAGCGGGTACGCGGCCGCACTGATCGCGCTGGCCCTCGCCTTCGACTCGCCCCGGCACATCGCCGCCCTGCTGGCCGCCTGGGGTGCGGTCCTCGGGGTGGCGGCGACCCGGCCCGGTCGCCGACCGGTGGAGCGTCGGATCCTGTTCTGGTCGGTGGTGGTCTGCGAGATCACGGCCTGGTGGATCCTGATGCGGGTCGCCGACGTGGCGCTGCCCGAGGCGTACACGCTGCCGTTCGCCGCGCTGGCCCTGGTGGTCGGCGTGCTGGAGCTGCGCCACCGACCGGATCTGAGCAGTTGGGTGGCGTACGGGCCGGCGCTGGTCGCCGCATTCGTGCCGACCCTGGCGATCGTGCTGGCCACCGAATCCAGCACGGTGCGACAGATGCTCCTGCTGCTCGGCGCCGTGGCGGTGCTGATCTTCGGCTCGTCGAGCCGACAGCAGGCACCGGTGATCGTCGGCGCGTCGGTCACCGCGATCGCCGCGATCCATGCGCTGTTCAGCCTCGGCCCGTGGCTGGCGCTGATCCCGGTGGGCATCCTGTTGCTGGTGCTCGGCGCCAGCAACGAACGCCGCCGCCGCACTCAGGAACGCCTACAGACCGCCCTACGCGGCATGAGGTAAGCCCCCCGGCCCCGCCCCGCGCCCGTCAGCGCCCCGCGCCCGTCAGCGCCCCGCGCCCGTCACGCGCCCCGCGCGCCCCGCGCCCGTCACGCGCCCCGCGCGCCCCGCGCCCCG
>NZ_JBAKHW010000059.1:0-30091 GCF_036906815.1 Micromonospora sp. CPCC 205539 | reverse complement strand
GCAGCGGCGCGGCCGGGGCGCCCGCCGCCCCGCCCGCCAGGGCGCAGGGCGGGGCGGTGCGGCGCGGCGCGCGGGGCCTCGGGCGACGGGCCGACGAGACGGTCGGGTGCCCGGTTTGAGGGTGAACCGGGCCCGGGTGTAGTGTTGTCGAGTCGACCAGGCTGTCTCCGCGTGCGAGCAGACAGCCACGAAAGCGGAGCGCCTGCTCCCACCCGAGTCGCCGCCACGGTGGCCGGGTCCGGTCCCCGGTTCCGGGCATGTCCCGGTGCCGGATGCGCGATCCTTGTGATCGTGCTGACCGGTCGAGCGGGCCCTGGCATGCGCCGGGGCCTTCTGCTTTCCGGGTCGGTTCCCACCCGGGAGCCGCGGGGGTCGGCAACAGAGCAGAAACGACTCGAGGAGGCCCCATCAGCGTCGAACCACGCGTGAACGAGCAGATCCGGGCACGTGAGGTCCGACTGGTCGGCCCCGAGGGTGAGCAGGTGGGCATCGTCCCGCTGGAGCGCGCCCTTCAGCTGGCTGCGGACGTCGATCTGGACCTGGTCGAGGTTGCGCCGATGGCGCGCCCGCCGGTGTGCAAGCTCATGGACTTCGGCAAGTTCAAGTACGAGAGCGCACTCAAGGCGCGCGAAGCGCGGCGTAACCAGCAGCAGACCGTCATCAAGGAAATGAAGCTTCGACCGAAGATCGACCCGCACGACTACGAGACCAAGAAGGGTCACGTGGTGCGGTTCCTCAAGGCGGGCGACAAGGTCAAGGTGACGATCATGTTCCGCGGTCGCGAGCAGAGCCGCCCGGAGCTGGGCTACCGGCTCCTGCGCCGGCTCGAATCCGAGATCACGGAACTGGGCTACGTCGAGGCCGCTCCGAAGCAGGACGGCCGAAACATGATCATGGTTCTCGCTCCGCACCGGGCCGTCAAGGCCTCCGCGGTCGCCGCTACGGCGTCCCGCGTTGGCCCTCGCGACCGGGCCGCGGACGAGTCCGCCCCGGGCGCCGATGAGACCGTGGCGGTCGGCGAGACCGCAACAGCCGGTGACACCGGCACCGTCGCCGACACCAACGGCGAGTAACAGGGGAGAGGCGTTCCACATGCCGAAGATGAAGAGCCACACGGGTATGGGTAAGCGGGTCAAGGTGACCGGCAAGGGCAAGATCGTTGCCCAGCAGGCCGGCCTCCGCCACAACCTGGAGAAGAAGCCCTCCACCCAGACCCGCCGGCTGACCGGCACGGTCGTGCTGGCCAAGGCCGACGTCAAGCGCATCAAGAAGCTGCTCGGCCGCTGACGCGCGCCACCTTTACGTAATTAGGAGTTGAGATGGCACGCGTCAAGCGGGCTGTAAACGCCCAGAAGAAGCGTCGTACCCTGCTGGAGTCCGCGAGCGGTTACCGCGGTCAGCGCTCCCGGCTGTACCGCAAGGCCAAGGAGCAGGTGCTGCACTCGATGCAGTACGCCTACCGGGACCGTCGCGACCGCAAGGGCGACTTCCGGCAGCTGTGGATTCAGCGGATCAACGCGGGCGCCCGGGCCAACGGGATGACCTACAACCGTCTGATCCAGGGCCTGCGTCTGGCCGGCATCGAGGTCGACCGCAAGATCATGGCCGACCTGGCCGTCAACGACGCCGCCGCCTTCGCGGCGATCGTCGAGCTGGCCCGGGCCGCGGTCGCGGCCGAGGGCACCGGCGGCGCGGCGGCTCAGGCCGCCTGATCCCCACGCACCTGAGCGAGGCGTCTCCCGTGTCGGCATCGCCGTCCGGGGGGCGCCTCAATCGTGCCGGAGGAGCGCACACCATGGCTTTCACCCCGCGTACCCCCAGGGTTGTCGCCGCCCGCCGCCTGCAACGCCGCCGGGACCGCGACGCCACCGGCCGTTTCCTGGCCGAGGGCCCGCAGGCGGTCCGCGAGGCCCTCGCGCGGCCGGAGGTGGTCACCGAGTTGTTCGGTACGCCCACCGCGCTCGACAGGTACCCGGAGTTGGCCGCGACGGCGGCCCGCGCCGACGTGCCGGTCTCCGAGGTGACCGACGATGCCCTCGCGGCGCTGACCGAGACCGTCGCCCCACAGGGGTTGGTCGCCGTCTGCCGGCACGTGGACGTCTCACTGGAGCAGGCCCTCGCGGGTGCGCCCCGGCTGGTGGCGGTGCTCGCCGAGATCCGTGACCCGGGCAACGCCGGCACCGTGCTGCGCACCGCCGACGCGGCCGGTGCGGGTGCGGTGATCTTCGCCGGAGACGCCGTCGACCCGTACAACGGTAAGTGTGTGCGGGCCTCGGCCGGCAGCCTCTTCCACGTCGACGTGGTGCGCGCCAGCGACCCGGTCGCTGTGGTCGACGCGCTGCGCGCCGCCGGGCTGTCGATCTTCGCCACCACCGGGTACGGCGACAGCGACCTCGACGACCTGACCGACTACGGTCGGCTCGTCGGGCCCACCGCCTGGCTGTTCGGGTCGGAGGCGCACGGGCTGCCCGAGGGGTTGACCGCCGCCGCCGACACCACGGTGCGAGTGCCGCTCTACGGGCGCGCGGAGAGCCTCAACCTGGCTGCCGCCGCGGCGGTCTGCCTGTACGCTTCAGCGAGAGCACAGCGCTGACGGTGGTGTCCGCACCCGGCGCGACAGACAGCAGGGGAGAGCGTCCGTCGATGAACGCGCAACAGCGTTCGTTTAGCCAGCCCGCCGGTGTCGGCGGGCGGCAGGCCTGACCTGCTCCCTGCGCAACTCCTACCGGCGGGCTGCGGCACAGCCGCGCGTCCGTAGACTCGCCTAGCCGCCCCGGTGAGGGCTGGCGCCGCCGTGAGGGAGTGCCCGTACGCCATGAGCTACCGCAACGATCCGTACGACCCGAAGCAGGTCGCCCTGCTCGACCCCGCCGCCCTGGCCGAGGCTGTGGCCGACGCCGCGAAGGCGTTCGCCGCCGCCGCCGACCCGGACGCGTTGACCGCGCTGCGCCCCGCGCACCTGGGTGACCGGTCACCGGTCTCGCTGGCCCGTCGGGAGATCGGCGCGCTGCCGCCGGCCGCAAAGTCCGACGCTGGCAAGCGGGTCAACGAGGCCCGCCGGGCGATCGAGTCCGCGTACGCCGAGCGCGCGGAGGTGGTGGAGCGCGAGCAGGCCGAGCGGGTGCTGGTCGAGGAGCGGGTGGACGTCACCCTGCCCTACGACCGACGTCCACGTGGCGCCCGGCACCCTTTGAGCACCCTGATGGAGTCGATCAGCGACCTCTTCGTGGGGATGGGCTACGAGGTGGCCGAGGGGCCCGAGGTCGACCTGGAGTGGGTCAACTTCGACGCGCTGAACATCCCCGCCGACCACCCGGCGCGCGGGTTGATGGACACGTTCCACATCGCACCGGAGGGCTCCGGCCTGGTGCTGCGGACGCACACGTCCACCGTGCAGACGCGCACCATGCTCAGCCGCAAGCCGCCGATCTACGTGATCGTGCCCGGCCGCGTCTACCGCACCGACGAGATCGACGCCACGCACAGCCCGGTGTTCCACCAGGCCGAGGGCCTCGTCGTGGACAAGGGCATCACCATGGCGCACCTGCGGGGCACCCTCGACCACTTCGCCCGGGCGATGTTCGGCCCGGAGGCGAAGACCCGGTGGCGGCCGCACTACTTCCCGTTCACCGAGCCGTCGGCGGAGTTCGACGTCTGGTTCCCGGAGCACCGCGACGGCCCGCAGTGGGTCGAGTGGGGTGGCTGCGGAATGGTCAACCCGCGGGTGCTGCGTGCCTGCGGTGTCGACCCGGAGGTCTACTCCGGATTCGCGTTCGGCATGGGCATCGACCGGACCCTGATGGTCCGGCACGGGGTCAGCGACATCCGCCATCTCTTCGAGGGCGACGTGCGGTTCAGCCGCGGGCTCGGGACCGGGGCGTAGGCGATGCGGGTACGAGACACGGGAACGGTGGTCTGACGTCATGCGAGTTTCTGTCAGTTGGCTGCGGGAGTACGTCGACCTCCCCGCCGACCTGCCCACCGGTGACCTGGAGCAGGCGCTGGTCGACCTCGGCATCGAGGTCGAGTCCGTGGTGGACCTCCGGGAGACCATCACCGGTCAGCTCGTCGTCGGCGAGGTCCGTGAGATCGAGGAGCTGACCGGCTTCAAGAAGCCGATCCGGTTCTGCCGGGTCGACGTGGGCGACGCCAACGGCACCGGCGAGCCGCAGGAGATCGTCTGCGGGGCGCGCAACTTCGCCCCCGGTGACCGGGTGGTGGTGATCCTGCCCGGCGGTGTGCTGCCCGGCGGCTTCGCCATCGGCGCCCGCAAGACGTACGGGCACAACTCCGCCGGCATGATCTGCTCGGCGAAGGAGCTGGGCCTGGGCGACGACCACTCCGGCATCATCGTGCTGCCCCCCGACGTGGGGGCCAAGCCGGGCGACGACGCGCGGGCCGTGGTCGGCCTCGATGACGTCGTGTTCGAGCTGGAGATCACCCCGGACCGGGGGTACGCGCTGAGCCTGCGCGGCCTGGCCCGGGAGTTGTCGCACGCGTTCGACGTTCCGTTGCGTGACCCGGCACTGGTGCCCGCGCCGGGCGGCACCGACGCGCCGGCGTACCCGGTGGAGGTGCGCGACCCGGTCGGCTGCGACCGGTTCGCGGCGCGCCTGGTCCGCGGCGTCGACCCGACCGCGCCCACGCCGTCCTGGATGCAGCAGCGGCTCACCACCGCCGGCATCCGCAGCATCTCGCTGCCGGTCGACATCACCAACTACGTGATGCTCGAGCTGGGCCAGCCGATGCACGCCTTCGACGCCGACCGGATCGCCGGGCCACTGGTGGTCCGTCGCGCCGAGCCGGGGGAGAAGCTGACCACGCTGGACGGGGTCAACCGGGTGCTCACCGCGGACGACATGGTCATCTGCGACGACAGTGGGCCGATCTCGCTCGCCGCGGTGATGGGCGGCGAGACCAGCGAGGTCGTCGGCGGCACCACCGACGTGCTCTTCGAGGCGGCGCACTGGGACCCGGCGATGGTGGGGCGTACCGCCCGTCGGCACAAGCTGTTCAGCGAGGCCGCGAAGCGCTGGGAGCGGGGCGTCGACCCGGCCCTGCCACTGGTCGCGTTGGAGCGGGCCGTGCGGCTGCTCACCGAGCACGGCGGCGGCACCCCGGGCGCGGAGATCCTGGACATCGACCACGTCCGTCCGCGTACCCCGATCAGCCTGCCCGCGGATCTGCCCACCCGGCGGGTCGGGGTCACCTACCCGCCGGCGCGGGTGGTGGCCCTGCTCGAACAGGTCGGCTGCACGGTCGCGCAGGGCGCGGACCGGCTGGCCGAGGACCCGGGCGCGGTCGGCGTGGCCAGCGGCGCGGGGGTCGCGCTCAGCGTCACCCCGCCGAGCTGGCGGCCCGACCTGACCGACCCGGCCGACCTGGTCGAGGAGGTGGTCCGCCTCGACGGGTACGACCGCGTGCCGTCGGTGCTGCCCACCGCGCCCCCCGGCCGTGGTCTGACCGCGCGGCAGCGTCGCCGCCGGGCGGTCGCGGTGTCGCTGGCCGAGCGGGGGTACGTCGAGGTGCTCGCGCACCCGTTCGTGGCGACCGAGCTGGCCGATCTGCTCGGCCTGCCGGCCGACGACCCGCGTCGGCCCGCGGTGCGGCTGGCCAACCCGCTGTCCGAGGAGGAGCCGCTGCTGCGCACCACGCTGCTCGGCCCGCTGCTCGGCATCCTCAAGCGCAACCTCGGCCGGGGTCACCGTGACCTCGCGCTCTACGAGGTCGGCGCGGTCTTCCACCCGCGGGTCGGTGCCGGCAGCCCGCCGGCGATGGGCGTCGACCGGCGCCCCACCGACGCGGAGTTCGCCGCCGCCGACGCCGTGGTGCCGGCCCAGCCGGTGCACGTCGCGGCGGTGCTGAGCGGCGACCTCGACCCGGCCGGCTGGTGGGGTCCGGGTCGGGCGGCCGGTTGGGCGGACGCGATCGAGGCGGCCCGCGACGTGCTGGCCGCCGCCGGGATCCCCGACGAGCGGGTCGAGGTTCGCGCCGCCGAGCACGCCCCGTGGCACCCCGGCCGTTGCGCCGAGCTGCGGGTCGACGGCACGGTCGTCGGGTACGCCGGTGAGCTGCACCCGGCGGTGGTGGCCGCGTTGGAGCTGCCCCGCCGTACCAGCGCCATGGAACTCGACCTGGACGCGTTGCCGGCCGCGCCGGTGACGCCCGCCCCGGCGGTCTCCGGTTTCCCGCCGGCGCTGATCGACGTGGCCCTGGTGGTGGCCGACTCGGTGCCGGCGGAGCAGGTGCGCCGGGCGCTCGAGGCGGGTGCCGGCGAGCTGCTGGAGGACGTGCGGCTCTTCGACGTGTACGCCGGCGCGCAGCTCGGGGAGGGGCGCCGGTCGTTGGCGTACAAGCTGACCTTCCGCGCTCCGGACCGCACGCTGACCGTCGAGGAGGCGGTGGCCGCCCGGGACGCGGCGGTCGCCGTCGCGGCGGAGCGCCTCGGCGCCACCCTGCGGGGCGCGTAGCTCGTCCCGTGCTCGAATTGCTGGCGGTGGCTGCCGTTCTCGCGGCGGCCACCGCCGGCCTGCTCTGGGCCCGCCGGCACCTACTGCTGGTCGCGGTGGTACGGGCGCGGTATGGAGCCGACGCTGCGGCTCCCGGTGACCGGGTGCTGGCCCGGCGAATGCGCTGGCCCGGGCTGCTCGGCGTGGTGATCGATCGCGCTCAGATTGACCGGCCCGACGGCGGCAGCCTGGGCCAGCGAGCACGCGGTCGCCGACGAGCAGACGCGCCCCTCGGAGTCCACGGCGAAGCTCGGGCGGGCGTAGGACGGACCGGTCAGTCGGACGGGCTCTCCCCGGTGAGCCCGTCCACCGACTCCCGGATGAGGTCCGCGTGGCCGACGTGGCGCGCGTACTCCTCGATGAGGGTGATCAGGATGTACCGCAGGCTGGGCGACTCACCGCGGGAGTTGCGGAACCGGCCCAGCTGCTCCAGACCACCGTCCGCGAGCGCGTCGGCGACGATCGCGCGGGATCGGCCCACCGCCGCCTGCCAGAGGGCCACGAGCTGCTCCGGCGACTCCCTTGCGGCGGACTCCCAGTCCCAGTCGGGGTCGGCGTCCCAGTCCACGGTGTCCCACGGCGGACCGGCGTCCCGGCCGAGCAGCCAGGACGAGAAGATGTCGTCCTCGATGTGGGCCAGGTGCTTCAGCAGCCCGCCCAGCGACATCGACGACGGCGCGAGTGTGGCCCGGAGCCCGGCCTCGTCCAGGCCGCCGCACTTCCACGCCAGAGTCGCGCGCTGCCGCTCCAGGAAGCCCAGCAGGGTGGCGGCCTCGCCGGCCGCGAGGGGCGGACGGAGGCTCTTCTGCTCCTCGACGTCAGTCATGACGGTCAACTTACCGGTGGCCGCCGAGCAGGTGGACGATGTGGTCACCGACAGGTGATGGCGGTTCTTGAGTGACGGGTCAGGGGGGAGCGGAACGATGGTTCCGCCGACGAGCTGACGTCGCGCCTCGGCCGAACGGGCATCGGCCACGGAATGTTCGGTTACCCGCGAGTCACGTCCGAGCGGTTAGCCTGCTTGGATTCCGGCGACCACCGGTACACCCCCACCACCCCCATGGGAGTTGATCCATGTCCGAGGATCGGGCCGCGCAGGTCACGACGGCCGACGTCTGCATCGTCGGCGGCTGCGGCCGGGTGGGTCTGCCGCTGGGCATCGCTTTCGCCGCCCGCGGCCTCTCCGTCGTGCTGTACGACATCAACGCCGACGCGGTGGCCACGGTGAACGCGGCCCGTCTCCCGTTCGCGGAGCCCGGCGCCGCGGAGCCGCTGGCCGAGGCGGTCGCCGCCGGGCGGCTGCGAGCGACCACCGACCCGGCCAGCGTGGGCAGCTCCGAGCACCTGGTGGTGGTCGTCGGCACGCCGGTGGACGAGCACCTCAACCCGGACCTCGGGGCGGTGCCGAGAGCCCTGGAGCGGTGCGCCGAGCACCTGCGCGACGGGCAGCTCGTGGTGCTGCGCAGCACCGTCTACCCGGGAGTGACCGCGCTGACCGAGAAGCTGCTGGCCGGCAAGGGCATCCGCGCCGACGTGGCGTTCTGCCCCGAGCGGATCGCCGAGGGCCGGGCGATGACCGAGCTGTTCGCGCTGCCGCAGATCGTGGCGGCTCGGACGCCCTCGGCGCTGGCCCGCGCGGAGAAGCTCTTCCGGCACCTCACCGAGCAGATCGTGCCGCTGGAGCCGGAGGAGGCGGAGCTGGCGAAGCTGTTCACCAACACCTGGCGCTACATCAAGTTCGCCACGGCCAACCAGTTCTGGATGATGGCCAACGACTTCGGGCTCGACTTCGCCCGGATCCGGCACGCCGTGGCGTACGACTACCCGCGCGCGGCGGACCTGCCGATGCCCGGTTTCGCCGCCGGGCCGTGCCTGTTCAAGGACACCATGCAGTTGGCCGCGTTCAACCGGAACAACTTCGTGCTCGGCCACTCGGCCATGCTGATCAACGAGGGGCTGCCGCTGTACCTGGTGTCCCGGTTGGAGAGTCGGTTCGACCTGTCCGAGATGACCGTCGGCATCCTCGGTATGGCGTTCAAGGGCGGCAGCGACGACCCGCGGGAGAGCCTGGCGTACAAGCTGCGCAAGATCCTGGCGCTGAAGACCCGGGAGACGCTCTGCACCGACCCGTACGTGGTCGACGAGCGCTTCGTCGACCTGCCCGAGGTGCTGCGCCGCGCCGACCTGCTGGTCATCGCCGCCCCGCACGAGCAGTACGCCCGGCTGGAGACCGACATCCCCCTGGTCGACATGTGGGGGTTGACCGGACAGGGGGTGCGGGTGTGACGCCACGCGTGTCGGTCATCGTCCCGGTCTACAACGAGGGCGCCGCGATCGTCCGCTGCCTGGAGCGGATGCTGCGGGAGATGCTGCTGCCGGCCGAGGTGCTCATCGTGCACGACATGCCGGAGGACACCACCGTCCCGTACGCCGAGCAGATCGCCCGCACGGACCCCCGGGTCCGGGCGGTGCTCAACACGTACGGGCGGGGGCCGGCGAACGCGATCCGGTTCGGGGTCGACGCGGCCAAGGCCCCCGTCGCGGTGGTCACCATGGCCGACGGCTGCGACGACCCGCGCCAGATCGACGAGCTGGCCCGGTTGGTGGACCGGGGGGTGGTGGTCGCCGCCGCCTCGCGGTACATGCCCGGCGGGCAGCAGGTGGGCGGGCCGCGGCTGAAGCGGATGATGTCGCGGTGGGCCGGGCGCAGCCTCTACACCTTCGCCCGGGTCGGCACCCGGGACGCCACCAACAGCTTCAAGGCGTACGACACGGCTTTCGTCCGCGAGGTGGGCATCGAGTCCCGGACCGGATTCGAGATCGGCCTGGAGTTGACCGCCAAGGCGACCCGGCTGCGGCTGCCGGTGGCCGAGATCCCGACCATCTGGCTGGACCGGCCGCTGGGGGAGTCGCACTTCGACCTGGGTCGCTTCCTCCCCGGTTACCTGCGTTGGTACTTCTTCGCCTACGGTCGGCGGCTGAGCCGGGCGAAGCTGGCGGCCCGGGCGGCGGCCGCGGGGGCGGCGGCCGCGGGGGCGGTGCCCGCGCCGCGGGAGAGCACCGAGTACGAGAAGACCGGATAGGAGCGCACGTGGCGAAGGTCCTGGTAACTGGTTCGGCCGGATTCATCGGCGGCTACCTCGTCGAGGAGTTGTTGAACCGGGGCCACGAGGTGGTGGGGATCGACAACTTCTCGAAGTACGGGCCGGTGACCCACAGCTATGACGACCACCCCCGCTACCGGTTCGTCGAGGGCGACGCCCGCGACGTCGACCTGCTCACCGGTCTGTTGGACGGCTGCGACCACCTGGTGGCCGGCGCGGCGATGATCGGCGGGATCTCCTACTTCCACGCCTACGCCTACGACCTGCTCGCCACCAACGAGCGGATCATGGCGGCGACCTGCGACGCGGCGATCCGAGCGCACCGGGACGGGCAGCTCACCAAGGTCACGTACCTCTCCTCCTCGATGGTCTTCGAGTCGACCGAGCACTGGCCGAGCCGGGAGGGCGACGAGCGGCAGATCCCGCCGCCGCTGTCGTCGTACGGGTTCCAGAAGCTCGCCGTGGAGTACTACGCCCGGGCCGCCTGGGAGCAGTACCAGGTGCCGTACACGATCGTCCGGCCGTTCAACTGCGTGGGCGTCGGCGAGGGGCGGGCGCTCGGTCAGGCCGAGGTGCTGTCGGGCAACGTGAAGCTGGCCATGTCGCACGTCGTTCCCGATCTCGTGCAGAAGATCGTCAAGGGGCAGGATCCGCTGCACATTCTGGGCGAGGGCAACCAGGTGCGGCACTACACGTACGGCGGCGACCTGGCCCGGGGGATCGCGACCGCGATCGAGCACCCGGCCGCGCACAACAACGACTTCAACCTGTCGACCGCGGAGTCGACCAGTGTGTTGGAGTTGGCCGAGCTGATCTGGCACAAGATCAAGGGCCCGGACGAACCCTTCCGGTACGTCAGCGACGAGCCGTTCCGCTACGACGTGCAGAAGCGGGTGCCGGACGTCACCAAGGCGCGCGAGGTGCTCGGGTTCACGGCGACCACGTCGCTGGACGTGATGCTCGACGAGGTCGTCCCCTGGGTGAGCCGGGCCGTCGCGGAGGGCCGGCTCTAACCCGTCTGGTCTCCCCACGATCAACTTCAGATCGCCGATATCGGGGTATCCCACGCGCTGGGTGCCCCGATATTGGTGATCTCCTGTCGATCAAGGCCGGCCCCTCAGCCCGCGCGCCGGGGGCCGGCGGTGTCCGGCGTCACGCACAACATTCCCATGCAGTGGGCGGTATTAGTTTGCAGCGCCCCGACCATGCTTGCTAGCCTTCGTTGCATAGTCATACGGGGGTGAGTATGGGAATCCGAGTCGCGGTCGCCGGTGCGAGCGGCTACGCCGGGGGCGAGTTGCTGCGCCTGGTCGCCGGGCACCCGGAGTTCGAGCTGGTTGCCGCCACGGCGCACAGCCAGGCCGGGCACCGGGTCGACGTCGTACACCCGCAGCTCACCGGGCTCGACCTGGTGCTCGGCGCGACCGATCCGACGACGCTGGGCGACGCGGACCTGGTCTTCCTGGCCCTGCCGCATGGCGAGTCGGCGGCGTTGGCCGCTCAGCTCGCGCCCGACGTCCGGGTCGTCGACCTGGGCGCCGACCACCGGCTCGCCGACCCGTACGCCTGGGCCCAGTACTACGGCGGCACCCACGCCGGCCAGTGGACCTACGGCCTGCCCGAGCTGCCCGGTCAGCGGGAGTTGATCGCAGGCTCCACCCGGGTGGCGAACACCGGCTGCTACGCCGCCGCGATCACCCTGGCCCTCGCGCCGCTCATCGCGGCCGGCGCGGCCAGCCCCGCCGACGTGGTGGTGGTCGCCGCCTCCGGCACGTCCGGCGCCGGTCGGGCGGCCAAGCCGCACCTGCTGGCCAGCGAGGTGATGGGCGACCTGTCGCCGTACCGGGTCGGCACCCACCAGCACGTGCCGGAGATCAAGCAGGCCACCGGGGCGAGCGGCCTGTCGTTCACCCCGGTCCTGGCGCCGATGCCGCGCGGCATCCTGGCCACCGTGACCGCGGTGCCGACCGCCGGCGTCGACCCCCAGCAGGTGCTGGCGCAGGCGTACGCGGACGCGCCGTTCGTGCACGTGCTGCCGGAAGGCCGCTGGCCGCACACCGCCGCCACGCTCGGCTCGAACTCCTGTCACCTGCAGGCCACCGTCGACGTGGACTCCGGTCGTCTGATCGTGCTCAGCGCACTCGACAACCTGGGCAAGGGCGCCGCCGGCCAGGCCGTGCAGAACGCCAACCTGATGCTCGGCCTGCCGGAGACGACGGGCCTGTCCGTGTGGGGGGTGGCACCGTGAGCGTCACCGCTCCTCGGGGGTTCCGGGCGGCCGGGGTGGCGGCCGGTTTGAAGACCAGCGGCGCCGACGTCGCGCTCGTGGTCAACGACGGCCCCGACGCGGGCGTCGCCGGGGTCTTCACCACCAACCGGGTCAAGGCCGCTCCCGTGCTCTGGACCCAGCAGGTCGTGAACGGCGGCGTGGTCCGCGCGGTGGTGCTCAACTCCGGCGGCGCCAACGCCTGCACCGGCCCGGCCGGCTTCCAGGACACGCACGCGACCGCCGAGCACACCGCCGCGGCGCTGACGTCGGTCAGCCCACGGCTGATCCTCGGCGCCGGGGAGGTGGCGGTCTGCTCCACCGGGCTGATCGGCGAGCGGCTGCCGATGCCGAAGCTGCTGCCCGGTGTGCGCTCGGCGATCCGCGGGCTGTCCCGTGGCGGCGGTCCGGCCGCCGCCGAGGCGATCATGACCACGGACACCCGGCCGAAGACCACGGTGGCCGCCGGCAGCGGCTGGACGGTCGGCGGTATGGCCAAGGGCGCCGGGATGCTCGCGCCGGGGATGGCCACCATGCTCTGCGTGCTGACCACGGACGCGGTGGCCGGCCCGGCGCTGCTCGACGAGGCGCTGCGCGCGGCCACCCGGGTCAGCTTCGACCGGGTCGACTCGGACGGCTGCATGTCCACCAATGACACGGTGCTGCTCCTGGCCAGCGGCGCGAGCGGCATCGAGCCGACCCCGGCCGAGCTGACCGCCGCGGTGACCCAGGCCTGTCACGACCTGGCCCAGCAGTTGATCGCCGACGCCGAGGGCGCCACCAAGCAGATCGCCATCGACGTGGTCGGCGCGGCCGACGAGGACGACGCGGTCGAGGTGGGCCGGGCGGTGGCCCGCAACAACCTGGTCAAGACCGCCCTGTTCGGCAACGACCCGAACTGGGGCCGGATCCTCGCCGCGGTTGGCACCACCGCCGCCGCGTTCGAGCCGGACGGGGTCGACGTGGCGGTCAACGGGGTGTGGGTGTGCCGCGACGGTGCCGCCGCCGAGGACCGCTCGAAGGTCGACCTGACCGGGCGGGACGCGACCATCCGGATCGACCTGCACGCCGGTACGGCGGCCGCGACGATCTGGACGAACGACCTGTCGCACGCGTACGTGCACGAGAACTCGGCCTACTCGACATGAGCGTGAGCCTCAGCACCGACCTCACCCGTGCCCAGGTCAAGGCGGAAGCGCTGATCGAGGCGCTGCCCTGGCTGGCGCGGTTCGCCGGCTCCACCGTGGTGGTGAAGTACGGCGGCAATGCCATGATCGACCCCGAGCTGCAGCGGGCGTTCGCCGCGGACATCGTCTTCCTGCGGTGCGTCGGCCTCAAGCCCGTGGTGGTGCACGGCGGCGGTCCGCAGATCTCCGCCATGCTGGGCCGGCTCGGCATCACCAGTGAGTTCCGTGGTGGCCTGCGGGTGACCACCGCCGAGGCGATGGACGTCGTCCGGATGGTGCTGGTCGGGCAGGTGGGCCGGGAACTGGTCGGTCTGATCAACGCGCACGGCCCGTACGCCGTCGGGCTCTCCGGCGAGGACGCGCGGCTGCTCACGGCGGTGCGCCGTCCGGGGTACGTCGACGGCGAGCCGGTCGACATCGGCCAGGTCGGGGACGTCGCGTCGGTCGACGTGTCCGCGGTGACCGATCTGCTCGCGGCCGGCCGGATTCCAGTGATCTCCACGGTCGCGCCGGACGCCGACGGGGTGCTGCACAACCTCAACGCGGACACCGCCGCCGCCGCGCTGGCCGTGGCGTTGCAGGCCCGCAAGCTGGTCGTTCTCACCGACGTGCCTGGTCTGTACGCCGACTGGCCGGACACCACCAGCCTGGTCTCCGAGATCGCCGCGGACGACCTGGCCACGCTGTTGCCCAGCCTCGAGTCGGGGATGGTGCCGAAGATGGAGGCCTGCCTGCGGGCGGTGCGCGGGGGAGTTCCCGCCGCGCACGTCGTCGACGGCCGGGTTGCGCACTCCACGTTGCTCGAGGTCTTCACCTCGGAAGGGTTCGGAACCATGGTGATCGCGTCATGAGCACGTTGAAACAGCGCTGGGGTCAGTCCATGATGGACAACTACGGCACGCCGCCGCTGGCGCTGGTCTCCGGCGCGGGGGCCGTGGTGGTCGACGACGCCGGTCGGGAATACCTCGACCTGGTGGGCGGCATCGCGGTGAACGCCCTCGGGCACGCCCACCCGGCCGTGGTGGCTGCCGTGTCGAAGCAGGTCGCCACCCTCGGCCACGTGTCCAACCTCTACGTCGCCGAGCCGCCGGTCGCGCTGGCCGAGCTGCTGCTGGCGCTCGCTGGCCGGTCCGGGCGCGTCTTCTTCGCGAACTCGGGCGCGGAGGCGAACGAGGCGGCGTTCAAGCTGTCCCGGCGTACCGGCCGCACCCAGGTGGTCGCCACCCGGGGTGGTTTCCACGGCCGCACGATGGGTGCTCTCGCGTTGACCGGCCAGCCGGCCAAGGCCGACCCGTTCCGCCCGCTCCCCGGCGAGGTGACACACGTCGACTACGGCGACGTCGCCGCCCTCGAGGAGGCGGTCACCGACGCCACCGCCATGGTGATCCTGGAGCCGATCCAGGGCGAGAACGGCGTGGTCGTTCCACCGGCCGGTTACCTCGCCGCGGCCCGGCGGATCACCAGCCGGCACGGCGCGCTGCTGGTGCTCGACGAGGTGCAGACCGGCATCGGGCGTACCGGGCACTGGTTCGCCCACCAGGCCGAGGGCGTGGATCCGGACGTCATCACCCTGGCCAAGGGGCTGGGTGGCGGGCTGCCCCTCGGTGCCTGCCTGGCCTTCGGGCCGGCTGCCGATCTGCTCGGCCCCGGGTCGCACGGCACCACCTTCGGCGGCAACCCGGTCAGCTGCGCCGCCGCCCTCGCCGTGGTGGCGACCATCGCCAACGAGGGGTTGCTCGACCACGTCAAGCGCGTCGGGGAGCGGCTGCGCCGGGGGATCGACGCGCTGGGCCATCCCCTGATCTCCGGCGTGCGCGGTGCCGGTCTGCTGCTCGGCGTGGTGCTCACCGCGCCGGTGGGCCCGGCGCTCGCCGAGGCGCTGCGGGAGACCGGTTTCCTGGTCAACCCCGTGCAGCCGCACGTGCTTCGGCTGGCCCCGCCGCTGATCCTCACCGTCGACCAGGCGGACGCCTTCGTCGCCGCGCTCCCCGCGGCCCTCGACGCGACGGCCTCCGCCCCGGCCGAACTCTCCACGACGTTGACGCCGCCCGCCCCGACCAGCACCGCCACGACCGCCACGACGGGAACGACCTCATGACCCGGCACTTCCTGCGGGACGACGACCTCTCGCCGGCCGAGCAGTCCACGGTGCTCGACCTGGCGGCGCGGATGAAGGCCGACCGCTTCGGCCACCGGCCGCTGGTCGGGCCGCGTTCGGTGGCGGTGCTCTTCGACAAGCAGAGCCTACGGACCCGGATCTCGTTCGACGCGGGGATCGCCGAGCTGGGCGGTCACCCCCTCGTCGTGGACACCCAGGTCACCCACTTCGGCCGGGGCGAGACTCTCGCGGACGCGGGCCGGGTGCTGTCCCGCTACGTCGCGGCCATCGTGCTGCGTACCCACGGCGACGACCGGATCGCCGAGGTCGCGGCGGGCGCGAGCGTCCCGGTGATCAACGCGCTGACCGACGGCTTCCACCCCTGCCAGTTGCTGGCCGACCTGCTCACCATCCGCGAGCGGTGCGGCGGCACGGCCGGCCGGACCCTGGCCTATGTGGGGGACGCCGCCAACAACATGGCGCAGTCGTACCTGCTGGCCGGGGCCATGGCGGGGATGCACGTCCGGATCGCCGGGCCGGCCGGTTTCGCGCCGGACCCGGCCGTGGTGACGCGGGCGGCGGAGATCGCCGCGGGCACCGGCGGTTCGGTACGGGTGCTCACCGACCCGGGTCAGGCGGTCCGCGACGCCGACGTGGTGGCCACCGACACCTGGACCTCGATGGGTCAGGAGGCCGACGGCCTGGACCGGACCACCCCGTTCTTGCCGTACCAGGTCAACAAGGAGTTGCTCGGTCAGGCCGCGCCGAACGCGATCGTCCTGCACTGCCTGCCGGCGCACCGCGGTGAGGAGATCACCGATGAGGTGCTCGACGGCCCGCAGAGCGCGGTCTTCGACCAGGCGGAGAACCGGCTGCACGCCCAGAAGGCGCTGCTGACCTTCCTCCTCGACGCCGACACCGACACCGACACTCACGCCGACGCCGACGCCGACGCCGAGATCGGGGCGACCCGGTGACCGCCCCACTGAACCGCGCCGCCCGGCACGCCCGGATCGTGGAGCTGATCCGCGACAAGGCGGTCCGCTCGCAGACCGAGCTGGCCGACCTGCTCGCCGGTGACGGGGTCGGCGTCACCCAGGCCACCCTCTCGCGGGACCTGGAGGAGCTCGGCGCGGTCAAGGTCCGCGGCGGCGACGGCCCCGCCGTCTATCTCATTCCCGAGGACGGCCACCGGCCGCTGCGCGACGCCGAGGCGGCTCCCGCCCGGCTGGTGCGGCTGCTGCGTGAACTGCTCAACGGAGTGGACTCCAGCGGCAACATCGCCGTACTGCGTACCCCACCGGGCGCAGCGCATTACCTGGCCAGCGCGTTGGACCGAGCGGGCCTGCCCGAGATCGTCGGCACCATCGCCGGCGACGACACCATCCTCGTCGTGGCCCGCGAGGCCGTCGGCGGGGCCGCGCTCGGTGAGAAGCTCACCGGCTGGGCCCGCCGGGAAGACAACGTTGAAGGGAACACAGCATCATGAGCGAGCGGGTCGTTCTGGCGTACTCCGGAGGTCTGGACACCTCCGTCGCCATTCCGTATCTGGCCGAGCAGACCGGCGCCGAGGTGATCGCGGTAGCGGTCGACGTGGGGCAGGGCGGCGAGGACCTCGACGCCATCCGGCAGCGCGCCCTGGACTGCGGCGCCGCCGAGTCCGAGGTGGTCGACGCGCGCGACGAGTTCGCGGCCGACTACTGCCTGCCGGCCATCCGGGCCAACGCCCTCTACATGGACCGCTACCCGCTGGTCTCGGCGCTGTCCCGGCCGCTGATCGTCAAGCACCTGGTGGCCGCGGCGCGCAAGTACGGTGGCACGATCGTGTCGCACGGCTGCACCGGCAAGGGCAACGACCAGGTCCGGTTCGAGGTGGGCCTGAACGCGCTCGCCCCCGACCTGAAGATCATCGCGCCGGCCCGGGACTTCGCCTGGACGCGGGACAAGGCGATCGCCTTCGCCGAGGAGAAGGGGCTGCCGATCGACGTGTCGGCGAAGTCTCCGTACTCGATCGACCAGAACCTGTTCGGTCGCGCGGTGGAGACGGGCTTCCTGGAGGACATCTGGAACGCCCCCATCGAGGACCTCTACTCGTACACCTCCGACCCGGCGCAGGTCCGCGACGCCGACGAGGTCGTGATCACCTTCGACGCCGGTATGCCGGTGGCCATCGACGGTGAGACGGTCACCCCGTACCAGGCGATCCTGGAGCTGAACCGGCGCGCTGGCGCGCAGGGCGTCGGCCGGCTCGACATGGTCGAGGACCGGCTCGTCGGTATCAAGAGCCGCGAGGTGTACGAGGCGCCGGGCGCGATCGCGCTGATCACCGCCCACCAGGAGCTGGAGGCGGTCACCGTGGAGCGGGACCTGGCCCGGTTCAAGAAGGGCGTCGACCAGCGGTGGGGTGAGCTGGTGTACGACGGCCTGTGGTTCTCGCCGCTGAAGGACTCGCTGGACGCGTTCATCGACGACGCGCAGCGGCACGTCTCCGGCGAGGTGCGGCTGACCCTGCACGGCGGCCGGGCGACCGTCACCGGCCGGCGCTCCGAGGCGAGCCTCTACGACTTCGGGATGGCCACCTACGACACCGGTGACACCTTCGACCAGTCCCTGGCCAAGGGCTTCGTGCAGCTGTGGGGTCTGCCCAGCCGCATGGCCGCCGCGCGGGACGCCCGGGTCGGCGGAGCCTGACCGTGGGAACCACAATGGGTGGCGTGGACGACAAGAGCCTGACCGAGAACAGCGCCGCCACCAACCGGACGAGCCTGTGGGGTGGCCGGTTCGCCGGTGGCCCCGCCGAGGCGCTCGCCCGGCTGTCGGTGAGCGTCCAGTTCGACTGGCGCCTGGCCCCGTACGACATCGCCGGTTCCCGGGCGCACGCCCGGGTGCTGGCCGGTGCCGGGTTGCTCGACCCGGAGGAGCTGGGCCGGATCCTGGCCGCCCTGGACGACCTGGAGGCCGCCTGCGCCTCCGGGTCGTTCCGCCCCACCATCGACGACGAGGACGTGCACACCGCGCTGGAGCGCGGGCTGCTGGAGCGGCTGGGCAGCCTCGGCGGCAAGCTGCGCGCCGGCCGGTCCCGTAACGACCAGGTCGCGACCGACCTGCGGCTCTACCTGCGGGATCACGCCCGGGGGGTGGCCAGCCGGCTGGTCGAGCTGGCCGACGCGCTGGTCGAGCAGGCCGAGCGGCACATCGACACCGCCGCGCCCGGCATGACCCACCTCCAGCACGCCCAGCCGGTCACCTTCGGGCACTGGCTGCTGGCTCACGTGCAGCCGCTGCTGCGCGACCTGGAGCGGCTGCGCGACTGGGATCATCGGGCGGCGATCAGCCCGCTGGGCGCGGGCGCCCTCGCCGGGTCCGGGCTCCCGCTGGATCCGGTGGCCGTGGCCAAGGAGCTGGGTTTCCGGACGTCGTTCGCCAACTCGATGGACGCCGTCGCCGACCGCGACTTCGTGGCCGAGTTCCTCTTCACCACCGCCATGATCGGGGTGCACCTGTCCCGGCTCGGTGAGGAGGTGGTGCTCTGGACCTCGCACGAGTTCGGTTGGGTGGAGCTGGACGACTCGTTCGCGACCGGCTCGTCGATCATGCCGCAGAAGAAGAACGCGGACATCGCCGAGCTGGCCCGCGGCAAGTCCGGCCGGCTGGTCGGCGGTCTGATGACCGTGCTCACCATGCTCAAGGGCCTGCCGATGACCTACGACCGGGACATGCAGGAGGACAAGGAGCCGGCCTTCGACGCGGTCGACACCCTGGAGCTGCTGCTGCCGGCCCTGGCGGGGATGATCTCGACGATGACCGTCCGGGTGGACCGTCTCGTGGCGGCCGCGCCGGTCGGTTTCTCCCTGGCCACCGAGGTGGCCGACTGGCTGGTCCGCAAGAACGTGCCGTTCCGCGACGCACACGAGATCACCGGCCGGCTGGTGGCGCTCTGCGTGGCCCGGGACTGCGCGCTGGACGAGGTGTCCGACGACGACCTGGCCGCGGTGAGCGCGCACCTCGACCCGTCGGTGCGCGACGTGCTCTCGGTCCGCTCGGCCCTCGCGGCCCGGACCACTCCCGGCTCCACCGGCCCCGGCCCGGTCGCCGACCAGCTCGCCACCGCCGCCGACCGGCTGGCCGGCTGGCGGGACTGGGCCACCGAGCGGGTCGTTCCCCGCTGAGGTCACCGTGGCGCCGGCACCGCTCGGCGCCGGCGCCACGGTTGGTTCAGGCCGTCGGCCGCTCCCGCTTCGGGAGCTTGGCCACCACCATGTCGTACGACGCGTCGACCGCCTCGGTCAGCTCCTCGTCGTCGATCGCGCCGTCGAGGCGCAGCGTGTTCCACCCGGACCGACCGATGTAGGCCATCACCTGGGCGTCGGCCGGGTGGCGGTGCAGCCACTCGTCGGCGACCTCGCGGGTCGGCCCGCACTTCACGCCGACCGTCGGTCTGCCCTCGCCGGTGCCGAGGAACGCGAAGATCCGGCTGCCGACCTTCACCACCTCGCTGTCCTCCCAGGGCCGGTCGAGCCATGTCCCCGGCTTGGCGAGGCAGTACGCCAGCATCTCCGCGCGCTCCATGGGTGCCTCCCGGACTCGTCGTGCGCACAGTCTGCCCGTCCGGCGACCCGTCGGCGCGCGCCGTGCCGGCCCGCCGTCCGTCTCGTGGCTGATCAGCCGGTCTGCTCGGCGGAGCGGGCCGCGACCCGCTCGTAGCGCTGCCGAGCGGCCTGCGCGCTGCCCAGCCCGAGCCCGTACGCGATCGCCTGCCAGGTCAGCCCCCGGTCCCGGGCCAGCGTCAGCAACCCCGCCTCCAGGGCGTCCAACTCGGCGCGCACGTGCGGCAGCAGGGTGAGCGCGGCGGTGAGGTCGGCGGCGTCGACCGGCTCCTCCGTGGGCTCCCGCTCGGCGCCGCCCGCGGCCAGCGCGGTGACCAGTGCCACCGCCTCCCAGGGGTCGAGCACGTACGGGTGGGCCCAGCGCCCCCGTCGAGCGTCGGTGCCGGCGTGCCGCTCACTGATCCGGTGCAGGGCGTCGTGGGTGCGGTGGGCACGGGCCCGGGAGGGGTCCGGCGCGGTGAAGGGCTCATCCGTCGTCATGACCCGACTACAACCTATCAACGCCTTCTTGTCAACACATCGTTGAAGAATGGGAGGTTGGTGAAGCGGGGCGGCGCGGGGTTGGCCGCGCCGCCCCAGCCACGATTCAGAGCGCCAGTTCGAAGCGGTGCTCGTCAGTGAGTGAGTTGCACAGCGCGTCGCAGGAGTTCCCGGTCACGGCGCCGAACGCCACGCCGGGAGCGAACGGGAGCTCGGTCGCGGTCACCGCGATCCGTACCTTCTGGGTGGTCGCGTCGCAGGGCACCTTCCGAGTGGTCGTGCCGGTCCGCACTGACTCCCCGATTGCCTGAGCGACCTTCACCGTCAGGTCGACCTGCGTCGGCTGCGAACAGGTCAGGCTGACCGGAACGAAGACCGCCGCCCCGCTGGCGTCGATCTTGCCGGTGCCCCCGAGCGCGACAGCGGTCAACGGGGCGCCGTCAGCCAGGGCAGCCGCCCGCAGCGGGGCGCTGGCACTGGCGGACGGGGTGACGGCGAGGGTGGCGCCGGCCACGATCAGACCGATGGTGAGTAGGGGCCGACGGATGCTTCGTACGGTCATGGTGGCTCCTCGTCGAATGTGCCGCCGCGCCGTGCGACGACACCAGCTACACCCGGGGGCCACCGGCGGCGTTTCGGTGGGTGGGATGTCCAACGGGTGAATGCTGGACGCCCTACCGGTGGCCGGTGGGATCCGTCAGCGAGGCTGCCGGGTGAAAGGCTGGGTACCGTCGGGTCATGGAGCTCGTGCCGGATGACCGCAGTGCCGAAGCCGGCCTGGCGGAGCTGCTCGCTGGCCCACTGCTGCCGGCCGCGCGCGGGCTGCTGGGCTGCCGGCTGCACCACGGCGGGGTCACCGTCCGGATCACCGAGGTCGAGGCGTACGCCGGGACGGGCGGTGACGCGGCCTCGCACGCGCACCGGGGGCCGACGCCGCGCAACGCGGTGATGTACGGGCCGGCCGGGCACGCCTACGTCTACTTCACCTACGGCATGCACTGGTGCATGAACGTGGTCACCGGAGTCGAGGGGGAGGCCGCCGCGGTGCTGCTGCGCGCCGGTGAGGTGGTCGACGGGCTGGCCACGGCACGGGAACGCCGGCCGGCCATCCGGCGGGACGTGGACCTGGCCCGGGGGCCGGCCCGGCTCTGCTCGGCACTCGGCATCGACCGCGCGGCGTACGGCGCGGACCTGCTCGGCGACGGGCCGGTGCGGTTGCGTCCCCCGGCGCGGCCCGTGCCCGCGGAGACCGTGGTCGCCGGGCCGCGCGTCGGCGTGACCGGCGCGCTCGACCTGCCGTGGCGCTTCTGGCTCGCTGACGAGCCCACCGTGAGCGCGTACCGCCGACACGTGCCCCGCATCCGACGGTGAACGGGCGGGCACGGCGTGTGGCCCGATGAATCCGTCGGGGGGTGTGGCCATAATCACCGCACCTGCCCGCCGACGGTTCGGAGACCCCATGACAACGCTGCTCGCGATCGGCACAGCCAAGGGCCTGTTTCTCGCCACCAGCGCCGACGACCGGCGTAGCTGGGAGATCAGCGGCCCGCACTTCCCGATGACCGGCGTGTACGCCGTCGCGGTCGACACCCGCCGTCCCACCCCGCGACTGCTCGCCGCGATGACCAGCTCACACTTCGGGCCCAGCGTCGCCACCAGCGACGACCTCGGCGCCTCCTGGGAGGAACCCGACCAGGCCCCGGTCGCCTTCCCGGCCGACACCGGCGCGACGCTGGGGCGGGTCTGGCAGCTGATGCCGGCCGGCGCCGACGAGCCGGACGTGGTCTGGGCCGGCACCGAGCCCTCGGCGCTGTTCCGCTCCACCGACGGCGGCCGCAGCTTCGAGCTGGTCCGTGCGCTCTGGGATCACCCGCACCGCCCGCAGTGGGGGGCCGGGTTCGGCGGCCAGGCCGTGCACACCGTGCTGCCGCACCCTCGGGACCCGTCCCGGATGGTGGTCGCCATGTCCACCGGTGGGGTCTACCGCTCGGAGGACGCCGGGGCGAGCTGGACGCCGGGCAACACCGGCATCCGTGCCTACTTCCTGCCCGACGAGTGGCCCGAGTTCGGCCAGTGCGTGCACAAGGTCGCCCGGGACTCCGGCAACCCCGACCGGCTGTACGCGCAGAACCACCACGGCGTCTACCGCTCCGACGACGACGGCCGCACCTGGTCGTCGATCGCCGACGGGCTGCCCAGCGATTTCGGCTTCCCGATGGTGACCCACCCGGGGCGGCCCGGCATGGTGTGGACCTTCCCGCTGGTGGCCGACGGTGAGCGCTTCCCGACCGAGCACCGCTGCCGGGTGTTCCGCTCCGCCGACGCCGGGGGCAAGTGGGAGCCACTGTCCGTGGGGCTGCCCGAGGGGCCGTTCTACCCGGCGGTGCTGCGCGACGCGATGTGCGCCGACGAGGCCACCCCCGGCGGGGTCTACTTCGGCACCCGGTCCGGCGAGGTCTACGCCAGCCGCGATGAGGGCGACTCCTGGTCGCTGGTGGCCGCGCACCTGCCCGACGTGCTCTGCGTCCGGGCCTCGGTGGTCTGAGTGGTCACCGTGCTGCTGCCCGGCCCGCTGCGCGGCGAGGCCGGCGGCGCCAGCCGCCTGAGCGTCACCGCCACCGGGACACTGCGGGCGGTCCTCGACGAGGTGGCCGACCAGCACCCGCGGCTGGCCCGACGGCTGCGTGACGAGCGCGGCGAGCTGCGCCGCTACGTGAACGTCTACGTCGACGGGGAAGACTGCCGACACTCGGGCGGGCTGGCCACACCCGTTGCCGACGATGCCGAAGTGCAGGTGCTGCCCTCGGTCGCTGGCGGCTGAGCGAGCACAGCCCCGTCGACTTTCCGCCCTCACGTCCGAAATCAGGGGGTGACCGGTGCCACCGGGACACCTGCCGCCACCGGAATAGTTGCTGCGTCAAATATGTTGTGCGCAACGTTCGGGTGCCATGGCGGAACCCGGTTCGACACACGAGGAGCTGGTCATGCAGTTCGGAGTCTTCACCGTCGGCGACGTCACGGTCGACCCGACCACCGGTCGGGAGCCGACCGAGCATGAGCGGATCAAGGCGATGGTCGCCATCGCGCTCAAGGCCGAAGAGGTCGGCCTGGACGTCTTCGCCATGGGCGAGCACCACAACCCGCCGTTCGTGCCCTCGTCGCCGACCACCATGCTCGGCCACATCGCGGCGCGTACCGAGCGGCTGCTGCTCTCCACCGCGACCACCCTGATCACCACCAACGACCCGGTGAAGATCGCCGAGGACTACGCGATGCTCCAGCACCTGGCCGACGGCCGGGTCGACCTCATGATGGGCCGCGGCAACACCGGGCCGGTCTACCCGTGGTTCGGCAAGGACATCCGCGCCGGCATCCCCCTCGCGATCGAGAACTACGACCTGCTGCACCGGCTGTGGCGCGAGGACGTGGTCGACTGGAAGGGCCGCTACCGCACCCCGCTGCAGTCGTTCACCTCGACGCCGCGTCCCCTCGACGGGGTGCCCCCGTTCGTCTGGCACGGCTCGATCCGCAGCCCGGAGATCGCCGAGCAGGCCGCGTACTACGGGGACGGCTTCTTCGCCAACCACATCTTCTGGCCCAAGGAGCACACCGAGCGGATGGTCGGGCTCTACCGTGAGCGGTACGCGCACTACGGCCACGGCTCCGCCGACCAGGCCATCGTCGGCCTCGGCGGGCAGGTGTTCATGCGGCGCAACTCGCAGGACGCGGTCCGGGAGTTCCGCCCGTACTTCGACAACGCCCCGGTCTACGGGCACGGGCCGTCGCTGGAGGACTTCAGCCGCGAGACCCCGCTGACCGTGGGCAGCCCGCAGCAGGTCATCGACCGCACGCTGGGCTTCCGGGACTACGTCGGCGACTACCAGCGGCAGCTGTTCCTGATGGACCACGCCGGCCTGCCGCTCAAGACGGTGCTGGAGCAGCTCGACCTGCTCGGCGAGGAGGTCGTCCCGGTGCTGCGCAAGGAGTTCGCCGCGCTGCGCCCGGTGCACGTGCCCGAGGCGCCCACCCACGCCTCGCTGGTCGCCGCGGCGGGCGGCGCCAAGGACAGCACCGTGCACGCCGTCGACGACGTGACGGGCAAGGCGCCCGAGGTGTCCCGATGAGCCGCACCCTGGCCGTGGTCTCCGCGGGGCTGAGTCAGCCCTCGTCCACCCGACTGCTCGCCGACCAGCTCGCCGCGGCCGTCCGCGCCGAGCTGGAACGCGCCGGTGAGCACGTCGAGCTGGTCTCGGTGGACCTGCGCGAGCACGCACACGACGTGGTCAACAACATGCTCACCGGGTTTCCGCCGGCCGCGCTGCGCGAGGCCACCGACGCGGTGACCGGGGCGGACGGAATCATCGCCGTCACCCCGATCTTCAGCGCTTCGTACAGCGGCCTGTTCAAGTCCTTCTTCGACGTCCTCGACTCCGAGGCGCTGGCCGGCCGCCCGGTGCTGATCGGCGCCACCGGGGGGACCGCCCGACACTCGCTGGCTCTGGAGCACGCCCTGCGGCCCATGTTCAGCTACCTGCGGGCGGTGGTCGTCCCCACATCGGTCTTCGCCGCACCCGAGGACTGGTCCGGCGGCAGCGCGGACGGCGCGCTGCGAGCCCGGATCGAGCGGGCCAGCGGCGAGCTCGCCGACCTGGTCCGGCAGCGCCCGACCGCAGCCGGGCCGGCCGACCCGTTCGCCCTGACCACCAGCTTCGCGCAACTGCTCGGCCGCGCCGACTCCTGACCGCCGGACCGGCGGGGACACGCGCGATCCGCGGATGTGGTGGCATCGCCACGGTGGTGAGCCACCACATCCGCGACCGAGCACGATCGCGGGCGCGCAGACGAGCGCCGCGGGCACGTTCGCTGCGTACTCTCGTCGGGTGACCTTCGATGTGCAGCTACGCCCGGTCCGCGAGGACGACCTCGTGGAGTTCTTCCTGCACCAGCAGGATCCGGAGGCCAACCGGATGGCCGCCTTCGGCCCCGTGGACCCGACCGACCACCGCGAGTTCGCCCGGCACTGGGCCCGGGTGCTCACCGACCCGGCGAACCGGGTCCGCACCATCGAGGTCGACGGTGCGGTGGTCGGGCACGTGATCGCCTTCCCGGTCGACGAGCGCACCGAGGTCAGCTACTGGATCGACCCCGCCCGCTGGGGCCGGGGCCACGCCACCGCCGCGCTCGCCGCCCTGCTGCGCGAGCTGCCCCGGCCGGTGCACGCCCGCGCCGCGAAGGACAACGCCGCCTCCCTGGCGGTGCTGCACAAGTGCGGCTTCATCGTGGTCGGCGAAGGCTCGGGGTACGCCAACGGCCGCGGCACCGAGGTCGAGGAATGGCTGCTGGAGCTGCCCGCTGACGGTCCTGAGCAGGGCAGCCACTAGTCTCGCGGAGTGAACTGGCTGGATCTGATCGGCTGGGCCGGCTCCGTTGTGCTGGTCTGGTCCCTGCTGCAGTCGCGCGTCCTGCGGCTGCGCGCGCTCAACCTCGTCGGCAGCCTGGTGCTGGTCGGCTACAACGCCGCGCTCGAGGTCTGGCCCATGGTGGGGCTCAACATCGTGCTCTCAGTGATCAACATCTGGTACCTGCGCGGGATGCTGGCCACCCGGCACGACGAGCAGACCTACCAGGTGGTGGAGGTGGGGGTCGACGACCAGTTCCTCGCCCACACGCTGCGGGTGCACGCGTCGGACATCGCCCAGTTCAATCCCGGCTTCGGCTGGGACCCGGCGGTGGGTGGGCGCTCCGCGTTCCTGGTGGTCACGGCCGACGAGGTGGTCGGGGTGGTGCTGTCGCACGCCGAGTCGCGCGGGGTCGCCCAGATCGACCTGGACTACGTGACCCCGAAGTTCCGCGACTTCACCCCCGGCGAGTTCGTCTACCGGCGCAGCCGCCTCTTCACCGAACGCGGCTTCCACCGCGTCGTCAGCCCACCCGGGATGGTCGCCCCCTACTACCACCGGCTCGGTTTCCGCCCGGAGGGCGACTCGTACGTCCTCGACCTGCCCGCGCCACCGGCGACCGAACCGGCGTAGCCTCGCCGGAACAGGATTCGGCTCGCGCCGGACGGGGCACAGACCCGCGCAAGCCGGGCGGGTCGCCGACCGGCGCCACCATGACGAGGGAGCGAACCGGGCGTGCAGAGCTACGGGGGCCAGTTGGCCCTGGTCGGAGTCCTGGTCATCGTCAACGCGCTCTTCGCCGGCAGCGAGATGGCGTTGGTGTCCCTGCGGGACAGCCAGATCCAGCGGTTGGAGCGCACCAGCCGCGCCGGGCGGGTGCTGGCCCGGCTCGCCAAGGACCCGAACCGCTTCCTGGCCACCATCCAGATCGGCATCACCCTGGCCGGCTTCCTGGCGTCCGCCGCCGCGGCCGTCTCGCTGGCCAAGCCCCTCGTGCCGCTGCTCGGGATGTTCGGGAACGCCGCCGAGACGGTGTCGATCGTGGTCGTCACCCTCGCGCTGACCTTCGTGACGCTGGTCTTCGGCGAGCTGGCCCCCAAGCGGATCGCCATGCAGTCCGCCGAACGGTGGGCGCTGCTGGTGGCCCGCCCGCTCGACCTGCTGGCCAGCTTCACCCGGCCGGCCGTCTGGGCGCTCGGCGCCACCAGCGACCTGGTGGTCCGCCTCGTCGGGCTCAACCCGAAGCACCAGCCCGAGGAGATCGGCCCGGACGAGCTGCGGGACATCGTCGCCGGCAACCACGGCTTCACCAAGGAGCAGCGCACCATCATCGCCGGCGCGGTGGAGATCGCCGACCGGCGGTTGCGGGCTGTGCTCGTACCCCGGTTGCGGGTCTTCACGCTCGACAGCGGGACCACCGCGGAGGCCGCGCGGCTCGTGCTGGCCGCCACCGGGCACTCCCGCGCGCCGGTGGTCCGCCACGGCGGCCTGGACGACACGGTCGGCGTGATCCACCTGCGTGACCTGGTGGGCGTGCCGGACGACCGGCCGGTCGACGAGATCGCCCGCCCACCGATGCTGCTGCCCGACTCACTGCCGGTGGTGGACGCGCTGCGCCAGTTCAAGGCCGAGCGACAGCACATCGCGCTGGTGGTGGACGAGCGGGGCGCCGTCGACGGGATCGTGACGCTGGAGGACATCCTGGAGGAGATCGTCGGGGAGATCTACGACGAGACCGACCGGGACGGGTACGCGGTGCGCCGCGACCCGGACGGCGCCCTGGTGCTGCCGGGCACCTTCCCGGTGCACGACCTGCCGGACATCGGCGTCGAGCTGCCGTCGCGGCCCGACGGCGACTACACCACCGTCGCCGGGCTGGTGCTGGCCCGCCTCGGGCACATCCCCACCGTCGCCGGCGAGGACGTGACCATGGACGGTTGGGTGCTGATGGTGGCCGACATCGACCACCGGGCCATCACCGAGGTACGGCTCAGCCAGGTCCCCGAGGAGGCCGAGGCCGAGGCCGAGCAGGTGCTCGACGAGGCACGCGGCTGATCCGGAGCGGGGCGCCGCGCCCGGGGATCAGGCGGGGGAGAGATTCTGCAACCGCACCTGACCGCGGGCGACCAGCCGCTGGTCGGCATCGGTGATCTCCACCTGCCAGAGCTGCTGACTACGACCCCGGTGCACCGGAGTGCCGACCGCGGTCAGCTCGCCCTCGCGTACCGCCCGCAGGAAGTCGGTCTGGTTGGCCACGCCGACGACGGTGCCCCGGTCGGCCAGCCAGAGCGAGCCGCCCACGCTGGCCGCGGTCTCCACCACCGAGCAGTACACCCCGCCGTGCTGGATGCCGAACGGCTGGTGCAGCTCCGGCCGGACCTGCCAACTGATGACCACCCGGTCGGCGGTCGCCTCCTCGAACTTCAGGCCGAGCAGAGCGACGAAGCCACCCGTCAGGTCCGGAATCTCCACGGCAACCCCTCCTCGATCAACAGGCGGCAAGCCTAACCGGGGTGGGGTTGCGCCAAACCCGGTACGGGTCGGTGCCGGCCATGGGGGAGAATCGGTGACCGTGACCGACAGCAGCCTCCCGCCGCCCGGGCGGGACTCCCTGACCGACGACCTGCTCTGGCGTGGCCTCATTCAGGACTCGACCGGCCTCGACGAGCTGCGCGAGCTGCTCGACGGTGGGGGTGCCGCCACCTATTACGTGGGCTTCGACCCCACCGCGCCGAGCCTGCACGTCGGCAACCTCATGCAGGTCCTCATGGCCCGCCGGCTGCAACTCGCCGGCCACCGCCCGTTGCTGCTGGTCGGCGGGGCGACCGGGCAGATCGGCGACCCGAAGGAGAGCGCCGAACGGACGCTCAACCCGCCCGAGGTGATCGCCGGCTGGGTCGAGCGGATCCGTGAGCAGCTGGCCCCCTTCGTGTCGTACGAGGGCGACAACGCGGCGCAGTTGGTCAACAACCTCGACTGGACCGGCGAGATGTCGATCGTCGAGTTCCTGCGCGACGTGGGCAAGCATTTCCCGGTGAACAAGATGCTCGCTCGGGAGGTGGTCCGGGCCCGGTTGGAGACGGGCATCAGCTTCACCGAGTTCAGCTACCAACTGCTGCAGGGCAACGACTTCTACGAGCTGCATCGCCGGCACGGCTGCCAGCTCCAGTTCGGCGGCTCCGACCAGTGGGGCAACATCACTGCCGGCGTCGACTACGTCCGCCGGCGGGGCGCCGGGCCGGTGCAGGCGTTCACCACGCCGCTGGTCACCAAGTCCGACGGCACGAAGTTCGGCAAGAGCGAGGGCGGCGCCGTCTGGCTCGACCCCACGATGACCAGCCCGTACGCCTTCTACCAGTTCTGGCTCAATGTCGAGGACCGGGAGGTCGACCGCTACCTGCGGTACTTCAGCTTCCGTTCGCGCGACGAGTTGGAGGAGCTGGCGAAGGCGACCGCCGAACGACCGGCGGCCCGGCTGGCGCAACGGGCGCTCGCCGAGGAACTGACCACCCTGGTGCACGGCCCCGAGGAGACGCAGCAGGCGATCGCCGCCAGCCAGGCGCTGTTCGGCCGGGGGTCGTTGGACGACCTGGCCCCGGAGACCCTGCGCGCGGCGTTGACCGAGGCCGGCCTCGTGCAGCTCTCCGGCGAGTTGCCCGACGTGGCGGGTCTGTTGCGGGACTCGGGCCTGGTGACCGGCCTCAAGGAGGCTCGTCGGGTGATCGCTGAGGGTGGCGCCTACGTCAACAACAACCGGGTGACCGAGGTGGACGCTGTGGTGACGGAGAGCGATCTGCTGCACGGTCGGTATCTGGTGCTGCGGCGGGGAAAACGCTCCTTCGCGGGCGTTGAGCTGGGCGGATAGCCATCCGTCGACGATGTGACGGGCGACGCGTCCGGTGGATTTGACGATCACTCCGCCGGACGCGTAACTTTCTCTCTGCCAGCGCGGAACGGACGAAACAGGCGAAAGCCTGAAGCGGCCGGAGCGGGGCAACGGCCTCGGGGTCGGGCGGGTACGCCCACCGGATCCCGGACCGGGAGGTGCTCCCAGAATCGCCGCGAGGCGGATTTGGTGCGGCGGAACCGACCGGGTAAGGTTAACGACCGGCAGGGCACCGGGCGAGCTCGCGGGAAACCGCAGCGGCCGGCCTGCCGAATACCACGACGAGAGCGGCGGAAGCCGGTCGAGACATGGTGCCCGCAATACGGATTGAAGCATGACAAACCGCGAAACAGCGATTTGACACAGCGAAAACCGGCGGGTAACGTAGTAAAAGTGCCTGGCGCTGAAAACGCCGGGACGCGAACGAAATACCCCGAGATGGGGTTCCACGGAAGTGGGGCTTGCTGATCGGTGTGTGGTTGTTCTTTGAGAACTCAACAGGGTGCTTGAAAAGCCAGTGCCAATTATGATTTATACCCCGGACTGGCAGTCCTT
>NZ_JBAKHW010000058.1:0-30593 GCF_036906815.1 Micromonospora sp. CPCC 205539 | reverse complement strand
CAAGAAGGTCAAGACGGGCCCGGGAGGACACGTGGGGGCGACTCTTCAATCCAGCGCGGCCGACCCAACCCCCAAGGTCGACACTTCGGAACAGTCACTTCCCGGACCCGCCAACCCCCAGCCTAGAACACCACTCCTCGCCGTCTCTTGACACAGAGGGGTGCCATACCCGCGCAGCTCAGCCCGGGTTAAGCACGGTTCGGCACCAGAACGCCTGACCGCGTGGTCGAGTTGCGATGATTTTGCGGTCAACCGCGCGGCGCTCGGTCCGCAGGAGCGTCGCGACGCCGAGCTGCACGGCTCGGCGGCGCGGGGATGGTGCCGTCAGCACGAGTCGTGCCCGCCGCAGTCGCAACCGCAGCCTTGGATGTGCGGCGGTGCAGCGTAAGAGTCATGACCAGCACGACCAGCGCTCCGACGATCAGCCCGAGGATCGCACTGGCCACCGTGTTGACGAGCCAGCCGACGAGCCCGCCGAGAACACCCGTGGCGTCGTGGGCGGCGACCTCCACGTGGTGCACGGCCTCGTACAGGAAATGCAGGTTCAGCTCGTTCGTGCCTAGCAGCAGGATGTGCCCGCCCACCCACAGCATCGCCGCGGTGCCGACTACCGTCAGCACGGTGAGGACAACCGGCATCGCCCTCACCAGACCGCGGCCGAACGTGGCGACGGCGCCGGAACGTTGCGACAGGCGCAGCCCCGCGTCGTCCATTTTTACGATCAGGGCCACCACGCCGTACACCAGGACGGTTATGACGACGGCGACGACAGCCAGGATCGCCAGGCGAGACCAGAACGCCTCATCGATCACCTCGTTAAGGCTGATGACCATGATCTCCGCCGAAAGGATCAGGTCGGTTCGTACCGCCCCAGACACCAGTGTCGTCTCGTCCTGCACCTTTTCCTCGCCCGCGCCGGAGGCACCGTGATGGGCGATCTTGGCCCACACCTTCTCCGCGCCTTCATAACAGAGGTAGGCGCCGCCGAGCATGAGGATCGGAGTGAGCAGCCAAGGCACGAACTGACTGAGCAGCAGCACCGCCGGCAGGATGATGAAGAACTTGTTGCGCAGCGACCCCACGGCAATGCGCTTGATAATCGGCAACTCGCGCTCGGCCGCCAGGCTCCGCACGTACTGCGGCGTGACGGCAGCATCGTCGACGACGACACCCGCAGCCTTGGCGCCGGCCTTCGCGGCGGCCGCCCCGATGTCATCGATCGACGCCGCGGCGGCCCGGGCCAGCACCGCCACGTCATCCAGCAGGGCTACGAGTCCACCGGCCAAGGGAGGGTCCTTCCAGGGTGGCGCAGAATTCGAACTGGAGCATTCTCGCTCAGGTCCCTGCGCGCGGCACGCCACCACCGGTCGCATATCGGGCGAGAGCTCGAGGTGCCCGGCTATCGCGCTCGGCCGACGACCCGCCACCACCGCGCCCGGGTCATCACCTGGCGCCAGCTCAGGCCAAACCCGACCGCCGCAGTCACCGTTAGCCAGGGTCGGCGTAGATGGAAGCTAGACCTTCGTAACTCTGCTGAGCGGACGTGGGACCTCTTCGGTGCCGCCGAAGATGTCTCCAGCCTGAAGGGCCTGGTCAGGGCGTTGCCCGTCGGATCGGTGTCTCAGATGACGGCACCGCGGCGGACTGCATCAAGCTCACCTGCAACGCTTAAGGCTGCCAGCTGCGCCCATCGTGGCGAATACCTCGACAGCGTCGCGGAGCCGGTCGAGAAAGCCGGTTAGATTCTCTGCTACCACGCCGAATCGTGGGTCGTCGCTGCGGTAGATGCCGGCGACGATCTCTCCTGCAGGCAGTCGGTACACCGGCGAGCCGGTCACCGCGCCCACCGCGAACAGAGTGCCGCCGCCATCACTGGCGAACACGACCACATCCGCGGTGAAGCTCCCCCGGACCATCGTCACCTGCCGGTGCGCGACCAGGCCGGGTTCGTGGATGAAGTAGCGGTTGCCGATGTCCGGCAGGCTCACCTCGCGCACCTGCCCGTACCACTCGAGCAGATCACCGGGCAGTCGCAGGCCCGCCAGCGATGCGAGCTCCTCCTCGCCCGCCGGGTCGCCGATCGTGTGCCGGTCCGGTGGATAACCAAACCGGACTTCGAATCCCGGCAGCAGCCGACCTAGGCACGCGCCGACGTCCTCCCGCCAACGCCGGATGTACGCCTCGTTCATCGGCTACCGGATCCGCCCATCACCGGCCCACGTGCTGACGGCCTTTGCTGACCTGTCCCTGCTGCCGCCTTCCATCATCCGATGTCCCAGGAGGCCAGGTGCGCGCCGCAGTGCAGGCAGCAGAACAGGTACGCCGTCGGCTCGCCGGTCCGGTCCATCTGCCGCAGCATTGCGTCGGCCTGGTCCACCGGCCACCCGAGCTGGCGCAGGTCGTCCCGGATCATCTCCATCGCGTCAGGGTGGGCGCGTAGATCCTCGTAACCGGCGGCGCCGAGAAACGCTGCGCCGTCGTCGCAGTGATACAACCAGCTCGGCTGCTGCCAGGAGTCGAACCCCGGCGTGCGTTGCGTGACCTCCTCGACGACGGCGAACGGAACGCCTGGTGGCACGTCAGCCGCGTCGGTGAACATGCACGAAAAGTCGGCGCCGACCGTCAACGCCCGCGCCGCGTCACCCGAGGCGATGCACTGCGGGCACACAACGTCGGCCTGACGGCCATAAATCGGCCCGGCGTACCGCCAGCCGCGCGAAACCCCGCACAGCACGCACGCCTCATCTGTGGGAACGGCCGATCCGGTCGCGACCGGATCGGGGTGGTAACGGAACCACGGCAGTGTCACTCGACCACTCCTATCAGATCCGGGCCATGAGGTGACCGCTAGGCGAATAGTCGATCTCCCAATCGGCGTAGACCCCAAGGACGCCGTCCGCGAGGCAGCGCAACGCCACCGACACCCACCGCACCTCACCGTCCTCGCGCAGCGCGAAACCCACCGCAACGTCGAACCGCTCACCGCCACACAGGCAGGCGGCGTCACCAGGATCAGCGTCCTCGGCGACGTCGGCGGCATCGACCATGACCCACCGGTCACCGCAAAAGTGGCAGGTGCGTTCGACGTAGCCAACATCGTCGTCGACCCGCACCCCGAACTCCGACCCGCCACACCTCACACACGCCACCTGGACGACCCGGGCCAACGAATAGCCCCCCGCCCGGAACTCGCGCAGGTACGCGTCGAGCTCGACCGCTGCTGTCTCCGACCGCCGCTGCCCCGACCTCCCGGTCACCATCCGGGCACCATAGCGGCTCCGCTGTCCGGTGAGTCCTGTCGGTAGTCGGTGCGAGAATGCCACGAAGCCGATCTTCGAAGGCTTCGCGGAGATTTTAAGCGACCAAGTTTTTGCGATCCCGACGCCGCAGCTGCCACGGCACCGGACACCACCGAACCCGTAATCGCCGAATACAAGCGACCAACCGCAGTGGATTCCGCTTACCGCAACGCCGGTGTCAGACCTGCGCTCTGGGCAACCCCAGGCAGCGCCGCCTGGTCAATTCGGAGTTCAGCCCCTGCTCGGACAGGAGCGCAAGGTGCTCGAGACCAGCTCGAGCCGATGACGCAGCGGGCTATTCGCGGCCGAAGGCAGACGGAGCTTCAGTTGCCTTTGCCTTGAACGCCCTTTTCACGGTCTCATCGTCCGCAAGGTCATAGAAGTCGCCGTCGGGTGGCAGAGAATCGGGGGATTCGCCGTTCAGACTGCGCTCGAGGACGTCCTTTAGGAAGCCGGCAGCCTCGGTCAGCCCGAAGTAACGCATGGCGTTGATCGCGTTACTGACGCGGAGCGGCTCGTTGACTTCCAGAGCGAAGCCTAAGCCGCCACCCATCGCGCAGTTGTAAACCCGCAGCAAGGACGCGAGCTGCTCGATGCCTGGAGGGGTTCCGTCAGGCACTTCGCCGTCAGCCCCGTAGTCGGAGGCCTCGTTCCAGATGGTGTCGAGGTCGTCCAACCCGCCATCTCCAAGGTTGAGCACCTGCGACAGCGCGGCGATCGTGTCACGTGCTTCGGCGGCGTCCGTGTCGCTCGTCCAACCCTGATGCCACGGGCCTTGAGGGCCAGCGACGAAGAGGAGGGCTTCGAGCGCACTGTTCGCCAGATCCGGCGCGGAGGTTGCCAGGCGGGCATCAGAGGCAAGGCCATCTTCGGCCAAGGCCATGAGCTGCTCATCGAACTTCTGCCCGCCGGGCAGAGTCGCCGCCACGATGGCCGCAGCGGCCACGACCTCATCCGGGAAGAACTCCCGCCAGAGCAACTCCGGCTTGTCCTTCACGAACAGGAACATGCGCGCCAGCGCCGACGCCCGGCGCTCAGCAGGCCGTCCGGCGAGTTTGTCCAGGAAGTCCATGGCTCCATCGCTGGAAAACGGGCCAGTCCCGAACGTTCCCATGCTCGCTGCCTCCTCAAGACGGCCTTCGCCCTGAAGTTACAAGATCATGCCGAGCAGCTGCGGACGTCCTCCAAGCTCATCGGGCGGAGCCGGTGGGTCCAGAGTTGCTCACTGCGAGCGTCGAATGCCTTCACCGCCTGGGGCACGGCACGGCCAAGGTCAGCATCGCCGAGCCGACCGACGCCCAACCGGTTGAGCGGTGGCTATCGTAGCGAGACTGTCGATGACCTCCCGTACGGGGCGGCGGCTCATGCCCCTGGCCGCGCTGCTGTTCCTGGGCCTCGCACTGCTGATTCGGGCCTTCGACGACGGGGCGCTGCGGCAGTCCTCCGGCACCGCGCCGTACGCGTCGATGGTGTGGGCCGCGGTGCTGTTCTTATGACCACGGATGGCACCGGTGCCCGCCCGGACCGTCGCCACCGTCTTCTGCTGGGTAGTGGAACTCACACAGCTGACCGGGGTGCCAGTCGAACTGTCGGCGCGGAGCCTGGCCGCGAGGCTGGCGCTGGGTCTGCAATTCGATCCCGTCGACCTGGCCTGGTACCCGGCGGGCGTGGCTTTCCTGGTGGCACTGCACCCTGGTACGCGCCCGCCGCGTTATAGCCAGGTCCAAGGCCTCATAAGTCGCCAGAGGCGCCCACGCCATCGCGCACGCCGAGAATGCATGAAGGTCTCTATGTCCTCGAGAGCGTCGCCGGCAGTCCCCCTGACGTGAGGCCTGGCGCGTACGTGGCGGAGTGCGGTGACCACCCGATCTTCGTCGAGTTGACCGTAGACCCTCGCGAGGTGCCCGAGGCACGTGGCTGCAAGCGCCTGCACCTGGTGGTCAGGGTGATCGAGCAGGGTTAGGTAGAGCTCCTGCGACTCCTTCCAGTCGCCGTCGCCGTACAACGCGCATCCGACCATGGCATCCCTGGCTCCGATGATGTCGTTGCGGTCGAAAGCCCTCCGCACATCGGCGGGCGTTGCCAACGGAGGGTTGTGAAAGGTGCGGTGCTCGTGGCTCATGGCCAATATCCTTGATCATCGCGGCCGCCGCGAACATCCGCACACCGACAGATGCGGGGTGGTCTCGTGGTAGCAGCCTCATCGCCTGGCGGCCGGCTGAATGATGTCCGGGCCGCCGGTGTGCGGCGTCGGGAGGTAGCCGGGGTAAGGCTGCGGCAGTGCCGCCACGCAGGCCGCGGAGCATGCGTTTACCAGCAACGGCAACACGTCGGTGGCGACCAGGCCAGAGATCCAGACTTGGCGAAGCTCACCGTCAACCGGCCCATCGCAGACACTGCAGGTTCGCACCGCGTCGCAGCCCCACACGTTTGGGTCGAGCGCGGCGAAGTCCACCTCTACCGCACGGGTCACTGCCCGCAGCCGCGGAAACGGCGGACGGAACTTGAAGTTGCCGTAGAGGACGCGCGTGCTCACCGTGCTGTCGGCTAGCTTCGTGCATCTGGTCAGCTCAAACGAGTACCAGTGCAGCCGGTGGGAGGTGTACGGCTCGAAGACCTCAAGGCTGATCATTGACCCAACCTCGGGCGGGATGCGAACCAGATTCGTGCCGTAGAGCACCAGACGTCTGACGGCGGTCGACTTCGCGATAGTCGCCGGCAGTGTGACGCTCTGCCATACCGCGCTGGTGGCGGTCCTTATGCTGACATTCGGCATCGGGGTCGTCAGCGTCCACTCCGCTAACCCCTCCGGTGCCCCCAGGGTCGCTCAGGTCCTGCGTCACTGGGGTTACCGGGTTCACGTCGCGTCCGGCTCGGCTCGGCGGACGTCACCTATCTCGAGCTTGGCGTTCCCCGGCGAGGATGTCGTCGGGCCGGAGTTGGTCGCCGCCGGAACCGGTGACGATGGCATGAGACTCGCTGAGCTCCACCACAACCAGGTCCACGTCTCGCTCCTGCGGGCCGTGTTCGCCGCAGGCACGGTCGAAGCGGTCCCCCGGACGAGCCCAGTGCCGTGGGTGATACCCCGGCTCACCCTCGAGGTGCCAGCCTTCAGGGACGACCCGGACAGACTCGACGGAACGGCTCAGACGCTCGATACGCATAGGCAGTATGGTGCACGGCCGCCGGGTGCACCCCGCTATCCGAGATCGCGTCTTCTCGTTGCCGCTGTGTCCGCACCGCACAGCGACAGAAGAGCGCGTGCGGGTCCGGGCGGGGCACTGTGTCAAAGATTGTCGATGTGGACGACGACCGCATCCGCCGGTGGCGCCGGCCGTAGCTGCGATGCCGGCTCGACGTCGGCATAGAGCCACATCCGGTGCGCTGTCCAGTCCAGAATCCCGGCGGTCTCACGGGAGCCCCTATAGGCGCCCTCCTCGGCCTGAAGCGGCCAGCCGCGGCTGCGGAGATGTTCGACGAGTCGGGCCACGGTCGTTGCTCTGTCGACGCTATCGGCTGCCATCACCACGAATTCGGCCGTGCAGTTGCCGCTACTACCACCATCGGCGCAACTGTCAGCCGACGTCAGGCGCAGCGACATCGGCATTGGGAGGACCTCATCGTCGCGGGCAGGGAACCGCAACCTGCCGTCGCCGTCGTACCCGACGATGCCGAGTCCGCAGCCACACAGCAGCACCACTGCTGCCAACGTCGACATCGACACGACCCACCGCCGTTTGCCCACTGCAGGGTTTCCCCCGGCGACGCGAGTCGGCGAGAACGGGTGCGCTCTCCGTTCGAAACCCAACGCGGCGAGGCACACGACGCCGACCAGCAACCACACCAGGAACCAGTCGAGCCATGGCGCAGCTACCAGGCTGGTCGGCCGCTGCGAAAGGGCGAACGAGGCGACCTGACCTGCGATGAAGACGACACCGACGGCCACGCCGACAAGCCGGCCGCTAGCGGTGCCCCACGCCCAAGCGCCAACCACGATCGGGCCGCAGATCGCCGCCACCACAGCGACCACGGGCGCACCCTGCCCGAGCGGCAACAGCACAAGCGCCGCACCGCCCACAGTCAGCCACCAGCGCCACCTGTTACCCGCCACCGTCGCCACGATGAAGCTTAAGATCATGACCATGGTTGTCGGCAACCTAGGGGTCCCGCATGGCGCACAGCGAGGATGAGATTCGCTAAGCGGGCTGATGGGCGTCGATTACCGGTACGGCCTTTACCTGCCGACTCACGCGGTCAACCAGGCCCAGGAGGCGGTTGCCTCGATCGCCCGGGAAGGGATCGGGTTGATGGATGTCATCGTGCCAGGCGGTGAGCGGATAACGTTGCCGGTCCGCGGTGAGCCGGCGGGCGACGTGGACCATTGGTCGCTGGACACGTGCCTGTTCTTCCCAGTTGACGACGAGGAGATCCGGGCGTGGGCCGGCCCTCCTGGATCTGCTCGCTGAGGCCATCGGCGATGTGCTGGTCACGTTCTCGGGCGGTGCGCTGGCAGATCAGCGCAGGCCGTTAGAGGCGGGACCCATCCGAGCCATGAGGTTGGTGGGGCTCCGCCCCGGTGGCGAGCTTGTCGTACTTGGTGGCTACAGCCCGGTGTCGTTTGAGCCTGTTGATGCCGCACTCGACCGCGTGGCGCCGTCTGCAGATCTCCGATTCGAACGGTGGCGGCCTGCCGCAGGCTGGTCTACGCCACCCTGCGACGCGCCGTTACTGAAGTAGGACGCCAGCGGCACGCCTCTGAGGCTCACATAGATCCAGGCGCATCGGTGGCCTCTTCGGGCGCTGGCGTTCGACCGCTTGGAGCGAGACACCTCGACCTCTGCGGAGCAGGCACGTTACAGGTGGTCGCAAGTTACGCGGCACCCGAGCCCGACCCCACGCTGGTGGCTTCCCTTAACATTTCGAACATGAGCCGAATGTGGGGCTTAAGCGCACCTCGACTCACGTAGTCTGCCTCGCGCAACAGCAGTTGTCGCTGTCCGCTAGCGACCTCCCGATCGAGCAACCGCCGCAGCGAACGCTCCACCCGCGCATGGAGATCATCTGCCGGTCGGTTGACCAGCAGCGCCAGGGCACGGTGCAGAGCCGGCTCGGCATCCAGCACGTACAGGTGGTCCGAACCGTCCGGCAGACGCTGCCGGGTCAGGTCGACGCCGTGTCGAAAGGCCACCCCGAGCAGGTCTGCTCCGGAGAAATCGTTGCCGTGGATCTCGTTGGACTCCCGCAATACAAGCGCCCGATAACCTGGCGGCTCGTCCCGCCCCTGCCTCTGCAGGAACGCCAGGTTGCTCGCGAACTGCTCAGCGGAGCCGGGCGGCGGAGCACCCCAGAATGTCGTAGATCTGATCCGCCCGGTGAATACGCAGTCGACGATCTCCAGGTAGCCAGCGGTCAGGCCGTAGATCTCCGCCTCGCGGAACGTACAGCCCACGAACCGCGAGTAGCCGCCCGCACCGGTGAGCACCACGCCATCAAATGAGCACCCCACGTACTGCGACTGCTCCAAACCAGAGCCGAAAGCCACATCCTGAAGCCGCAGCCCGTCAAAGCGGCACCGCTCGAAGCGGGCGCCGATGCCGACGACTCCCGTCACGCCCTGCGCTGAGTAGTCAACCCCGACGACCTCTTGATGATCCGCGATGACCTGATGAGATTGCGCTGCTGCCACGATCCACCCCTGCCGCTATTGCCGCATCAGACAACGTTCACCCTGTCGGAGACGCGCCGGTCGGCTCCTATCCTGGGCGGCGCGTGGCCGTCAGGCTATGTGTGTGGTCGAATGAGTACGCGTCCGTGAGATCGACGATGACAAGGGAAGACGCCTGCTGCGGATCGTTTGCCGCGGTACGGGGTCGGTGGTGACCTGGCCGCAGGCCCAGATGGTGCTGCTGTCCGCGCAGGGCACGCCGGTGGCGAAGGTCGCCGAGGTCACGTTCACCAGCGCGGATCGGGTCCATGACGTGATCCACAACTTCAACGCCGACGACTTCGAGTCCCTTCACCCGAGGCACTAGGGTAACGGCCGACAACGTTCACTCTGCCAACGGCGTGAGATCAAGAAGATTGCCAAGTCCAGGCCGGTCGAGCACGGCCTGCTGTTTCCACCTGGAGCCTCATCAAACTGGCGGACTTTCTGGTAGCCGAGAGGGCTGGCCGCGTGCACGCCGGCTGCGGCCGAGAGCCACACCATGGCGCCCGTGCATCAGTCCGATGGGTGCTGTCGATACCGCTGTGTCGTCACGCAGAAAGACGGGATGGTCGACTTGTTGGCCGCACCAGCGTCGTTGCTGGCCCGGTCTAGAGTCCGGCCATGCATCGCCGACGGCCTAATCGAACCTTCCTGCGGGTGTTCTCGACGTTCGGTGTGGTGTTTGCGATGGTGTTTGCGGCGCTAGCCACATGGTCGATCACCGACGAGCATCGGGGATCAGGGGCACTGGCTGAGGTGCTGGACGTCGAGCACCGTGGGGCGAGGACCTTCCTGACAGTTCAGTTCACCACGAATCATGGCGACGTGTGCGAATCACACCTGCGCGTCGCAGACGACGCGAATCGTGCTGTAACTGCCGGTCAGCGCATCCGAGTCCACCACGCCAAGAGCGACCCATGCCTCAGAGTGCGGGAGGCTGGTGATCAGTCTGGATGGTTGATCACCCTCCTCGCGGTGCCATTTTTGATCACGTTCGGCATCTGGACCTACGTTGAATGGCGTCAGCCCCGAGCGCCGCTCCCACTCCGATACGCCGGCATGCCCTGACGAGACGGACGAGGTCGGTTTGACCGGCTCCATTCGTCGGACGTTGAAGCGGACACAGACCCGCCATCCCGCCACCAGCGGCGACACCGTCCGGCACCTGCCTACACGGCGCCTCGGGTTGCCATCGTTGATCGCTCGTTGACGGCGCTGCACTGTGCCTTACGCGCCCCCTGTGTGCCCCAGGGTCCCCAGCGCTACCACTTCCGACGCCATTCGAGGCGACCTCGATGCTCCACAGCCGGGACGTCCCCGCTGGACGTAGAACACCTCGTCCTCAACCCACCAGACGTCGCCGGCACGAAGGAAGACTGGAACCTCCAACGCCAGGGCGAGAAGACACCCGCCCGAGCTGCCCGGAAGCCCTTCCAGATCATCCACCAGACTCCATCCGACCTGCGGTGACGGGCTCGGTCAACACGCCACCACGCTGCCGGTGTACGCCCCCCGACGACTCCTTGATCCCCAAGCAACCATCACTGGCTCCGGTCCTGACGCCGATCCCCGGCATCGACGTCAGAACCTTGGGAGGCTCCGCCATCACAACGACGCGGTCCACCTCAACGTCGAAGCCGAGCACCGGATGGCTCCCGTCGCCGCCCTCGGAATCCATCAGCACGGCTTTACCCAGACACCTTCCAATCGCCGTCAACAAACCGCAGAACACATCAAGCCGCTCCTGCCCCTGGAGCTCCCGCAGATCGACATCGAAGTCGATCTCATTCGTCGCATAGAACCGGAAGATCGCCAGGACATCCACCGACGGCCAGACCCGCAGCTCCGGGCACTCCGCGCCAGCAGGGCGGGACAACACGGCCGCCGCCGCGGGCAGCGGCAGTACCGCCGTACCTTCGGAGTACTCAAACGCCCAATCCTGAACGACGACGAGATCGAGGACCGACTGCCAATCCTCCACCGAGGCACCAGGCACGCAAACGTCCGGCAACGACCCCATCACCCCGGGATCGAAGAACCACCCGACGTCATCCCACAGCAGATCAGGCACCATGCCATCCTGCCCCCACCACAACCCCGACGCCGACCCGAATCCTTGACGGAACCCATAGGGCCCCCGGCAACGCTTCACATCGACTTGCAGCACACCGCTGGGGGTGCCGTTAGCACTCCAGTGACACTTCGCGATCTAGGTGACTGGTAGTCGGAGGCGTCGCTGGTAGTGAGCTTGCCGGGCGCGGTCTTGGTGCGTACGGCGCCATGCAGACCAGTGCAGGACGTGCCGGACGTCGGGCGCTGCTGTGGCGGTCAGCTTGTTGAGCAGTCGGCGAATCTCGGGCAGGGTAAGCCGGATCGGAGCGCCGTTGCTGCCGTACCGTCCCCTCGCCGGCACCGGTTCCTGGGCCGTAAGCCGCTGGATGACCGCAAGGTGTTGTGCGGGATCCTGTTCGTTCTGCACACCGCGATCCGATGGGAGTACCTGCCCCAAGAGTTGGGCTTCGGCTCAGGGGATGACGTATTGGCGCAGGTTGCGTGCCTGGAATGACGCCGGTGTCTGGCAGCAACTGCACGAGGTCCTGCTGGGCATACTCCGCGCCGCCGGGCAACTGGACATGCCCCGGGCGGTGATCGACGGCTCGCACATCCGGGCGCTCAAGGGTGGCCCCAAAACCGGTCCGAGCCCCGGTCGACCGCCGCAAGCCAGGCTCGAAACACCACGTCATCACCGACGCGGGCGGCATCCCCCTCGCCGTCACACTGACCGGCGGCAACCGCCACGACGTCACCCAACTCCTGCCCCTGGTCGACAAGATCCCACCAATCAAAGGCATCCGAGGCCGACCCCGACAACGACTCGAACGGATCTACGCCGACCGCGGCTACGACTTCGACACGTACCGCCGCGAGTTACGCGCCAAGGGCATCACCCGGGTCATCGCCCGACGCGGCACCGGACACGGCACCCGACGCTGGGTCGTCGAACAGACCATCGCCCTACTGCACTGGTTCCGCCGCCTGCGCATCCGCTGGGAGATCCGCGACGACATCCACGAAGCCTTCCTCACCCTCGCCTGCGCCATCATCTGCTGGCGCCGACTCCAACACTCAAAGAGTTAGGAGTTCTTAAAGCCCACTGGTCGGCTGAGGCCGACGGATGAATCGTCGGTCGGGGGCGGTGACCGAAGCCGTTGGGCTGGCCGCTCGCAGGACAACATCGAGGACCAGGTCCGGGTCCGCTACGTAGGCGCCGCTGGCCCATGCGGCATTCGCCTCGATCACGGCCCAGTGGCCGTCGACCAGTCCTACGTCTACGACGATGGCGGAGGGCAGCGTGTGCCCGTATCCGGCGATGAGATCGGTGCCGAAGGCTAGCGCGTCGGTCGACGCAGGGCCGAGGTGCAACCGGCCGTGCGCGGCGTACTGGCTGCCCGTATAGACAACACCGTCGAGCAGGTGTAGCCGGTACTCGGCGGTGAAGTCGACGATGTCGCTGACGAGCACTGGAGTTCGCCGGTCGACAGCATCCGGGCCGGGCAGGCGGGAGCCATCGGTGTAGATCATCGCCGGAATGGTCTTGTCGTTGGGCGACTTGATGAACGCCGGTCGACGAAGCTCGTAGGCCTCACCGATGGCGACCAAGGTGATATCACGGCGGATCAGTTCACGAGGAAGGCCAGTCAGCCAGCCAGGTGCAGCCTCCAGGGGCGCGATCCCGAGCAGCGGTGCGACAACGTCGGCGAAACTCGGTCCCGCATGAAGGTGATCAGCAGCCAACCCGGCAGGTACGGCGAAAGAGCCGAGCTGGACGGTGCGTAATCCACGTCGATGCGCGACGTCGCGCAAGCTCTGAGCCGAGGCCGTCAGGCGCGGCGGCAGGACAAGTGTCACGGCCGATGATCCTGCCCCAATACACCGTCGCAGTTACAGCGGTTTGCTGCTCTTCGGCGACCTCGACGATGACGACGCAGAGATATCCTCTCGAGCAACTGTTAGAGGAGGCGTGAATGGGATTGTCTGGCAGGGATTGCCCTGACTGTGGTCGACGCGTGAGCAAGCCGTTCGAGAAGACCATCACCGGCCGGCAAGTCTGCCCGGACTGCGCGAACGCCCTGTTTATGGGCTCGGCCGCTGGCACGATCACCGGGAACGTCGGTTCCGGATACGGGGTGTGGGCGATGCTCATGCGAAAGATCCGACACGCCGACTGAGCCCGATTGCTGCGAGCATCGCATCATGGGCACCGTCGGATTCCGCACGAACATGCGCAGCCTGATCGGGCTGGCGGCTGTCTGCGTGGCCGTCGCGGCGGTCATCAGCGTCGCCCCGAACTCGGCGGTACCTGAACGCGACTGGCGACCACCAGCCGGCCATGTCCTGGCCGACACGATCTCGCTCGACGACCAGCACACATTACGGCTCTGGACCAGTCCGTCCGGCTGGTATGTCGAGAGCATGCTGTCCGGTCGACATCAGGCAGCCGTCGGAGCAGGACGTAGCGGCGATCGGCCCAGCGTGAGTGAGGTCCTCAATGGGCTAGTGGGGCAGGTGCCCACCGCTGGCGCGACAGCCGTCGCGGTCGGGTCGCCTACACCTGTACGCGCCCGGGTTCACTCCGGAGTGTTCCTCGTCTCTACGTCGGTGATCCGATCGACCGATCGGGCAGTGCCGGTGACGCCACTCGACGTCAACGGAGGACTCCTCGCTCCGCAGACTCTCGTAGAGGTCGCCGGACGCGGCTGACGGCCTACGTCCCAAAAGCTGAGTCCTCGCGTCCGAACGGGTGGTGATAGAGGGCTCGGCTCGGGATCTTAGGTGCTGGCGTCGTGGGACACGTACCAGTCGCCGAGTGCCTGTCGTAGGCCGTACAGGAGGACGCTCGCCGCGATCGAAGCCGCTATCGCGATGAGCACGCCGGGGGCAGGCGACCGACGACACTCTCCGCGGTCGCCTTATCCCTCACTCGGTGAGGGTACGACCAGCCAACGGGCAAGCGGGTTCGCGCTTCGTTGCAGGCTGCCTGTCGGGGGTTGGTCGTAGGTTCTGCAGCCGTGAGCGCCCTTCAGACCTACCGCTACCTCCAGCCGTCCACGCTGCACCGGGGTGACCTGGCGCTGCAGACCAGTGGCGGGCCCGCGACCAACCCGCGGTTCTTCTCCGGTTTTCTGACGACTCCGCAGGCGGCGGCCGCCGGGCTACTGGCGGTTGCCGAGGTCGCGCGGACCCGGTATCACCAGCCGGTCAGCCCGGCGAGCCTCGATCCCGTGGTCACCGGCGGCCGGGACCGGATGCGCTTCGAGTCGTTCTCCGGATGCTGCGGGGTGTACGCGCGGCTGGACGTCGTGCCGGCCGGGTTCGACGGCGACATCGTCGAGCACGGCACCACCAACGTCGACGTGAACGCGCCGCTGCGGGAGGCGCTGGCCCGGGTGGGCGGCATCGACCCGCTGCACCTGTCGGTGGGGCCGGACGACCTGACGGTGTCCACCCTCGATGCTGCGGTGGTGGAGAAGAAGGTGCCGCTGCCTGGGCGTTGGCTGCGGGGGTTCGCCGAGGTCCATCTGATCGCTGCGGCCATGGAACCGCGGGCGAAGATCCCGGCGGCGGAGGCGGCCGCATTCCTGCGCCGGCTGCCGGCGGGCAACGACCGGTCGGTGCTCTGGGTGGTGCCGGCCGGGCGCTCGCTGCGGCTGACCTCACGCCCGGTGCCCGGCGCGGTGTGCCTAGCCGGCGCCGGACGGCTCGCCACGCTGCGTGGGCTGCTGCGGTACGCGAAGACCCTGCGGGTGTACGGGCCACCGGCGGCGGCCGGGTCGCCGCCGCTGCCGAGCGTGTGGGAACTCGACACCAGCGCGCTGCGGCTGTCGCTGACCTTGTCGCCGGAGCCCTACCGGGGTTTCTCCGGCGAGGGCGGCGCGCTGAGCGCGCTCGCCACGGACGACGTCGCCGACGACGCCGCGCTGGTCGCCGCGCTGCTGTCCTGGGACCCGACGATCGATGTCGACGCGTTGGCCGCCTCGGCGGGGATCTCGGCGGACCGGGTCCGGGCCGCGCTGGCCCAGCTCGGCACCGCCGGCCGGGTCGGCTTCGACGTGGCCGAGGCGGGCTACTTCCACCGGGTGCTGCCGTACGACGCCGGCCGGGCCGAGCGGGACAATCCCCGGCTGGTCGGGGCGCGGGCGCTGGTCGAGACGGGCGCGGTAACCCTCGACGGCGAGGCGGCGACCGTACGCCACGGCGACGAGGTCTACCGGGTTCGCCGCCGGACGGACGGCTCATACAGCTGCTCCTGCCCCTGGTGGGCGCGGCACCGCGGTCAGCGCGGGCCCTGCAAGCACGCGCTCGCCACGACGATGGTGGGCGCTCCGATGGAGGTCGGGGCGTGACCGATCCGTTGGAGTTCCTGGTCCGGGGTGACATCGGCGCGGCCGTCGACGCGGTCACCGGCCTCGACGAACAGGAGCGGCGGTCGTTCGCCGACGCGCTGGTGGCCCACGTGCGCCGGCGGCGCGACAACTGGTGGTGGAACGACGAAGCGACGGCCCTGGCGGTGGCCGCGGTCGGGTGCCTGCCGACCTCCGCCACGGCGGCCGAGCTGCTCGGCCGGCGGAACGTGTCGCTGCGGGGCGCCGACGCTGGGCCGGTGGTTCAGGTCGCGCGGACGCGCGGGGTGCCGTGGCTGGCAGAGCTGGCATACCGGCTGGCGGACCGGCTCCGCCGGGATGACCCGGTGGACGGCTGGGGTTTCGTCGCCGAGCTGCTCACCGCCGAGAAGGCGGCGACACCCACCGGTGACCAGTTCGTGGAGGGGTGGCTCGCCCTGATGGCGTGGCCGCCGGAGTGGCAGCGACCGGTCCCGCTGGTGGACCGGCTCCGGGCGGACGTGTTCCTCGACGCCTTGGCGCCGCGTCTGTTCGAGGTGGACGGCGCCGGGACACGGATGTCCTTCGACGAGTTCATGACCGACGAGAAGCTCGCCCTGCCGCGCGCGCTGGCGCGACTGGCCGGCGAGGGCCGCCTGGACAGGACGATGCTGCTCGACGGCTGCGTGAGCCGGCTGTTGCGTGGCGATCGGCCGTCCGCGTTGCGCGCGTTCGTCGCCCTGCACGCCCTGCTGGAGCCCACCGCCAGCGAGGTCGACGGGCATCGCGGAGACTACCTGCGTCTGCTCGCCGACGCCCCCGGCTTCGTGGCGTCGATGGCGCAGAAGACGCTGCGGGCTCTGGACGGCGTGGAGGTCGAAGGGCTGCTCGACGCGTCGCGGGCCGTCCTCGTGCGGCCCGACAAGGCGTTGGTCCGCGCCCAGCTCGGCTGGCTGGACCAGCTCGCCCGCCGGCATCCCGACCGGGCGGCGGAGATCGCCGAGGTCATCGCGACAGCGGTCGACCACCCGGCGGCGGACGTCCGCGACCGGGCCGGCACGCTGGCCGCCCGGCACGGGCACGTGGCCGCCCCGCGGGTCGTGGTCGGTGCGGTGGGCGACGACCTGCCGCCGACGGCCGGCCCGCTGCCCGCGCCCGCGGCCATCACCGACCCGGACGAGTTGGCGGAGGAGGTCGCCTCCCTGCTCGGCGGCCCTACGACGGCGACCGGTCTGGAGCGGGTCCTCGACGCAGTGGCCCGGCTCGCCGGTAACGACCGCGGCCGGCTGAAAGACGCCCTGATCCCGGTGCTGCGGCGGCACCGCGCCAGCGCGGAGGAGCACCCGTGGGATCCGTGCTGCCTGTGCGGTCTCCTCGGCGGGGTGCTGCACGCGGCGGCCGACCCGGCAGAGGGGGGCGTACGGCGGGGACGGTGGGCCGCGATGCTGGCGGCGTTGCGGCGCCGCACGCCGGGCGGACCGCCCCTCGAATTACGGGTACCCCCGCCGCACCGGCTGCTACGCGCCCGGCTGGCCGAGATCGGTGACCGCGTCGGCCAGGCCCAGCATCCCGGTCTGCTCGCGGCCCCAACCACGGCAAACGGCGCCATCGACCCGGAGGTGCTGTACGACCGCCTGACCCGGCTTGGCGAGCGCGGCGCGTGGGAGATGGACCTGACGCAGGCCCTGCTGCGGCTACCCGCGCGGGTCGACGAGCCCCTCGCGACCAGAGCGGCGGCGCTCGGCACGCCCGCCGGTAACCGGCTCGCCGGATGGCTGCGCGCCGGCGGCCTACCGACCCCGGACCAGCGGGTGGTCACGCTGCCCCGCCGGGAGCGCCGACAGGGCTACGACTGGGGGTACGACGAGTTGCCCCGGCAGCGGACGCACGTGCGGGTCAGCCCGCCGGAGGGCGTCGACGACCCGTTCGGCCTGCTCACCGTGCCTGCCGGATCAGTCGACAGCTACGTCGGCGGTGCGGCCCTGCTCTGGCCGGCCGTGCTGCCCGGCTACCGGGCACTGGTCGCGGCGTACGCGCTGCCTGACATTGCCAGCGGCGCCGACCAGGACCTGTCCGGCGGCGCCGCGATCCTGCCGCTGCTTGCCGAGTGCGGTGGCGACGGCGGTCCCGCCGTCGACCTCGCCCTCGCGTACGGCTTGGGTGCCCGGCACGAGTCCGACCGGGTCGCCGCCGTTGACGCCCTGCTGATGCTGGCCGCCGCCGGCGACCTGGACGCTCCCACGGTTGGGGCCCACCTCGGCACCCTCGCCGCCGTCGGTGACCTCACGCTGACCCGCACCCTGCAGCCGCTGCGCGACGCGGCCGACGCCGGTGCCCCGCTCAGCACCTGGCGCCTGCTCGCCGCCGCGTTGCCCGCACTGCTCGCATCGCCAAAGACCCCGCGCGGCACCCCGGACCTGTTGACCCTCGCGGCGGAGACGGCCGGCGCGACCGGCGCCCGGATCGACGTGCCCGGGCTGGCCGAGGTCGCCGCGCGCGGCGGGTCCAGCCGGCTGGTCACCGAGGCGCGGCGCCTGGCCCACGCGCTCGACCGGTGATGCCATCTCCGGGACCTGCGACGTCGACAGCTGCCGGTGTCACGGCTCCTAATGGGGCGGCCCGGTCAATAGGCGTAGTCCGGCCAGCGCGGATCGTCCCATCGGGCTGGGCAGGGAAGGCCGAGCAGCCTGAGCCGGTCCAGCAGGTCCGGGTCGGCGCCGATCATCCGCAGCCGGGCCGGGGCGTGCTGGAGCAGCCACCCGGTGAGCTCCGCGCGACGGATATTCTCCTCGTCGTCCGTCAACCGCCAGGTCCGCCACGGCAGATCGTCGCGGAGCAGGTCGTACTCCCACCTTGCGAACGCCTCGGCGAGCCGTCGGTTCGCCGCCGGACTGGTCGCCGCTGCCCAGGCACCAAGCCAGCGGTCGAGCCCACCGGCGGCCTCCACGAGCATGGCCAGTACCGCGTACGCCGGTACCTCGGCGTCCTGGTCCGTGAGCGCGACGAGCCACCAGGCGTCCAGGAACTCGCGGACCGCCCGCGACTGCTCGTCGGGCCACTGCTGCCAACGGCCGCGTGCGAACGTCCATCCCGCGTGATCCATGCTGTCCAGACGCTCCACCTCACCGTTGACCAGGGAACGGGCGAGCTGAGGCAGGACCCGGCGCAGCATGTCGGCGGGGAATTCCCAGTCGTGGGCCCAGTAGGTGCGGCGCAGCAGATCCGGGTCCAACTCGACGTCCGCGGTCTTGAGCAGGGCAAGGTCCTCCGCGCTGCCCCAGTGGCACTCACAGTTGCCGTCGTCAGGGTGGGCGGTCATGCCACGGAAGGTGCGGGTGAGATGGGCCAGGGCGGCGTCGAGTCGACGCCGGGCGGCCGTGGATTGCGTCATGGAGATGCGCCTTCGGGGACTCCGGCAGCGCGCGGCGGCCGAAGGTCGAGACGCTACCTGGCGGGCCGGCAACACGCACGGCAATTCGGCCGCCAGGGCAGGATGCCACCGCCTGTCCGCTCGTGCCCGCTGCGTGCCGCCGCCGTTACTAAACCACGGATGGCTCATGCAGCCTTCCGACCAGGAGATGAGCACGGATGGCGGGTCAGACACTCCGGAACTCGTGTCACAACCGCTTCAAGAAATAAAGCCTCAGTGCCTAACCCAACCTCCGCGCCGGCCGCAGCACCGACTCTGGCCCGATTGCTCACATGCGGTGCGCTCCTGACATCGGTTCTCGCCGCTGCCTGGCTGACGAGCGGGTACCCCGGGCTGTGGATGATCGTATGGTTCCCATCGGTCCTGGTAGCGATCCCTCTCGGAATCAAGCAGGCGAGAACGTTCCAGGTCACGTGCTGGGTTGTCGTGGGGTCACTACTCGTCCTGGCCGTGCTTGGCGTGTTCTTCGGGCTCTTCGCTCACCTGCCCGCCGCCGTTGTTCTGGCGTTGGCTACGGCAGTTGATCCGCAGAAGGAACCGAGGCGAACCAGGTCGGCGGCAAGCATCAGCCTGCTTGTCACTGATGCGCCAGTGTGGCATGGGCATTGGCGTTCTAAGCTCACCGATGGTCCAGCAGAACTCGCGCCTGATGCCCGCCCTCGTCGGCTGCACGGCAGGCGACGACGCGAGAGCCGTCACGCTGAGGAAGAGCCGGTAAAGCCAGGCTGTCCCTACGCCGCCGACCTGACCGAGCGGCAACTCTGTCAGTCCTTCAGCCGATGCCAGCCCATCCGCCGCTTGAACAAACCCGACCGTCCAATGCCGCGTATGCGGGGTGCGGCGCTCTCGACGGCGGTAGGTGGTGACGAGCTCCCAAGCGGCACCGTCGCATCGCGGATCGTGAATCCGTATTCCGCTGGTAGGGCGTCACGACATGCCACGCAGACGTCGCCTTTAGTGGACACCGCACTAGCCGCCGAAGGCTTCAGCCATCAGGGCAAGTCGGTATCGCGATGTTCCCGAATGGCGTGGGCTGTGTACACCACGGCAGACAGGCATGCCGTTCTGATCGTCCCAGTCGCTGTCGCCCCAGAACCGATGGCTTGCGTTCAGTAGCTCCCGCGCGACGTCGTCCTGTCGGTGCTTGGCTCCGACTGCGGTGACGGCCGCTGTCACAACGCTATGGGCGTCGGGCGGGATAGCGCAATCACCGACGGCAGGAAGGAGCAGGAGGAGACGTTCGGCTCGGCCGTGCTTCGAGTCTGGTCGGCTCGCCGTCGTGACGAGCTCCGACCAGGAGAGCGCCGGCCCTTGGAAACCACCCTCCAAGGCGGCAGCGGCGAACGCCATGTCAGACCCGGCCGGCTGAACCAGGTAGTCCCACCCCGAATCGCCGTCGAAGTTGCGGAAGAGGATGTGCAGGCGGTGACCTCGGGCAAGGTCCAGGGAGATGACGGGCCAGCTGTCGTGCTGATGCATCTGCTGCGTGTAGACCTCGACATCCGCTGGGTCGGCGTCGAAGGCCACCGCAGCCGCCCGAGAGCCGCCCGGCGCCAGCAGGAAGGCTGGCCAGAACAAGGAGTCATCCAACCATGGCGTGGCGTCTATGAGAACCGACGCGTCAACTGACGGTTGGAAGCCATCGAGGTAGCCACGGAGAGGCATCGGGCCATCCTCGCAGACCGTGGTGGTCACGCCGATCCACCTTCAACCCGCCCTATCATCCCAGATGACCTTCGACGCCTCCGTTACGAGAGGCGGGCTCACCTACATTGACCGCCTCGACTTTACCCGAGGCGACACTCGGAAGGCGCCACCCACCTACGGCAGCTGCGAAGGCAGCGCCGACGGCGTCCGCTACTCGGCGGTACAGCCCTGCACGATCACGACGTCACCGCCACCGACGTTCGGTTCCCAGCAGCACTGCCGCGCCCGCGCCTGTGCCTCAGCCTCATCCCGCGCCGCCGAGAGCGCGTCAATCGCACCTCACCGCGGATAAGGTGCCTGGCCCTCCCGACGACCGGGCACGAGGTCGTTAGGGCCGGCCTTCCGAGTTGCCGCCGGACGGGCGTGGTAGGTCGGGCTTGGGATCGCCGTCGCATTGGAGGCCCAACGCCCTCCGGGAATCGCGGTCCGCCTTGTGCGCGGCGCCGAGCGCCAGGTTGATCGCGACTCGTTCCGCGATGTCATCCTCGCCGTCGATGCTGAACGCCCGGTACAGCTGAATGCCGTCGTCGGGTCCGTCCCGGACCTCGATCCGACCGTCAACGTCAATGTAGCTGGACGCCGTGACGCAGTCCTTCTCGAAGACGCCGTTGGGACCGGCTACCACGGGCTTGTCAACGACGCTGGTCAGCTCGTGAGGGGCGGCGAGAAGCTGATCCAAGCGGGCTTGGGCTCGCCGTACTCCACAAGCATCGTTCGGCTCGAACACCCACACCCAGACCTCCTCCGGGTGCCCGTCCCAGCAGATGAGTTCGGGGCCGGGGAACCTGTCACCGACGTCACACGTCACCAGCACGTCAGGGAAACGCCGCCGCAGCTCCCCCACGCGCTCGGCGAGCCCGCCCGCATAGGCCGCATGACTCGAGATATCCCAATCACCCACGACCCCTCCTCCGTCGCACACCGGCAACCTCGCTCGGCCAGCAACGGCCGCACCTCGTGAACGTGGCGGGTGACCAGACCCACTATCACCTGCCGAGACAGACCTTCATCCGAGGGCTCATCATGATCGCACCACCAACCATGATGCCAAGGATGATCATCGACGCTCAAGGACTCGCATTTACCCGGCTGCGGCCTCGTCCGCCGTCGTCGCTTGGCGTCCGGGGACTGTGGATCTAAGGGTGTTTCCGGCCTGACCTGCCAGGCGTTGTGCCTGGTGAGGAGGGTGCCGTGATGACCGCGACACAGAACGATCAGACCGGACGTAAGAAGCGGGCGGAGCCGTCGGCTGAGGCGAAGGCCGCCGTCGAGCTGGTCCGGGCGGCCAAGGAACAGGGCCTGGCGCTGACGGGTCCGGAGGGGCTGCTGAGGCAGTTGACCAAGACGGTCCTGGAGACCGCGTTGAACGAGGAGATGACCGATCACCTCGGCTATGCCAAACACGAACCCGACGGCATCGGCTCGGGCAACATCCGCAACGGCACCAGGGCGAAGACGGTGCTGACCGACAGCACTGGCCCGGTGCAGATCGATGTGCCCCGCGACCGTGCTGGCACGTTCGAGCCCCAGATCGTCAAGAAGCGGCAGCGCCGGTTGTCCGGGGTCGACGAGGTCGTGTTGTCGTTGTACGCCAAGGGTTTGACCACGGGCGAGATCAGCGCGCACTTCGCCGAGATCTATGGCGCCTCGGTCAGCAAGGAGACGATCTCGCGGATCACTGACAAAGTGATCGAGGAGATGACTGACTGGTCGCGCCGGCCTCTGGATGAGATTTACGCGGCGGTGTTCATCGACGCGATCGTGGTCAAGGTGCGGGATGGGCAGGTCGCTAACCGGCCGTTCTATGCCGCGATCGGGGTCACCCTCGACGGGGAGAAGGACATCCTCGGGTTGTGGGCCGGCACCGGTGGTGAGGGCGCGAAGTTCTGGATGAGCGTGCTGACCGACCTGCGCAACCGGGGTGTGAAAGACGTGTTCTTCCTGGTCTGCGACGGCCTGAAAGGCCTGCCCGAGGTGGTCACGAACGTGTGGCCCCGCACGGTGGTGCAGACCTGCATCATCCATCTGATCCGCAACACGTTCCGGCTCACCTCCCGTAAGTACTGGGACGAGATCAAGCACGACATCAAGCCGATCTACACCGCGGTGAACGCCCAGGCGGCCAGAGCGGCGTTCGACGACCTGGCGGAGAAGTGGGGCGGGCGGTATCCGGCGGTGATCCGCCTGTGGGACAACGCCTGGGCGGAGTTCATCCCGTTCCTCGACTACGACGTGGAGATCCGCAAAGTCATCTGCTCCACGAACGCGATCGAGTCGTTGAACGCCCGCTACCGGCGGGCGGTCAAGGCCCGCGGCCACTTCCCCAACGAGCTGGCCGCGTTGAAGTGTCTGTATCTGGTGACCCGGTCCCTGGACTTCACCGGAGCAGGCAGAACCCGATGGACGATGCGCTGGAAACCCGCGTTGAACGCCTTCGCCATCACCTTCAGCGACCGCTTCCCAGCCGCTGAAACCTACTAACCAAGATCGCCGAAAACACCTTTAGCGAGACAGCCCCAGACTGGCAGCCGGATCGGAGCAGGTACACCCAGTTGGGACTGGCCACGCTGCCAGTCATCCCCGCCAGCCGGTGGCCTTCCTTCTAGGCCGTGTTGTGAAAGTGGATCAAGGTCGTGGATGATCACTTGTTGTGGAGCGTGGTGATCTGACGAATGGCCAGTGGGGGCGACTTGAGCCGTTGCTACCGCATGGCAAGAAGCCGGGCCGGCCACCGATATGGACGCGTAGACAGTTGATCGACGGCATAAGGTGGCGGACCCGGACTGGTGCGCCATGGCGCGACGTGCCCGAGCGGTACGGGCCCTGGGACCGGGTCTACGACTTGTTCCGACGCTGGCAGCGGGACGGTAGCTGGAAGCAAATCTTCGTGCAATTGCAGGCCGAAGCCGACGCGAAGGGCTTGATCACTTGGGACGTGAGTGTGGACTCCACGATCGCCCGGGCTCACCAGCACGCTGCTGGCGCGCGTAAAAGGGGGCACTGCAGAAGGAGCCTCCCGGCGGCGTTTTCACGGAGCCCGACGACCATTGCCTCGGGCGGTCGCGCGGCGGGCTGACCACCAAGCTGCACCTGGCCGTGGAGCAGGGCCAGAAGCCTTTGTCGCTGCTGATCACCGCCGGGCAGCGGCACGACAGCCCGCAGTTCCTGCCGGTCCTGGAGGGCATCCGGGTACCCCGAATCGGCCCGGGCCGGCCGCGGACCAAGCCGAACAGGGTCCGCGCGGACAGGGCGTACGGCTCCCGCGCGAATCGGTCTTACCTGCGCAGACGCGGGATCGTTTGCACTATCCCGGAGAAGGCCGACCAAGCGCGCAACGGCAAGAAGCTCGGGACGCGCGGCGGCCGCCCGCCCAAGTTCGACAAGGACGACTACAGGGAGCGCCACGCGGTGGAGTGCGGCATCAATCGGCTCAAGCGCCACCGGGCCGTGGCCACGAGATACGAGAAACTCGCGGTCCGCTACGAAACGACGGTGCTGATCGCGGCCATCAACGAATGGCTTTGACCAGCACGCCTACGACCGGCACGACGGCGTCGAATCGGTCAGCGGCTTGAACAGGTGCACGTCTGCGTGCCCCCCAGGGATGCCCAGGGTCCGACCAGTCTCGGCATAGCCGTGGCGCTGGTAGAAGCCGGGAGCCTGGAAGGTGAAAGAGGAGACGGCGACGCGATCGCATCCGCGTCGCAGTGCCTCTGTCTCAGCTGCCTGCAGGATCCTGCTACCCCATCCGTCCTTGCGGCTGTCCTCGCGGACCCACAGCAGCTCGATGCCGCAGAGACCGCCCCAAGTCCATGCGGCCAGCCCGCCGACCAGTTCACCTGCATCGTCGGCGACTTTGATCGAGAACGTTCCACGATCAGCCGCACCTGTGGCGGCTGTGTTGAAGGCGACCAGCTCCTCGGTCAATCGGTCATTGAGGTCAGTGTCGCGCTCGCCGATAGTCAGAGTCGAACCAGAGCCGTGGTCAGTCGTCACGGCGCGGAGTATGTCAGTCCGTCCGGCTCCACAGCACGCGATTACCCACGACCTTGATCCACTTTCACAACACGGCCTAGTGACAACCCCTCGAACGACAGCCGCGTCGTCGTAGGCGGCGGCGGAACACCGTTTCTCCGACATTCGATCGGGCAGGACAGGTCGGCGAGATCGCGTTCCGCTGCCTCTGCGTGATCAACAGGTGACGTGAATAGGATCTTCATGTTTGACTATATGCATGCGGGCGGGGGAAGCGCGGCTATCGATTGACTGCGGTAGCGCGTGCACTGTGGCCGTTGTGGCTTGGGCTGATGGCAGCGCCTCGGCGCTGTCATTCGACGGCGTCCCGTACCTGCCCAGCGCTGTCTATGTGGCTGCCGATGGGCAGGTGTCGACAGGACAGCGGGCGTGGCAGGCCGCCGGGGAGCAGCCGACCCGATTCGTCCCGAACCCGCGCCGCCCCGCCGACGGCGACGTGACGGTCGACAGCACCCGCGTAGAGGCGCTCGCGTTGGCGGCGGCGCCACTGCGCAGAGTAGCGGCCGAAGCCGAGCAGGTCGTGGGTCAGCCCGTGCGGGACGTGCGGTTGGTGGTGCCGGCAGGGTGGGGGCCACGTCGGCGTACGTGGATGCGGCAGGCCGCGCACCGGGCGGGTCTCGCGCAGCCGCGACTGGTGGAAGCCCCCGTAGCGGTCGCGGAACACCTGCTAGCCACCGGTGTGCAGCTGCCCGTCGGGGCGTTCATCGTGGTGTGCGACGTCGGCGCGGGCGCGGAAGTGACGGTCCTGCGTCGGGGTGCCGCTGGTTTCGAGGTCCTCGCGACCCTTGCTGACCCGGCCGCCGGCGGTACCGCCGTCGACCTAGCCTTGACTACCGCTTTGACGGGCGGCCACGGCGTGTCCGGCGACGGCATGAGCCAGTGGGCGGCGGCGGAGAGCGTCCGCGCCGCGAAGGAGATCCTGGGAACCCACCCAGCCGTCACGGTGCCGCTCGCCGGGCAGCCGCCGGTCGTCGCGAACAGCGCCATGCTCGTCGAGGCAGCCATGCCGGTGGTGGGGCGGGTAGCGGAGTTGGTCCGGGAGACCGTCGCCGCTGCCGAACTCACCGCCGGCGACGTGGCGGGGGTCTATTGCGTCGGCGGCAGCGCGCACCTGCCGCACCTTGCGTCGGTCGTCGCCGAGCACACCGGCATCGCCCCAACGGTCATGTCGGAGCCGCAGTTCGTCGCGGCCCGGGGCGCTGCGGACGCCGGCGCCGCGAGCGTGGGGGCGGCGGTTGCCGTGGAGGTGCCGGTGCCGCCGGTGCGGCGGGCCGCAGCGATCGCGGTGCCCGGCTTCGCGTCGCTGGCCCTGATCGGGCAGTGCGTCCTCACAGCCGAGGAACACACGGTGATGACCGTGTACCACTCGGTGCGCTTGAACTGGGGCGAACTCGCGATGGCCGCCGTGTTCGCCCTGCTGGCATGCCTCGCCGCTGGCACCGTCCTCGGCTCTTTGGTCGCCGCCCGTAACCCGACACCGAGCACCCGCACCGAGGGCGGGAAGGTCAGTATCGGCATCCTCGCCGCCGTCAGCCTCGGCGCGGCGATCGCCGGCCTCTACGCGGTGGTCTCCAGCCAATACTTCGGCCTGCCGGTAGGCCCCTTCCTCAGGTGGGCGCTGTGGCCAATCGTCCCGGTCCTGGCAATGGCCGTAGCGATGGCGGTTATAGCCGCCCGGCAATGGCGCGCCCCGCACGGCGGCTGGTCAGAGCTGCTGGCCGCACCGACCGGCTCGATCATCGCCGCCGGCCTCGGCATGGGCCTGATCCAGTACTCCCTGACCGCGGACAGGTGGCCGAATCTGGTGCTGTGGATCGACACCTCCGGGCGAATCGGAGGACTGTTCCTCGGCGTCGGCGTGGTCATGGCGCTGGTGAAGCCGCTGATGTTCCGCCTCATCCTCGGCGCGCCGATCGCGGTGATCAGCGCGGCGATCGTCAGCGCGCAGGCCACCGGCATCCTCGGCGTCATCTACGCCCTGGCCGTCGCCGGCTGGTGGGCAGCCCGGTTATGGACCCGCATCGTCCGCCCCGCCACGACCACCCCCGCCATTGCCGCGGCAAGAGCGGGTGCCGGCCCGTTCGCTGGGGGTCGATGATATGCGGTGGCCGCGGCAGCTGATGTCGCTGCTGTTCGTCCTCACGCTCCTGGCCGGCCCACCGGTGGTGCTGCAGTTCCTGATCGGCCCACCCCTACGAGGATGGCCGACCGTCGAACAGGTACGGGCGTGTGTGCAGCAACCCCTGACCGAGCAGACCCTCACCGCCGCGCTGACCATCGGCGCGTGGCTGCTCTGGCTGATGATCGCCTACACCATCACCGTGCGGCTCCTCGTCCGTCTACGCGCCACCTCAGCGTGGCTGCGGCGGCTTCCCCTACCAACGCCCCTGCAGGCCACGGCCAGCGGAATAGCCGGAGCCGCCGTCTTCGGTGTCACCACCAACGCGGTCGCAGCAACCCCGCCGCAACCACCACCACCCGTCGCCGCAGGACCGACTGAGGATCCTGGGGAGATCAGTCAGGACCACGGCGGCAAAGCCACCACCGAGGACGGATACGCCGTACCGGGTGGCTGGCTGCCTCGCGAGGTCGCCGAACAGGTCGCCGCTGCGGCAGCCCTGGTCTGGCTCCGCCGCCGCCGCGACTACCGGCCCCGCCGACCCGGCCCAACCAACCCCGACGACACGGACCTCGCCCCGCTACCCCCCACCGTCACCGCCGTGCAGGCCACCCTCGCCGATAGCCCCACCCCGGCCGCCGCGCCGCTGACGGCGGACAGCCTTACCGCCCTCGTCGGCGCCCTCCCGGCCCGCAGCCTGGGGCTCGCCGGCCCCGGCGCACTGCCCATTGGACGGGGCCTCCTGCTCACCATCCTGCTGGCCCGGCACCGCCACCCCACCGCACCACTGATCACCACCAGGACGACGCTGACTAACCTCCTCGGACCCGACGCAAAACCACTCAGCCAGCGTCTGCCGCACCTCACAATCGTGGACACCATCGACGAAGCGACTCAGCTCGTCGATACCGCCGGCCAACCGACGATGGTGCTCCTCGTCGACGACGACTGCCGGGGACACGATGCGACACCCCTCGCCAATGCGACGGCCGCAACCGGCGGCACGGTGATCGCGATCGGAGGGTGGCCGGCTGGCCCGACCTGGCAGGCTGACTCGACAGGCCACCTTTACGACCCGAATCGTCCCCAGAGGTCAGGACCCCGGATGTGCGTCCTCGACCAGATGGCGGCCATCGACCTCCTCAGCGTGATCGCCCAACCCGGCTCGACCCCAACCACGCCCGCCGCACCCGGCCCTCTCCTCCCGCAAACGACGCCACCCGGACCCCGGCTGCCACGCCAGGAGAGCCGAGGCATACCCCGCCGCCGGCCCACCGGCGTCGATCGGCGACTGCACCTACGCGTCCTGGGTGAACCAGCACTGCTCATCGACGATGAACCCCTCACCATCCGCCGAAGCGCCGCCCTCCAAATCCTGGTCTACCTCGCCACCCATCCCACCGGCGCCGACGCTCGACAACTGACCGAAGCCATCTGGCCAGGCCTCCCCCACCACTCCCTCACCGGTCGGCTCTACACCACCCTCAGCGACCTACGCAGCAGCATCCGAACCGCCAGCGGGCTACACGTCATCGACCACAACGACGACCGCTACCGCCTCAACCCCGCACACGTCGACGTCGACATGTGGCACCTGCACGCCGCCCTCCAGCAGGCCGCCATCATCACCACCACCACCGCCGACGCGCAGGCCGTCATCGACGCCTACCCCGCCGACATCGCCGCCGGACGCGCCTGGCCCTGGCTCGACCCCATCCGCGAAGCCACCCGCCGACGCGTCATCGACGCCTGCGTCACCCTCGCCGATACCGAACCCGACCCACACGGCACCCTCACAGTGCTGCAGGCCGGCCTCCGCATTGACCCCTACAACGCCGACATAAGCAGCCGTGCCAGCATCGCCACCACCGCCCTCGGGGACCATGACTCCGCTATCAAGCTGCACGACGACTACCTACAGGCCCTCGCGGACGCCGGCCTCGACGGCGGTCCCGATCGTCGCCCGACCAACGGCACCCGCGCCGGTCAGCGGTAGCCTGCTTGCCCGATGTTGGAATACCCAGTCGCGCTTGTCGTCATCCCGGCACCGGTGCGGAACCACGTACGACTCGAGATGCGAGACAACGGTGACGTTGATTAACTCCACCGCCCCGAGATCTGACAGCGGGGCGAGTCGCTGATCTTGCACGCCCCTGAACGCGCCCATGCCGCTCGGCTTCCTATTCTGCCGATGAGCGGACGCTCAGGCTCCCTGACTGGTGGGCGAAGGTGACCCTGGCATCATCGAAGCGATGAGCGACTGGGAGCACTTCCTCCACGAGGTTCCGTGGTTCCTCCGTCCCGGAGAGAGTGCCATAGTGGATGAGGCGCAGCCGTGGGCCCGCGGGTCAATCGACGGCTTGCCTGAACTCTCTGCGCTGCTCGCCTCAACGACCCTCACCCCCGTCTCCGTCGGAGGCAACGCCTACGAGTTGCTGGCATGGGGATCATCGGAGGATCGACGGGGATGGCTCTGCCGCCCGCCCCACGACGTGGACAGCGACTCCGTCCCCTGGACCCACAAGAGCCTCTGGAAGCACTGCGGCGGGATCGTCGAACGGTTCCGCGAGCCCGACACCTGGTGGAACAACCAGAACGAGGTGCTCACGGTTGACGCGACGCACATCCGAGTCGCCGACGTGCTCACCGACTACGCATGGCTATGGGAAGACGACGGCCTCGAACTCTCCATCAACCCCGACGAGTACTACGCCGTCGCCGTGGAGGCCAACGGAAATCTGACGCTGGCGCATCGCGACGACGGCCGGCTCCTTCTCTTCGCACCACACCACGCTTTCGCGAATGTCACGCCGTTGGCCGGCTCCCCGCCGTACTCACTGCTCACGATCGACCAGGTGCCCAACCTCGCGGCCTGGATAGAGGTATGTGCTGCGGCCTGGCGATAGTAGTTGGCCGAGGAGCGTCCGCATCTACCATTGGTCCGAGCGTTACGCAGCGTCACGCCGAGCTGGCCGGGTGCCGTCTGGGCGTGTCGATTTGCGTGCGAGTGTGCTCAGTAGAGGACGCTGGCCGGCCAGGGACAATGTTCGGATGAAGTTGCGCCCCGAGCTCTGCCCGCCTGTGGTCGGACCACAGCGCATCGCAGAGCTGTGTGCCGCCGTCGAGACCATCGCAAGGCTGCTGGAGCGCGGCGAGTCGGCCGACACAGCGATCGCCAGGTTCAACGCCGAAACCGGCCACGATTACGACGCCGACCACTTCCTTACCTACTGGAAATCTCGGAACGTCGAGGACTTCGCGCTCGAAGCCGCTCGACCGGCAAGGCCGAAGGTCGCCAACATCAATCGCGACGATCTGATCGAGATTGTCCGCCGGATACAGGCAGCCGACGACGACATCGACTACTACGTTCTGCTGCTGGCCACCAACGTCCTGCACCCACGAGTCACCGATCTGATCTTCTGGCCACCACCGGAGCTGGTCGACGCGTCACCCGCGGCCATTGTCGACGCGGCATTGAACTACAGACCCATCGGCCTGTGACGGCGCCTCTCGACGCACGCTCATGCCGCTGGGCGAGCGCGGGGGGGCAGCCTAGTCGAACCAGTTGAAGAGCAGGTCACCGAGCCGACTCGGTTGGTGGTAGGCGACATCCTGGCGTTCTTTTCTTCGGTAAGTAAATGCAGGTGTCGGTCTTGAAGCGGCTGGCCCAGCTCTGCTGTGGTGGCGAGCCGCAGCGTTGCGCGGCGGTAGATCTCCCCGCCGGGGACGTCAACGAACACCGCGTTGACCATGTGGGGATCTTGTGTCGGCTCCGCCTGAAAACTGACCACGTGGTTCCGGCTGAATCGGGACCACCTCCTGAAGCATCGGGAGGTGCTGAACGTGGAGGACTGGGCGGAGATCCGGCGGCTGCGGCGGTCGGAGGGCATGGCAATTCAGGCCATCGCACGGC
>NZ_JBAKHW010000057.1:0-31848 GCF_036906815.1 Micromonospora sp. CPCC 205539 | reverse complement strand
CGCCCGCCGCTGCGCCCGCCCGCCGCTGCGCCCGCTGCACCCGCGCTGCCCGCGCCGCGCCCGCGCTGCCCGCGCGCTGCGCCCGCACCGCACGCCGCGCTGCCCGCGCCGCTGCTTCAAGATCCGCGCAGGTTCGGGGATGTTGCTGCCTCAACGCGCGCTGAGGCAGCAGTTTCCCGGAAGTTGCGCGGATCTTGTGCCGAACGGCGGCGGGCACACCGCGTGGAGCGGGGGTCAGGCGGGGAGGAAGGTGAAGCGGACCTGGCGGACCGGATTGTCGCCGTTGGTGTCGACCAGGCAGATCGACTGCCAGGTGCCCAACGCCAGCCGCCCGTCGAGCACCGGCAGGGTCGCGTACGGCGGAATGAAGGCGGGCAGCACGTGATCCCGGCCGTGGCCGGGCGAGCCGTGCCGGTGCCGCCAGCGGCCGTCGGTGGGGAGCAGGTCGTCGATCGCCCGCAGCAGGTCGTCGTCGGAGCCGGCACCGGTCTCGATGATCGCCAGCCCGGCGGTGGCGTGCGGCACGAAGACGTGCAGCAGCCCGTCTCCCTGGCCGGAGACGAACGCCTGGGCCTCGTCGGTGATGTCCCGGACGACCGGCCGGGACCCGGTCTGGACGGTGATCACGTCACTGCGCATACGTCGCATTCTGCCCCAGCGCGGAATCAGCTGCCGCCGCCACCGGAGTCACCGCCCCCACCGCCCCAGCCACCCCCGGAGTCGCCGCCACCGCCACCGCCGGAATCGCCGCCGCCGCTCCAGGACCCGGAGCCGCCGCTCGTCCCGCCGCCGACCAGCTCCGGGCCACCGGAACCATCCCGGCCGTCGGAGCGGCCGGACCCGCCGTCGCCGTCGCCATCCTGGCCGCCGATCAACTCCGGACCACCAGACCCATTCCGACCGCCGGAACCATCCAGGCCGCCAGACCCATTCCGACCGCCGGAACCATCCAGGCCGCCGGACCTATCCGGACCGCCGGAACCATCCCGCCCGCCGGGCCTATCCGGGCCGCCGGAACCATCCCGCCCGCCGGGCCTGTCCAGGCCGCCGGGAGCATCCAGGCCACCGAAGCCGCCGTCACGATCACGATCGTGGCTGCCGAGCTCGGCGCCGACGGTTCCGGGCGGCGCCGGGTGCAGGCCACCGCCGGAGGTGTCCGCACCGTCCCGACGGCGGCCCGGTTGACGCGACACTCTGGCCACGCGGCCGAGTCCCGGAGCAGGACCGCGCCGAGCACCACCAGCAGCGCACCGAAGGGCACCAGTCCCACCGCCGCCGCGTCGCCGCCGGCGAATTCGAGCGCACCCACCACCGTGACCGACACACCGGCAACGATCATGATCCCGGCGACCGCGGCAGGGCCCCTTCTCATGCCCGCGACGGTAGGGGCCGCGGGCAAGGCCGCCGTGGGCGAGCGAGCTTGTCCGCTCGAAGGCCGAGCCGCGCCCGATCGCGCTAAGTTACCGATTGGTACGTGTGTTGAGCGTCGCGTCGAGGGGGTCTAGACGTGACGGCGGGTGCCACCAGGAGGCAGGATGGCGCTAGAGACCTATCCCACACACAACCGAGGGAACGCCTGTGGCTACGGAACGCAAGCGCCCGGTGATCAGCGACGGCCTACCGAGCCAGCTTCCGGACATCGACCCTGAAGAGACCAGCGAATGGGTCGAGTCGCTTGATGGTGTCATCGACGAACGCGGCGCCAAACGCGCTCGCTACGTCATGCTGCGCCTGCTGGAGCGGGCCCGCGAGCGCCAGGTCGGGGTTCCGCCCCTGACCACCACCGACTACATCAACACGATCCCGTCGGAGCGCGAGCCGTGGTTCCCGGGCGACGAGCACGTCGAACGACGGATCCGGGCCTACGTCCGGTGGAACGCCGCGATGCTGGTGCACCGGGCGCAGCGCCCGGAGATCGGTGTCGGCGGGCACATCTCCACCTTCGCCAGCTCCGCATCGCTCTACGAGGTGGGCTTCAACCACTTCTTCCGGGGCAAGAACCACCCGGGTGGCGGCGACCAGATCTACTACCAGGGCCACGCCTCCCCCGGCATGTACGCGCGAGCGTTCCTGGAGGGGCGGCTCAGCGAGCACCAGCTCGACGGGTTCCGGCAGGAGTTGTCGCACCCGGGCGGGGGGCTGCCGTCGTACCCGCACCCGCGGCTGATGCCGGACTTCTGGGAGTTCCCCACCGTCTCGATGGGGCTCGGTGGTCTGAACGCGATCTACCAGGCGCGGTTCAACCGCTACCTGCAGCACCGCGGCATCAAGGACACCTCCCAGCAGCACGTCTGGGCGTTCCTCGGCGACGGTGAGATGGACGAGCCGGAGACGCTCGGCGCCATTGGTGTGGCCGCCCGCGAGGAGCTCGACAACCTCACCTTCGTGATCAACTGCAACCTTCAGCGGTTGGACGGCCCGGTCCGTGGCAACGGCAAGGTCATGCAGGAGCTGGAGTCGTTCTTCCGGGGCGCCGGCTGGAACGTGATCAAGGTGGTCTGGGGCCGGGAGTGGGACCCGCTGCTCGCCGCGGACACCGACGGCGCGCTGGTGAACCTCATGAACACCACGACCGACGGCGACTTCCAGACCTACAAGGCGGAGTCCGGGGCGTACGTCCGGGAGCACTTCTTCGGCCGTGACGCGCGGACCCGCAAGATGGTCGACCCGCTGAGCGACGACGAGATCTGGAACCTCAAGCGGGGTGGGCACGACTACCGCAAGCTCTACGCGGCCTACAAGGCGGCCACCGAGCACACCGGTCAGCCCACCGTCATCCTGGCGAAGACGATCAAGGGCTGGACGCTCGGCTCGCACTTCGAGGGCCGCAACGCGACCCACCAGATGAAGAAGCTGACGCTGGAGGACTTGAAGACCTTCCGTGACCGGCTCTACCTGGACATCCCGGACTCGGCGCTGGAGGACAACCCCTACCTGCCGCCGTACTACCACCCGGGCGAGAAGTCCGAGGAGCTGGCGTACCTCCGGGAGCGGCGCGAGCAGCTCGGCGGCTTCCTGCCGTCCCGCCGGACCAAGACCAAGCGCCTGGCCATCCCCGGCCCGGAGCGGTTCGCCGACATCAAGCGCGGCTCGGGCAAGCAGAAGGTGGCCACCACGCAGGCCTTCGTCCGCCTGCTCAAGGACATCATGAAGGACAAGGAGTTCGGCAAGCGCTGGGTGCCGATCATCCCGGACGAGGCGCGCACCTTCGGCCTCGACTCGATCTTCCCGACCGCGAAGATCTACTCGCCGCACGGCCAGCGCTACACCTCGGTCGACCGGGACCTGTTCCTGTCGTACAAGGAGTCGACCACGGGGCAGATCCTGCACGAGGGGATCAACGAGGCCGGTTCGGTCGCCTCGTTCACGGCGGCCGGTTCGGCGTACGCCACGCACGACGAGCCGATGATCCCGATGTACATCTTCTACTCGATGTTCGGGTTCCAGCGGACCGCCGACGGTCTGTGGGCCGCTGCCGACCAGATGGCCCGGGGCTTCCTGCTCGGTGCCACCGCCGGCCGGACGACGCTCAATGGTGAGGGCCTGCAGCACGAGGACGGCCACTCGCTGCTGATCGCCGCCACCAACCCGGCGGTGGTCGCGTACGACCCGGCGTTCGCCTACGAGATCGCGCACATCGTGGAGCAGGGTCTGCACCGGATGTACGGGGACGCGCAGGAGAACGTCTTCTACTACCTGACGGTCTACAACGAGCCGAGCCTGCAGCCGGCCGAGCCGGCCGGGGTGGACGTGGAGGGCCTGCTCAAGGGCATCTACCACTACTCCCCCGCGCCGCAGGTCGACGGCCCGAAGGCCAACGTGCTGGCCTCCGGCACCGGCATGCAGTGGGCGCTCAAGGCCCAGCAGCTGCTCGCCCAGGACTGGGGGGTGGCCGCCAACGTCTGGTCGGTGACCTCCTGGACCGAGCTGCGCCGGGACGCGGTGGAGTGCGAGGAGTACAACCTGCTCAACCCGGGTGCCGAAGCGAAGGTGCCGTACATCCAGCAGAAGCTGGCCGACGCGGACGGGCCGAAGGTCGCGGTCAGCGACTGGATGCGCGCGGTACCGGACCTGATCGCACGCTGGGTACCGGGTGACTACACCTCGCTCGGCACCGACGGCTACGGCATGTCGGACACGCGGCACGCGCTGCGCCGGCACTTCCACGTCGACGCCGAGTCGATCGTGGTCGCCACCCTGCGGCAGCTCGCCCGCAGCGGCGCAGTGCCGGCCACCGTCCCGGCCGAGGCCGCCAAGAAGTACGCGATCGACGACGTCAACGCCGCTCCGGTCGGCAAGACCGGTGGCGACAGCTAGGTCCCGCACGAACCAGGAAGGCCCGGCGCACCCCCGCGCCGGTCCTTCCTGGTTTCCAGCCCCCGTCGATCATCGAGTTGTGCTGGGGAACGAAGCGGTGAAGTCACCTCGTACCCGGCACCACAAGTCCATGATCGACGCGACGAGGGTCGATGCGGGGCCGGTCAGCCTACGGCGGCCAGGTCGGTCAGCCGGGCCAGCGAGTCTTCCAGGTCGGCGCCGACTCGACGCAGGCCCAGTCGCAGCATGGCCGCCTTGACCGGACCGGCCGGCCAGCGGACCACGATGAGCCGCACGACGGTCCCGCCCTCTTCCTCCTCGTCGGGAGTGAGCTGGACGTAGATCTCGGTGCGCGCCTCCGCGCGAGCACCGGCACCTTTGGCCCGTTCCCGCCAGCCGATCAGGTTCGGCTCCTGGTAGGCGATCACCTCGGCCTCATGCGCCGAGCCGCGCCCCGCCTGGACCAACTGCCGCCGTCCGAAGCCCTCTCCCGAGAGCACCTCGGCCGCGCGGACCCCCGCCAGCCAGGCCGGCAACTGCTCGGCCCGCTGTACGACGTCCCAGACCATTTCCACCGGCGCCGCCACGTGCGCACTGCGTTCCACGAGGATCATTTCCGTCTTTCCTCCAGTGAGGACATCACACGATATCGGCACTCTATGCGCAAAATCGGACGTACCAGGACGGGTTCGGAAAAAGACACGCCGATCAACCATTGCGCATTGCGTCATCCCGGCCTATGGCGCATTGACCCGGAGCGCTTTAGAGTCCCGAACACATTTCATGTTGATCGGGAGGGCGCATGCCGACCGCACCGATGCCGGAATTCCCCGCCGACTTCCGCTGGGGCGTCTCCACCTCGGCCCACCAGATCGAGGGCGCCACGACCGCCGACGGACGCGGACCGTCCATCTGGGACACCTTCGCGCACTCCCCCGGCCGGATCAGCGACGGCAGCACCGGCGAGGTCGCCTGCGACCACTACCACCGGCACGCCGAGGACGTCGCGCTGCTGTCCGGGCTGGGCGTCTCGGGGTACCGCTTCTCGATCGCCTGGCCCCGGGTCCAGCCCACCGGCGCCGGCCCGGCCAACGCCGCCGGCCTGGACTTCTACGACCGCCTGGTGGACGACCTGCTGACCGCGGGCATCGACCCGGTGGCCACCCTCTACCACTGGGACCTGCCCCAACCGCTCGAGGACGCCGGCGGCTGGCTGCACCGCGACACCGCGGCCCGGTTCGCCGAGTACGCCGAGAAGACCGCCGCGCGGCTCGGCGACCGGGTCCGGCTCTGGATCACCCTGAACGAGCCGTTCATTCAGATGAGCCTCGGCTACGGCATGGGCGTGCACGCCCCCGGCCAGGCGCTGCTCTTCGACGCCTTTCCGGTCGCCCACCACCAACTGCTCGGGCACGGGCTCGCGGTCGCCGCGCTGCGGACCCGCACCGCGAGCCCGGTGGCGATCGCCAACAACTACTCCCCGGTGCGGGTGCTCGGCGACCGTGACGTCGACCGGGCCGCCGGGGCGGCGTACGAGGCACTGCACAACCGGCTCTTCACCGACCCCCTGCTCGGTCGGGGCTACCCGGAACTGCCCGGCCTCGACCCCGGCGTGGTCCACCCCGGCGACCTCGACACGATCGCCGCACCGATCGACGTGCTCGGGGTCAACTACTACAACCCGACCGGTGTACGGGCCGCAGAGGCGGATTCGCCACTGCCGTTCGACCTGGTCCCGTTGGAGGGTTATCCGCGTACCGCCTTCGACTGGCCGGTGGCCCCCGACGGGCTGCGCGACCTGCTCGGCTGGCTACACGACACGTACGGCGACGCACTGCCACCAATCGAGATCACCGAGAGCGGCTGCGCGTACGACGACGTCGTGGACTCCGACGGCCAGGTGCCCGACCCGGACCGGATCGCCTACCTCGATGGCCACCTGCGGGCGGTACGGGACGCCATCGACGACGGCGTGGACGTCCGCGGGTACTTCGTCTGGTCACTGCTGGACAACTGGGAGTGGGCCGAGGGGTTCACCAAGCGCTTCGGTCTGGTGCACGTCGACTACGCCACCCAGACCCGTACGCCGAAATCCTCGTACACCTGGCTGCGGGACGTGATCGCGGCCAGCCGGCCGGGGTCGACGCGGTGACCACCGTCGACCCGACGCCGGCGTCGCTGCCGGCGGCGCTCGCCGAGCCGACGGTGCCGGTGCGCCGCAGCTGGATCGGTTTGATCTTCGCGGCCAACCTCGGCGTGTGGATGGCGTTCTTCACGCCCATCCAGGTGCTGCTGCCGCAGCAGATCGAGCAGATCGCGCCCGGCGACAAGGAGAACATGCTGGCCGTGGTCACCGGCCTCGGTGCGCTGGCAGCGGTGCTGGCCAACCCCCTGGCGGGCGCTTACTCCGACCGGACCTGCCTACGGATCGCCGGCCGCGAGTTCGGTCGTCGGCACGTCTGGACGGCGGGCGGGGCCGTGCTCGGCGCGGCGGCCCTGGTGCTGCTGGCCCAGCAACGGACCATCCTCGGGGTCGCCCTCGGCTGGGTCGCCGCGCAGGTCTGCTTCAACGCGATGCTGGCCAGCCTCAGTGCCGCCATCCCGGACCGGGTTCCGGTGACGCAGCGCGGCGGGGTCTCGGGTTGGGTGGGCATCCCGCAGGCGCTCGGGCTGGTGCTCGGCGCGGTGCTGGTCACCGCAGTGGTCACCGGCAACGCCGCCGGCTACCTCGCCATCGCCGTGGCCATCCTGCTGCTGTCGCTGCCGTTCGCGCTGCTCACCCCCGACGAGCCGCTGCCGCGTACCCATCGGCCCGTGGTGCGCACGCGGGCGCTGCTGGCCTCGATGTGGATCAGCCCGCGTCAGCACCCGGACTTCGCCTGGGCCTGGATCACCCGGTTCCTGGTCCAGCTCGGCAACGCCCTGGGCACCCTCTATCTGCTGTACTTCCTCACCGACGGGGTGCGCCACCCCGACCCCGAGGGCGGCCTGCTGGTGCTGATCCTGCTCTACACGCTCGGGATGATGCTGACGGCTGTGGTCGCCGGCCGGATGTCCGACCGTTCCGGCCGCCGCAAGATCTACGTGATCGTCTCCGGGCTGATCATGGCGGTGGCGGCGCTGCTGCTCGCGGTCGCGCCGGTCTGGCCGATGGCCATCGTCGCGGCGCTGCTGCTCGGCGCCGGGTACGGCGTCTACCTCTCGGTGGACGCCGCGTTGATCACCCAGGTGCTGCCCCGGGCCACCGACCGGGCCAAGGACCTGGGCGTCATCAACATCGCCAACTCGGCGCCGCAGGTGCTCGGGCCGGCGCTCTCCGCCCCGCTCGTGGTGTACCTGGGCGGCTATCCCACGCTCTACGCGGTCACCGCAGTGGTCACCCTGCTCGGCAGCGCCCTGGTCGTCAAGATCCGCTCGGTGCCCTAGGGGGCGGTGGCGGAAAGCAGTCGCGCACCGCCGTAGGCTGGGGGACGTGACAGTACGTGTGCGATTCGCCCCCTCCCCGACCGGTATGTTCCACGTCGGCGGCGCCCGCTCGGCGCTGCAGAACTGGATCTACGCCAAGCAGCAGGGCGGCGTGTTCGTGCTGCGCATCGAGGACACCGACGCGGCGCGCAACAAGCCCGAATGGACCGAGGGCATCCTCTCCGCGCTGGACTGGATCGGCATCTCCCGGGGCAGCTACGAGGGCCCGTACTTCCAGTCGGCGAACGCCGGTGAGCACCGGGCCGCCGCCGCGCGCCTGTACGACTCGGGCCGCGCCTACTACTGCGACTGCACCCGCGAGGACGTGCAGGCCCGCACCGGCTCGCAGTACCAGGGCTACGACGGCTACCACCGCGACCGTGGCCTCGGCCCCGGCGAGGGGCACGCCCTGCGCTTCCGTACGCCCGACGAGGGTGCGACAGTGGTGGTCGACCTGATCCGTGGTGAGCCCACCTTCGAGAACAAGCTCATCGAGGACTTCGTCATCGCCCGGGGCGACGGCTCGCCGGTCTTCCTGCTGGCCAACGTCGTCGACGACATGACCATGGGGATCACCCACGTGATCCGGGCCGAGGAGCACCTGCCCAACACCCCCAAGCAGCAGTTGCTCTGGGAAGCCCTCGGGGTCAAGCCGCCGATCTGGGCGCACGTGCCGGTGGTGGTCAACGAGAAGCGGCAGAAGCTCTCCAAGCGCCGGGACAAGGTCGCCCTCGAGGCGTACCGGGACGAGGGTTACCTCGCCGGCGCGATGCGCAACTATCTGATGCTGCTCGGTTGGGCGCCCTCCGGCGACCGGGAGATCGTGCCCTGGTCGGTCATCGAGGACGAGTTCCGGCTGGACGAGGTCAACCTCTCCTCGGCGTTCTTCGACGAGAAGAAGCTGCGCGCGTTCAACGGTGAATACATTCGCGCGCTGCCGGTGGCCGAGTTCATCGACGCCTGCCAGCCGTGGCTGACCGGCACCGACACCATCGCACCGCCGCCCTGGCAGCCCGAGGAGTTCGACGCCGAGGCGTTCGCCGCCGTGGCGCCGCTGGCCCAGACCCGGCTCGCGCTGCTCAGCGAGATCGTGCCGAACGTCGACTTCCTCTTCCTGGCCTCGCCGCTGATCGACGAGGCGGCCTGGGCCAAGACCATGAAGGACGGCTCCGCCGAGCTGCTGGACGCCGCCATCGTCGCCTTCGAGGCGCTGGAGTCCTGGGACGCCGAGTCGCTGAAGTCGACGCTGGAGGCGGTCGGCGCCGAGCGCGGCCTCAAGCTCGGCAAGACCCAGGCGCCGGTCCGGGTCGCGGTCACCGGCCGCACCGTGGGCCTGCCGCTGTTCGAGTCGCTGGAGGTGCTCGGCCGCGAGCGCGCCCTGACCCGGATGCGCGCTGCCCGGGTCCGCCTGGTCTGACCGTTCCCGTCACGCGCGACGCCGCCCCCGCTGGAAACGCGGAGGCGGCGTCGGCTGTCTGAGCTGACCGAGGCTCGGGGCCAGGGGGCGGGCGGGTCGGTATCTGCTCAGCCGCGGTTGGTGCGGCGACGGACGAGCAGCCCGGTCGCCGCGGCGGCGAGCAGCACCAGGACGCCGAGCGCCCAGGGCCACCAACGGTTGCCGGAGGCGGCCCGCTCCTGCGCCACCGGCACGGCCCCGGTCACGCTGGTGACTCCCGCGTTCGGGGTGACCGAGGCCGACCCCGCCGGGGTCGCCCCCGCCGTCGTCGACCCTCCTGTCGACCCCGCTGCGGGTGCAGCGGCCGACGGCGAGCCGGTCGGGTCGGCGGGCGTGCCGGTGGTGAGGGTGAACCGCACCTCGCCCTTCAACGGATGGCCGTCACTGGACGGCACCTGGTAGCCGACGATGTAGAGCCCTGCGGCGCCCGGCTTGAACGGCACCCGGGCCCGGCTGCCGGTGAACGTGGGCAGGCCGCCGGCGACCACATTGTCCGGTCCGGTTACTGTGATCTTCGTCGTAGCCGGGTCGAGCTTGGCCAGGAAGCGGAGCTCGATCCGGGCAGGCGCCGTGGCCACCCGGGCGCCGTTGCGCGGATCGCTGCCGGTCAGCGAATTGTGCGCTGCCGCCGGGGTCGCCGGGAACAGCAACGACACACCGAACGCCACGCCGAGCACCACTGGTACGACCCCTACCAAACGTGTAACCCTGCCCCCCATGAACCCCTCCGTAAAGGTACGATCCGCCCGCTGATCAAAATAGCTCCTCATTAGTCGAGCAGAGATCGCAGATAGTTCCAATTACTGTTCCACAAGCTGCAATCCTTCGACGTTCTGCGGAGTCTGTGAGTGTGGGTGCCGACCGCCAGGTCGGTCCCGCCACCGGCCGCCCGATCCGGACGTCACGGCGAAGCCATCCATCGAACGGGGCGAGGAGGCGGGATGGTCCGACAGATGAGGCGGTGGGCCACCGTGGTGGTCGGCACGCTGGCGGCGGCGCTGCTGTCGCTGGGCACGGCCGGGCCGTCCTCGGCGGCACCGAAGCCGCAACCCGCCGGAGTGGACGTCACCGGCCCAGGGCTTGCCCAGCCGCTGCGGCTGCGCTCGGACACCCGGCCGACGCACGTGGTCGCGATCATCGACCAGGTCAACTTCCTCGGCCGCATCGGCCTGCCGACCGGTCCGAAGGCGGCCGACCTCGGTCCGAAGTACACCGTCGTGGTGCTCGTCGGGGAGACGCCGAAGCAGACGTACGACCTCTACCCGAAGGCGGCCGGCGGTCCACGGATCTACCGGCCGGCGAAGCAGCCGGACGCCCGCAAGACCAGCGCTGGCTGGTTCCTGGGCCGGCTCAACATGTCCGAGACGCTGCGCACCGCCGGCGTGCCGCTCGAGCGGCAGTTCGACACGGTCACGGGCGGCGTGGGCGGTGGCGAGCGGGTGCTCCCGGAGGACACTCTCGATCCGGCCAAGAACATCGACGACGCGCTCGGTGAGCTGCAGCGCCTGCTGCTACTCAACGTCGCGGTGATGCTGACCATCACGGTCGGCCTCGCCGGGATCGCGCTGCTGATCCGCCGCCGGACCCGCTGACCTCGTCGCCGGGCCCGCGGCGCGGACGCCAGGCCCGCAGCGCTGCCGCCGGGCCCGCCGGCGCGGCCGGCCGCTGACTCCGCAGGTGGTCAGCACCAGCGGCGCGGTGGGCCCTCTCGGCGGGTGGCTCGCGGCCGTGGCCGGACCGGCCCGTGCCGGTGGGCACCGGCCCATCCGGGCAGCTCGCTGCGGCAGCCGGAGACGATGTCGAGATCCGGCTCGCCGGTCAGTGGCGGCTCGGCGGCCCGCTGGCGGGGCACTGCGACATCGTCGTCATCGCGCTCGGCGGGACGGCCGGTGATCGGCTCCGCCGGGAGCGGCACTCCGCCGACCGCCCGGCGGTGCTTGGCAGCCGGCTGCGGGTCGTGCCCCGGCCGGCAGGGCTCGCCCTGGGCGCAGCCGTGGTCGGCCTCCCCGTGCGACATCCCCGATCTCCTCACGCTCGCACTCACCCGCCGGTGCTCCCCCCGGCGTGCCCTGTCACCGTACTGGCCGGGACCGACGGGACGCGCGCCGCGTACCCCGGGTCCTCTGCCAGTTGCGCAGTTCACGGGTTCGTTCCGTCTCGTTCACCCGGCGGGACGCGGCGGCCCCAGCAGGACGGGTCAGCGGGTGCGGTGCGCCTCCAGATCGGCTCGGGTGAACAGCGCCCGCAGGGCCACACCGTGCTCGGCCAGCAGGGCCGCGCCGCCCTCGGCACGGTCGATGACACAGAGCGCGTGATCCACCCGGGCACCCAGCTCCCTCATCTGACCAGCGGAGATGACCACCTGCCCTCCGGAGGTGACGACGTCCTCGACGACCAGCACCCGTCGTCCGGCCAGGTCCGCTCCCTCGGCCAGCCGTGCCGTGCCGTACGGCTTCGCCGTCTTGCGGACGAAGGCGCAGGGCAGCCCGGTGTGCCGACCGAGCGCGGTCACCACCGGAATCCCGCCCATCTCGAGCCCGGCCAGCACCTCGGTGTCCGTCGGCACCAGGGGCGCCAGGCCGGCGGCGACCCGGTCCAGCAGGCGGGGATCGGCCTCGAAGCGGTACTTGTCGAAATACTCGTCGGCGGTCCGGCCGGACCGGAGCACGAACTGTCCCGTCAGGCGGCAGGTGGCATCGATCTCACGGGCCAGCGCGGCCTTGGTGTCTCCCTCGGTCATGATGATCATTCTCGCCCCATCGGGCGGTGCTGGGCGTACCCCTTTCGGCGCATGCCAGGCCGGCCGAGGTCCTCCCCCGGTCGGAGTCCGGGAGACGACGGCTGTGGTGGGATCGGGGCATGCGACCGCCACCGTGGCTCGGCTCCGGCACGCCGGGCCGGGATCTGATGCTGGCCGGGGCGTCGCTGGCCGGTGGTCTGGTCCTGTACGGCCTGGGCATGCAGCCGCAGATCGTCCCGCACCCGGACGTGCCACCGGCGCTGTTCCTGCCGCCACTGCTGGCGGTGTGTGTGGCCGTCGGCCTGCGCCGGGTCGCGCCGCAGATCAGCCTGGGCGTCGGCACCGCGGCGCTGGTGGTGGACACCCTGCTGGGCGCTTCGCTGGGCACGGTCGTGGTCTACACCCAGGTGCTCTACGACGCCTGCGTGTACGGCCCCGCCCGACTGTGGCGGTGGCTGTTGCGGATCACCGTGGCGCTGAGCCTGCTCGGGGTGGCGGTCGGCGTACTCGGCTTCGGCCAGTGGCGCGGGGCTGCGGTGGGGGTGCCGGTGGTGCTCGCCGGCCTGCTACCGGTGCTGACCGGGATCAGCGTGCGGCAGTACCGCGACCAGGCCGCCGCCGAGCGGGCCCGGGCCGAACAGACCGCCCGGCTGGTCGAGCTGGACCGTTGGCAGGCGGTGAGCGCCGAGCGTGCACGGATGGCCCGGGAGCTGCACGACGTTGTCGCCAACCACCTCAGCGCGGTGGCCATCCACGCCACCGCCGCGCTGTCGGTGTCGGGGCTGAACCGCGCCCAGGTCGAGTCGGCGTTGCGGGTGATCCGCGAGAGCAGCGTGCAGGGGCTGGCGGAGATGCGGCAGATGATCGAGCTGTTGCGCGAGCCGGGCGCCGGTGACGGGCGGCAGCCGACGGTCGACGGCGGCGCGCTGCCGGACGCGGTCACCGCTCGGCTCGCCGAGGTGGACCGGCTGGTCGAGCTGATCCGGGCCGCCGGTCTCGCGGTGCGGGTGCGTACCGACGGCACGCCTGGCCCGCTGCCGGTGGGGGTGGATCTCGCCGCGTACCGGATCGTGCAGGAGTCGCTGACCAACGCGCTCAAGCACGGCGCGGGCGAGGCGGAGCTGACGATCGCGTACCGGCCGGCGGAGGTGGTCGTGACGGTGCGCAACCCGGTGCGCCGGGGCGGCCCGGGCCTCGCGGGCGCCGGGGCCGGGCTGATCGGGATGCGGGAGCGCGCCACGCTGCTCGATGGCCGGTTCACCGCCGGGCCACAGGACGGCCACTGGCGGGTCCGGGCCACGCTGCCCACCCGGGAGGACCGGTGACGGGCGAGGCCGGCGTGGCGGAGCCATCGGTACGGGTGGTGCTCGCCGACGACCAGCCGGCGGTACGGGCGGGGCTGGCCCTGATCCTCGCGGGCACACCGGGCATCGAGGTGGTCGGTGAGGCGGTCGACGGCGACGAGGCGGTCGCGCTGTGCAGAGAGCTGCGGCCGGACGTGGCGGTGCTGGACGTGCGAATGCCGCGCCGCGACGGAATCGCCGCCACCCGGGAAATCGTCACCGAACGGCTCGCCGACGTGCTGGTGCTGACCACCTTCGACCTCGACGAGTACGTCTTCGGCGCGCTGCGCGCCGGGGCGGCCGGGTTCCTGCTGAAGGACACCGACGCCGCCGGGCTGGTGGCCGCGGTGCGTACGGTGGCTCGGGGTGAGGGTTTCATCGCCCCCGCGGTGACCCGCCGGTTGATCGCGGCCTTCGCGGCGACCGCGCCCGGCGCGTCGGCGGCCACCCGGGCCGCCCTGCACACGCTCACCCCGCGCGAGCGGGACGTGCTGGCCTGCCTCGGCCTGGGCCTGTCGAATCAGCAGATCGCCGACCGGTTGGTGCTGGCGGAGAGCACCACCAAGACGCATGTCAGCCGGATCCTGGCGAAGCTGGACCTGCGCAGCCGGGTGCAGGCCGCGATCCTGGCCCAGGAGTCCGGCCTGCCGGCGCCCGCCCCGCCGCCCTGACCACGGCCGGGCCGGCCCGGCGTGAAGATCCAGGTCAGGGCGTGCCAGGCTGGGGCGGTGGGGAGTACGCCGAGCGGTGGGGAGCTGACGGCCACGCTGCGCCAGATCGAGCGCGCGGCGGGGGCGCTGGCCACCTCCAGCGTGGCCCGGATGGACGAGACGCTGCCGTGGTTCCGCGCTCTGCCGGCCGACCAGCGCTCCTGGGTGATGCTGGTGGCTCAGGCGGGTGCCCGGTCGCTGGTGCAGTGGCTGCGCGACGGCGGCGGCACGGCGGACAGCACCCAGGAGGTCTCCGACGAGGTCTTCGCCGCCGCCCCGGAGGCGCTGGCCCGGTCGATCACCCTCCAGCAGACCGTGGCGCTGATCAAGGTGACCATCGACGTGGTCGAGGAGCAGGTGTCGCAGCTGGCCGCCGAGGGTGAGGAGCAGCAGCTCCGCGAGGCGGTGCTGCGCTTCTCCCGGGAGATCGCGTTCGCCGCCGCGCGGGTGTACGCGCGGGCCGCCGAGTCGCGTGGCGCGTGGGACGCCCGCTTGCAGGCCCTGCTGGTGGACGCGCTGCTGCGCGGTGACTCGCCGGACGTCCTGGCCAGCCGGGCCGCCGCGCTGGGCTGGGCGGACGCGCCGCCGGTCGCGGTGGCGGTCGGGCGCTCGCCGGGTGGCGAGGTCTCCGCCGTGCTGCACGTGGTCTACCGGCAGGCCCGGCGCATCGGCGTCGAGGTGATCGGCGGGGTGCACGGCGACCGGTTGGTGATCGTGCTGGGCGGCGCGGCGGATCCACTGGCCGCCACCGGCAAGCTGCTGACCGCGTTCGGGGACGGCCCGGTGGTGGTCGGTCCGGCCGTACCCAGTCTGGATGAGGCGACGGAGTCGGCGCGGGCCGCGCTGGCCGGCTTCCGGGCGGCGCCGGCGTGGCCGACCGCCCCGCGCCCGGTGCCGGCCGCCGACCTGTTGCCGGAGCGGGCCCTCGCCGGGGACGCGGAGGCCCGTCGCCGGCTACGGCACGACGTGTACGCGACGCTGGTGCGCGCTGGCGGCGAACTGCTGGAGACCCTGGACGCGTTCCTGGCCGCCGGTGGCACGCTGGAGAGCGCGGCCCGGGCGCTCTTCGTGCACCCGAACACGGTGCGTTACCGTCTGCGTCGAATCGCCGAGGTGACCGGCTTCTCGCCGCTGATTCCGCGGGACGCGTTCGCCCTGCAGGTGGCGCTGACCGTCGGCCGGTTGGATCCGGTGGTCCCGATGACCTCGCCCGTCCCGACCCAGACAATGACCCCGGCGACCCGGAAACCCACCCAAAACGAGGACGATCAGCGCCGATCTTTGTAGGAACCCTCCAAAGGTTCTAGTGTGGTTTGGTCGGAGCCGGCACAGCGTTACCCACGCCAATCCGGGAGAGTCATAGTCGTGCTCGCCGTACTTAGTCCCGGCCAGGGTTCGCAGAAACCCGGCTTCCTGACCCCCTGGCTCGACCTGACCGGCACCGAGGCGCGACTGCGCTGGTGGTCCGCGCTGGCCGGGGTCGACCTGCTGCACCTGGGCACCGCCGCCGACGCCGACGAGATCAAGGACACCGCCCGCACCCAGCCGCTGCTGGTCGCGGCGGCGCTGCTCGCCGCCGAGCACCTGCCGCTGGCCGAGGTGGCGGTCACCGCCGGGCACAGTGTCGGCGAGCTGGGCGCCGCGGCGCTGGCCGGGGTGCTGTCCGCCGAGGCCGCGATCACCCTCGCCGGGGTCCGGGGCCGGGAGATGGCCGCCGCGTGCGCGCTGGAGCCGACCGGGATGGCTGCCGTGCTCGGCGGTGACCCGGACGAGGTGCTCGCCGCGATCGCCGCGCACGGGCTGCACCCGGCCAACCGCAACGGCGCCGGGCAGATCGTCGCCGCCGGGTCGCTGGACGGGCTGGACAAGCTCGCCGCCGAGCCGCCCGCGAAGACCCGGATCATCCGGCTCCAGGTGGCCGGCGCGTTCCACACCCCGTACATGGCTCCGGCCGAGACCGCGCTGGCCGCGGTGGCCGCCGGGATCACCCCGGTCGACCCGGCCCGGATCCTGCTGTCGAACCTCGACGGCACCTCCGTCACCGACGGCCCCGCCATGGTGCAGCGCCTGGTCAACCAGGTCACCGCGCCGGTGCGCTGGGACCTGTGCATGGGCACGCTGGCCAACCTCGGGGTGACGGGCGTGATCGAGCTGCCCCCGGCCGGCACGCTCGCCGGCCTGGTCAAGCGGGAGCTGAAGGCCACGGGTGTGCCCGAGATCGTCACCTTGAACACCCCGGACGACCTGCCGGCCGCACGGGACCTGATCGCTCGGCACGGCACGCCGGGCCAACCGCTCGCCCGCAACGGAGGTCTTTCATGACTGGCAGTCGCATCGTCTCGATGGGGCACTACCAGCCCTCCCGGGTGGTGACCAACGACGACATCGCCAAGCTCGTGGACACCAACGACGAGTGGATCCGTGACCGGGTGGGCATCGTCAGCCGGCGGATCGCCGACGGTGAGACGGTGGCCGACATGGCCGCCGCCGCGGCCGGCAAGGCGCTGGCCAACTCCGGCCTGACCGCCGCCGACATCGACCTGGTCGTGGTCGCCACCTGCACCTCGGTCGACCGCAGCCCCAACGTGGCCTGCCGGGTCGCCGCCAAGCTGGGCATCACCGCGCCGGGCGCGTTCGACGTCAACACCGCCTGCTCGGGCTTCGGCTACGGGCTGGGCACCGTCGACCACGCCATCCGTGCCGGGGCGTCGCGCAACGCGATCGTCATCGGCGCCGAGAAGCTCTCCGACTTCACCGACTGGACCGACCGCTCCACCTGCATCATCTTCGGCGACGGGGCGGGCGCCGCGGTGGTCACCGCCACGGCCGACGACGAGCCCTCCGGGGTCGGCCCGGTCGTCTGGGGTTCGGTGCCGGAGAAGAGCGACGCGGTCCGGATCGAGGGCTGGCGCCCGTACATCCAGCAGGAGGGGCAGGCGGTGTTCCGCTGGGCCACCACCGCGCTGGCACCGCTGGCGTTGCAGGCGTGCGAGCGGGCCGGGGTCGACCCGTCGGAGTTGGCCGCGTTCGTGCCGCACCAGGCCAACGCCCGGATCATCGACGGCATCGCCAAGCGGCTCAACATCCCCGACGCGATCATCGCGAAGGACATCGTCGAGTCCGGCAACACCTCGGCGGCGAGCGTGCCGCTGGCCCTGTCCAAGATGGTCGAGCGGCGGGAGGTGCCCTCGGGCGCACCGGTGCTGCTGTTCGGCTTCGGCGGTGGCCTGACCTACGCCGGTCAGGTCGTCCGCTGCCCCTGAGACCCCCTCGGGCGCGCATGCGCCCCAGGAGTGGCGGCCGGCGACGCTGGCCGCCGGAGAACCCCGATGAGAGGAACCAACCGCAATGACCCGTGACGAGATCACCACCGGCCTCGCCGAGATCCTCGAAGAGGTTGCCGGAGTGAACCCGGACGACGTGGCCGAGGCGAAGTCCTTCACCGACGACCTCGATGTCGACTCGCTCTCCATGGTCGAGGTCGTGGTGGCCGCCGAGGAGAAGTTCGGCGTCAAGATCCCGGACAACGAGGTGCAGAACCTCAAGACCGTCGGGGACGCCGTCAGCTTCATCGAGGCGCAGTCCTGATCATGAGTCGCCCTGACGTCGTCGTCACCGGGCTCGGCGCGACGACCCCGCTCGGCGGGGACGTCGCGTCGACCTGGGACGCCATGCTTGCCGGCCGCTCCGGGGTGAGTGCCCTCGCCCAGGAGTGGGCCGCGCAACTGCCGGTCCGGATCGCCGCCCAACTGGCCGTGGAGCCGTCCGAGGTGCTGGACCGGGTCCGGCTGCGCCGCCTGGACCGTTCCGAGGCGATCGCGATCATCGCGGCGCAGCAGGCCTGGGCGGACGCCGGTCTGGCCGGCTCCGACCTCGACGGGGAGCGGCTGGCGGTCAGCGTCGGCTCCGGCATCGGCGGTGCCACCACCCTGCTCGCCCAGGACGACGTCCTGGAGGCCTCCGGGCCGCGGCGGGTCTCCCCGCACACGATCCCGATGCTGATGCCGAACGGCCCGGCCGCCTGGGTCGGGCTGGAGCTGGGCGCCAAGGCCGGCGTGCACGCGGTGGCCAGCGCCTGCGCCACCGGCGCCGAGGCGATCGCGCTCGGCCTGGACATCATCCGTTCCGGCCGCGCCGACGTGGTGGTGGCCGGTGGCACCGAGGCGGTCATCCACCCGCTGCCGATCGCCGGATTCAGCTCGATGCGGGCCATGTCGACCCGCAACGACGACCCGGAGCGGGCCTCCCGACCCTGGGACAAGGGCCGCGACGGCTTCGTCCTCGGTGAGGGCGCGGGCATCATGGTGCTGGAGCGGGCCGAGCACGCCGCCGCCCGGGGTGCCCGGGTGTACGCGCGCCTCGCCGGCGCCGGCATCACCTCCGACGCGTACGACATCGTGCAGCCGCACGCCGAGGGTGAGGGCGCCATCCGGGCCATCGCCAAGGCGATCGCGGACGCGGACGTCGCCAAGCGGGACATCATGCACGTCAACGCGCACGCCACGTCGACCCCGGTCGGCGACATGCTGGAGATCGGCGCGCTGCACCAGGCGCTCGGCGACCACCCGGTGCTGGCCGCGACGAAGTCGATGACCGGTCACCTGCTCGGTGCCGCCGGCGCGCTGGAGTCGATCGCCACCATCCTGGCCATCCGCGACGGCGTCGTTCCTCCGACGATCAACCTGGATGACCCCGAGGACGGGCTGACTCTCGAGGTGGCCGCGCACAAGGCGCGTCACATGGAGATCCCGGCCGCGCTCAACAACGCGTTCGGTTTCGGCGGCCACAACGTGGCTCTCGTCTTCACCCGAGCCTGACACCACAGTTCGCAGTTCGGAAAGGGCACCCTTCGAGGTGCCCTTTCGCACGTCTCAGCCCCGGTTGCGGGGGTGCTGCCTGGCGGTGCGCTCGTTGCCCCGGCGGTAGTTGCCGGTCCAGCGGGCCATCACCAACTGCGGGTCGTCGTCGACCTCGGCGAGGAACTCCGCTGCCCGGCCGCCGCGCAGCGTCCCGGCGACCCGCCCGTGATGCGTGATCACCACCGTGCCGTCGGCACGCTGGTCGTACCGGAAGCCCTCTGCCGCTGCCATGGCTGCGAGGCTGCCAGGCCGACGCCGCCCGGCGCGAGGCGTTTTCCCGTGCGGTGGGCCGGCGTCTGGGACGCCCCGTCGCGCTCCGGACGAGCTGGTCGCTGATGGCTACCATGCGGGCGTGCGTGACGACAGCACGGACGGCGTCGATCCGGAGCTTCGGCGCTTCGTGGTCTGTGGCGACAACGCCCTGGCCCGTCGACTGGTCACCGAGTTGGTCGACCGGTACGGCGTGGCGGTCACCGCGCTGTTGCCGTCGTTGACCGACAACCACGCGCCGGACATCGCCGAGCTCGCGCCCGAGGCCGGTGCGCCGGGCCCGCGTCCCGAGGTGGTGGTGGCCCGCCGGCTGACCGCCGAGGTGCTGGAACGGGCGGGCGTACGGGCTGCGGCGGCAGTCGCGCTGGTCAGTGCCGACGACGTGGCCAACGTGGACGCCGCGCTGATCATCCGGGAGTTCGATCCGGACGTGCGGATCGTGGTTCGACTGTTCAACCCGGTGCTCGGCGAGGGCGTGGCCACCATGCTCGGCGACTGCGCGGTCCTGTCCGGCTCGGAGATCGCCGCGCCCGCGTTCGTCGCCGCGACCCTCGGCGACGACGCACCGACCTTCCTTCGGCTGCCCGACGACGAGCTGCTGCGGACCGCGGGCCGGGACGCCCTCGACCCGACCACCGCGGACGTGGTCTGCGCGCTGGCCGACACCAGCGGCCCCGAGCCGATCACCCTGCCCGAGGACGAAGCCTCGGCCGATCTGGTGCTGGTACGGGCGTACGGCCGGCGGCGTACGACCCGGGCCCGGCCTCGACGCCGCGTGCTGCGGACCGTCCGGCTGGTCCTCAGCAGACGCCTGCGCTGGGCGCTGGGCGCGACGGCCGCGCTGTTCGCCGTCGGCAGCGTGCTGCTCGGGCAGGCCCGGGACCTGGATCTGGCGCAGGCCAGCTACCTGACGCTGCTCATCGCCCTGGGCAGCGCGGACGCGGACCCGACCGGGTCACCGGTGGAGAAGGTCACCGCCCTGCTACTGGTGATCACCGGCGTGGCCCTGGTCCCCACGGTGACGGCGCTGGTGGTCGACTCGGTCGTACGGGCCCGGTTGGCGGTCGCGGCCGGTCGGCTCACCGACCCGCTCGACGACCACGTGATCGTGGTCGGGCTGGGCAACATCGGCACCCGGGTGGTCCAGGAGCTGCACTCGTTCGGCCTGACGGTGGTGGCGGTGGACCGGGCGGCGACGGCCCGAGGCGTCGCGGTGGCGCGCGAGCTGGGTCTGCCGTTCCTGATCGGTGACGCGACCAGCCCGGAGACGTTGCGGGCGGCGTCCGTGTCGACCTGCCGGGCGCTGGTGGTGCTCTGCGCCGACGACGTGACGAATCTGGAGACCGCGCTGCTCGGGCGTTCGCTGCACCGGGCCGCGGCGGGCGGTGCGGCGGATCCGCTGCGGGTGGTGCTGCGGCTGTTCGACGAGGGGTTCGCGCAGCGGGTGCAGCGCGCCTTCGGAATCAACCACTCGCGCAGCGTCTCGTACCTGGCCGCGCCGGCGTTCGCGGCGGCCATGATGGGCCGCGAGGTGATCGACACGATCTCGGTGGGGCGGCGGGTGCTGCTGCTCGCCGAGCTGCCGGTCGGCGCGGGTTCGGATCTGGAGGGCCGGTTCTGCCCGGAGGTCAGCCGGCCGCGCGAGACCCGGGTGATCGCGATGCGGACCGGGCGGGCCGGGCAGACCATCTGGTCCCTACCGCAGCGGCGGCCGCTGGTGCGCACGGACCGGCTGCTGGTCGTCGCCACCCGGGCCGGCCTGGCGGCGCTGCTCGCCCGGACGGTGCCGAGCGCCGACCCGCCGCCGGTGTCACCCGACACGGTCGGCGGGACGCCGCTGCGGTTGCTGCGCCCACCGGCGGCACGCCGGCCGGGATCGGATGCCGCGCCGCCCGGCCCGGAGCAGCCCGACGGGTACGCCACCGAACGGCCGGCGGCCGAGGACGGGCGCTGACCCGACCGGCCGGAGAACGGGCGTTCACCCGGCCCGTCCGGGCGGTCGCCGTCCGCGCCGGCGGGCCGGAGGAGCGGGTCAGGTGGTGCAGGTGGTGGCGGGGAGGCCGGGCACGGCCACCGGGGAACGGCCGCCGGGGCGGGCCTTGCCGGCGAGTACGGCGGCCAGCGCGGTCATCGACGCCCGGCTGGACGAGTAGGTGGCCAACAGCGTCGGCGACTTCGCCTTGGCCAGCACGTACGGGGTGTCCATGGCGACCGTGACGGCCGCGTCGGCGCGCAGGTCACCGTCGCCGTCGCCGTAGCCGACCAGGTGCACCACCGTGCCGCCGCTTGGCTTCACCTGGACGCCGGCCGCGGTCAGCGCCGCGGTGAGCGTCTTCTTGGTGCCGTCTCGGCCGTTGGAGGCGCTGACGGTGATCGGGCCGCGCACCGCACCGCCGCACGCGCCCCGCAGCACGGTGACGGCACCGGCGGCCAGCGCGTCCGCCGCCGCGCGATGCGCCGGGGCGTTGAGCGTGGACATCTGCGCCGCCGGGTGCTCGGCCAGCCGGAACTTCATGGTCAGCACCCGGGTGACCGCCTCGACCAGCCGAGGCCGGGGCAGCGACCCGCCGCGCAGCGCGGCGAGCAGCCCGTCGTACGCCTGGCCGACGTTCGGGGTCATCAGGATGAGGTCGTTGCCGGCGTTCAGTGCCCGGACGGCGGCTTCGCCGGGGGCCCAGCGCTTGGCCGGCGGCATGTTCATCCCGTCGGTGATCACCACGCCCTTGAAGCCGAGCTGGCCACGCAGCACGTCGGTGAGCAGCTTGTGCGAGAAGGTGGCCGGGGTGCCCGGGTCGATGGCCTGCGCGTCCAGGTGACCGGACATCACCGCCATCGCGCCGGCCTCGAAGCCGGCGGTGAACGGCGGCCACGCGCCCTCGCGCAGCGCCGCCTCGGACTGGGTGAGCACCGGCAGGTCCTTGTGCGAGTCGTCGGCGCTGTGGCCGTGACCTGGGAAGTGCTTCAGGGTGGCCGCGACTCCGGCCGACTGGAGGCCGCGCACCGCGCCACCGACCTGCGCCGCGGCCCGCTGCGGGTCCGCACCGAAGGACCGGGAGCCGATCACCGTGCTGCGGGTGGCCAGCACGTCGGCAACGGGGGCGAAGTCGACGTTGATCCCCATCGCGGCGAGCTCGGTGCCGGCGGCCCGCCAGGCCGCCTCGGTCAGCGCCGGCTTGCCGGCCGCGCCGGCCGCCAGGGCGCTGGGCAGCACGGTTACCCCGTCCGTGACCCGGGTGACCACGCCGTACTCCTGGTCGGTGCCGACCAGGAAGGGGGCCGGCCCGGCGGCGAGCTGGCCGGCGGCGGCACGCAGCCCGCCGGTCAGCTCGTGCACCTGCTTGGGGTTGTCGACGTTGGTGGTCTCCTGGTTGCCCTTGGTCGGGTCGTCGGCGCTGAACCCGACCAGGATCAGCCCGCCCAGCCGGTACTTGGCGATCATCTCGGCCGGGGTGTCCACCCCGGCCAGGGCCTGGTTGCCGGCCGCCGAGCCGGGTGAGACCTTCGTTGCCGCGTCGCCATAGGCGTACGGCATCAGCACCTGGCCTACCAGGTCCTCGTCGGAGAGCGTGGCGACCAGCGCGGCCGCCCGGGCAGCCGGGTCGTCGCCGGGGGTCGTGGCGGAGGCGCTGGGGCCGGCGGAGGTGCCGGCCGGGGCGGGCGTCGGCGCGGGCCGGACCGGGTCCTCCGAGCAGCCGGAGACGAGCAGGGCGGTCAGGGCGGCGACGGCGACGCCGACGCGTCGCGGGCGAATCGGCACGTCGCCCATCCCACCAGTTCACCCTTATCGGGGCAACTTGACCTTACCGGCCGGGGCCGCCCCGCCCGGCGTGCGGGCAGGTGGCCAGCTCGGTGGTGAAGTAAATCAGCCCACCCGGGTGAGCAAGGTCACCGGGGCGCCGTCGCCGGCGTACCGGTAGTGCTCAAGATCGTCGTCCCACGCGGTGCCGAGCGCCTTGTCCAGGGCGTGCGCCAGCGCCTCCGGGGCCCGGGCGGCGGCCATCAGGGCCCGCAGCCGGTCCTCGCCGAGCTGGATGTCACCGGCCGCACCCACGGTGGCCCGGAACAGCCCGCGCGCGGGCACGAACATGAAGCGTTCGCCGTCGGCGCCCGGACTGGGCTCCTCGGTCACCTCGAAACGGATCATGGGCCACTGCCGGAGGGCAGCAGCCAGCTCGGCGCCCGTTCCCGGACGACCGGTCCACCCGCACTCGGCCCGGCGGGCGCCGGGGTCGACGGGCTGAGCCGTCCACTGCAGGTTGACCGGCGCGGCTAGGACGCGCGCGATCGCCCACTCGACGTGTGAGCACACGGCGAGCGGGGTCGAGTGGACGTATACGACGCCACGCGTTGGCACGGTGACCTCCCGGAGAGCGAGGTGCGTCTTCCCCTACGACCTCGTCCACCCAGGTGGTTGCTGCAACACATGATGACTCCTGTGACGGATGGTGCGCCAGGGAATCGGAGAATTCGCCGGCCGGAATAGCCGGACGGGTGGTCGCCGTTACCTCTCAGGACACCGCGACAACCAGCCTGATGTCGTGGTCGTGTACAGTTCCACCGGCGGCTTCTGCCGCGTACATCTTCGTGGGCCGACGCACTGTCGCCCGCACACAGCCCCCGGACGTCCAGTCCTCCCGTACGTCTTGCAAGGAGTACCTCCGTGGCGAGCAACACCTCTAAGACCGCGCGCGCGTCCGTCCGGGCCGGCCAGGCTGGCCAGGGTGGCGCCCTCAGCGTGCTGGGCGAGTTCAAGTACCTCATCCCGCTCAACGGCGGCAAGCACGCCTACCTGCGGAACCTGACCAACGGCAAGACCGTGCACCTGCGCACCGACTCCGACGCCTTCGTCGAGGAGGTTCGGGTGCTGGCCGCCGCCGGGCACGCCGCCAAGATCCGGGCGGAGATCAACGGCCTCAACACCGCCCACCCGGGCGACGGCTGGGACGCGACCGAGAAGCGCCTGGTCGAGGCCGGTGTCTTCGAGGGCTGAGCCCTCTCCCACCGCGACACCTCGAACCGCCCGCCGGGACCTCCCGGCGGGCGGTTCCGCGTCTCAGGGGCCTTCGAGCAGGGCGACCTCGCCGGTGGCCAGGTCGTAGAGGCCGCCGACCACGTCCACCCGGCCGGCGGCGACCGGGCCGGCCAGCAGGTCGTCGGCGCGCAGCGTGTGCACCGTGCGCCGGACATGCCGACGGATCGCCAGCGGATGCACCGCCGGGTCGTCCACCCCCGCGTCGAGCACCGCCGGGGCGATCTCGTCCACCAGGTGGGCCAGCGAGCCGCCGGGACGCTCCCCGGTGCGCAGCGCGTCCACCGCGGCACCCACCGCGCCGCACCGCTCGTGGCCGAGCACGAGCACCAGCGGTACGCCGAGCTGGCCGACCACGTACTCGATCGAGCCGCAGACCGCCCGGTCGAGCACGTGACCGCCGGTACGGATCACGCAGATCGCGCCGAACGTCTGGTCGAAGATCGCCTCCAACGGCACCCGTGAGTCGATACAGCCCAGCACCACCGCGTACGGCTGCTGGTCGCCGGAAGCGGCCGCCGCGGCGGCCGTCACGTCATGCCCGTGCACCGGCTGCCCGCTGACGAAACGCCGGTTGCCGGTGAGCAGCTCGGCGAGCGCGGCTCTGGGCGTACCGCCGGCCAGCCGTCCCGGCGGCGGACCGGTCGGTGCCCCCATGCCATCCAGCTTGGCCCGGTCTCGGTGGCCACGGGTCGAGGTCGGGAATGTTCGCCACACCGCGATTGGCGTGGTCTCATCACGGGTAGCCGGTGTTACCGCCGGGTATCGGAGGTGCTGGTGGTGCCGGGCGGCCCTGGGGAGGTGGCGATGCCGGAGCGGTTCGAGGTCGGTCTGCCCGACGGCGTGCGGCTGCACGTCGAGACGACGGGCCCGGCGGACGCGCAGGTCACCGCCATTCTGCTGCACGGCTGGACGCTGGATGGGCGCAGCTGGCACCGGCAGCTCGACGCGCTCACCGAGGCGACCGGTGGCGCGGCACGGGTGGTCACCTACGACGCGCGGGGGCACGGCCGGTCCAGTTGCATGGCGCTGCCCACGGCCACCCTGACCCAGCTCGGCGACGACCTGGCCGCGGTGATCGACGCGGTGGCGCCGACCGGGCGGGTGGTCCTGGTCGGGCACTCGATGGGCGGCATGACGATCATGGAGTACGCGCACCGCCACCCCGCGCACTTCGCGGCCCGTGCCGCCGGGCTGGTCTTCGTCTCGACCACCGCCGAGGGGCACACGCACACCGTCTACGGGCTCTCGCCCCGGATCGCCCGGTTGATCCGGCTGGCCGAGACGACCGGTGCCGGCGTGCTGGCCCGATGTGGGTCGTGGCGTCCACCCCGGGCGCTGCTGCACGCGCTGCAACCGAGCATCCGGTGGATGCTCTTCGGCGACCGTTGCGAGCCGGCCGACATCCGACTGGTGACGTCGGCGGTGGCCCGGGCCTCGCTGCGTTCGATCGGCGGGTTCCGCGCCTCGTTCGGCACCCAGCACCGGCTGGACACCCTCGCCGAGCTGGCGCACCTGCCGGCGGCTGCCCTGGTCGGCGACCGGGACCGCCTGACCCCGCCGCCGTGCGCCGAATCGATCGCCGCAGTCCTGCCGGCGACAGAGTTGACCGTTTGCCCGGGTGCCGGGCACATGCTGATGATGGAACGCCCGGACGAGGTGAACGCCGCGCTGACCGGCGTCCTGCGCCGGGTGCTCGCCGCGCCGCCGCCCCGCCGGCGCGGCGCGACACCCGCCGGGGCGGGTGGCTGACCGCGTTCCCGCACCTCGGGCGCGGCGGGCCGGGCCGGGGGCCGTACCCTTCTGCGGTTGGCCCGCGCGGTTCGCGCCGCTTGCCGGCGACATTAGGAGGAGCGTGCGTTGACCGACCAGACCGCCCTGGCGCAGGAGATCGCTGTCGAGCAGCGGCACCTCGACCGGGTGTACGCCCGACTGGCCGAACTGCGGCAGTCGGCGGTTCGCGCCGAGAAGGACGGCTACCGGCTGGCCCGGGTGGGCACGTTCGGCGCGTTGGTCGAACGCGACGCGATGGTCTTCCACGCCGCGCAGCGGCGGCACACCCTCGACGCCGAGCACGAGGGGCTGGTCTTCGGCCGGCTGGACCTGCGGGACAAGCAGGTGTTGCACGTCGGCCGGCTGGGCATCCGCGACGAGGACGCCACGACGCTGGTCGTCGACTGGCGGGCGCCGGCCGCCGCCGCCTTCTACCAGGCCACCCCGGCCCAGCCGCAGGGCGTGGTGCGCCGCCGCACCATCCAGTCGCGCAACGAGCGGGTCACCCGGATCGAGGACGACCTGCTGGACCCGACCGCCACCCCGGAGGGGATGACGGTGGTCGGCGACGGCGCGCTGTTGGCCACCCTGTCCAAGGCCACCGGCCGGGGCATGCGCGACATCGTGGCGACCATCCAACGGGAGCAGGACGAGGCGATCCGCTCCCCCGGCTCCGGGGTGACGATCGTCGCGGGCGGGCCGGGCACCGGCAAGACCGCGGTGGCCCTGCACCGGGCCGCGTACCTGCTCTACTCCGACCGCAGCCGGTACGCCGGGGGCGGCATCCTGGTGGTCGGCCCGTCGTCGGTCTTCGTCGAGTACATCGGCTCGGTGCTGCCCTCGCTCGGTGAGGACACCGCGACCCTGCACTCGCTGGGCACCCTCTTCCCGGGGATGACCGCGACCCGCACCGACCCGCCCGAGGTGGCGTCGGTGAAGGGTTCGCTGCGGATGCGCCGGGTGCTGGAGCGGGCGGTCCAGGACGCGGTGCCGGGCGGCCCGGGTGAGCTGCGGTTGCTCTACCGGGGCACGCTGCTGCGGCTGGACCGGGCCGAGCTGGACGGGATCCGGAACCGCGCGCTGCCCCGGGGCGCCCGGCGCAACGAGGTGCGTCGGGCCGGCTTCGACGGCGTCTTCGCCGCGCTCTGGGCGCAGGCCCGTCGGCTGGGCATCACCCGGCTGCCGGAGCAGCGGGCCTTCGAGAGCGAGATCGCCGAGCGCCCAGAGTTCCAGGAGTTCCTCAAGGCGTGGTGGCCGCGGCTGCACCCGCGGCACGTGCTCGGCTGGCTGGCCCGACCGGAGCGGCTGCGTCGGTACGCGGGCGGGCTCCTCTCCAACGCGGAGATCCGGCTGCTGAGCGCTGCGTACCAGGATCTGGACGACATCGGGCTGACCATCGCCGACATCGCACTGCTGGACGAGTTGGACGCGCTGCTCGGCAAGCCGATGCGGCCGGCCCGGGCCAAGCGCGACCCGTTCCAGCTCGCCGGCGGGGTCCGCGAGCTCAGCACCCTCGGCGAGCGGCAGCGGGCGGCCCGGGCGGCGGCCCGGGAGCGACCGGAGGACTACCGGGAGTACGCGCACGTGGTGGTCGACGAGGCCCAGGACGTCTCGCCGATGCAGTGGCGCATGGTCGGCCGACGGGGTCGGTTGGCCTCCTGGACCGTGGTGGGCGATCCGGCGCAGACCGCGTGGACCGGTGACCCGGAGGAGCTGACCCGGGCCCAGGACCAGGCGTTGGGCCGACGCAAGCGGCACCAGTTCACGCTCACCACCAACTACCGCAACTCGGCGGAGATCTTCGCGGTGGCCGCGGCGGAGATCCGCCGGCTCTACCCGGACCTGTCGCTGCCGAGCGCCGTACGCTCCACCGGCGTCGACCCGGTCGAGCTGGTGGTGCCTGCCAGGGGCCTGGAGGCCGCGATCACCGAGGCCGCGGCCAGTCTGCTGGCCGAGGTGGAGGGCACGGTCGGGGTGATCACGCCGGTCCCCCGCCGCGACGAGGTCGCCGGTTGGCTCGGCGCGCTCGGCGCGCCGCGGCTGCAGGTGGTGACCAGCCTCGAGGCCAAGGGCATGGAGTACGACGGCGTGGTGCTGGTCGCCCCGAGCGAGATCCGGGCGGACCCCGGCGCCGGGGTGCGCACCCTCTATGTCGCGCTCTCCCGGGCCACCCAGCGGCTCACCACCATCGACCCGACGGGCTGACCCTGGGCAGTGAGCCTGTGCGGCACCCGCCGGCCGGACAGTTGCATACATTGCGATGTGAACATATATTTGACCGGGTCCCAGCCGACAGCGGAGGGTGGTCTCGTGGGCGCAGGTCATGACCACCACCACGGGTCGGTCGCCAACGCCGCGCACCAGCACCGGGGTCGGCTCTGGGCAGCATTCGGCCTGCTCGCCGCCCTGATGGTGGTCGAGGCGGTGGCCGCCTTCCACACCGGCTCACTGGCCCTGCTCTCCGACGCCGGGCACATGTTCACCGACGTCCTCGGCATCGCCATGGCGCTCGCCGCCATCACCGCCACCCGGCGGGCCACCGGCGACCCGCAACGCACCTTCGGGCTCTACCGGCTCGAGGTGCTCGCCGCGCTCGCCAACGCCGTCCTGCTCTCCGGCGTGGCGGTCTACGTGGTGGTCGAGGCGATCAGCCGGTTCGGCGACCCGCCCGAGGTGCTGGCCGGCCCGATGCTCGCGGTGGCCGTACTGGGCCTGCTCGCCAACCTGGTCGCCTTCGCCCTGCTCCGCGCGGGGGCCCGGGAGAGCATCAACCTCCGGGGCGCCTACCTGGAGGTGCTCGGCGACCTGCTCGGCTCGCTCGGCGTGATCGGCGCGGCGCTGCTCATCGAGGTCACCGACTGGTGGTGGGCCGACCCGCTGGTCGCGGTCGCCATCGGCGTCTTCATCCTGCCGCGCACCTGGCGGCTGGGCCGGGCCGCGGTCCGCATCCTGGTGCAGGCCGCCCCGGAACACCTCCAGGTGACCGCCGTGCACGACCGGCTGGCCGCGGTGCCCGGCGTGGTCGAGGTGCACGACCTGCACGTCTGGACGCTCACCTCCGGCATGGAGGTGGCCTCCGCACACCTGACCATGGCACCCGGCGCGGAAGTCGGCGCGGTGCTCACCGCGGCCCGCACCGCCCTGCACGACGATTTCCGGATCGAGCACGCGACGTTGCAGATCGAGCCCGGTGCCGCCCCCGGGGCGTGCGGCTCGATCGAGTGGTAGCCCTACTCGGCCCCCTTTTGGTCATCACGTCAACACCGTCCGTCACATTGGCTGCACGGGCCCCATCGGCACCGGTAGGCTCGGTTCCGGCCTCCACCCGGCGGCGCCCTCCCGGCGCCGGTGGTGGTCGCCGCCTAATCGCCCTAGCGGGCGAACCGGGGAACCATGTTCCTGGGGTGCATCCGCGTCAGCGGTAGGGATCTTCCGTCCCGAACCCGTCAGCTAACCCGGTCGGCGGCTGACGGAAGGACATGCGCAGTGGCACCAGCACGACCACCTGCCGCTCGATTGGCGGCCCTGATCGTCGCGATGTTCGCCCTCGGCGTCGCGCTCCCGGCCGGCACCGCCTCGGCCGCTCCCCCGACCAGCCTGCGGGTCGCCGCGGCACCCGACGACGACGTCGAGGGCGGCACCCCGGCGCTGCGAGCCCAGCTCGAGGCGGCCAGCAAGGGCTACCTGGACGCGAAGCGAGCCCTGGACAACTCCATCCAGCGGCAGCAGCAGCTCGCCGTCCAGCTCAAGACCACCGAGACCGAGCTGACCGAACGCGGTCGCAAGGTCGGCGAAATCGCCGGAGTCGCCTACCGTACGGGCCGGCTCGGCACGATCTCCGCGCTGCTCAACAGCAACACCCCGGAAGGCTTCATGGACCGGGCCGCCGCGCTGGAATCGGTCGCCGCCAACGAGGACCGGGTGCTGCGCGACCTGCTCGACACCAAGGACACGGCCGACCGCACCCGGGTCGCCCTGGACGGCGAGATCCGCGAGCAGCGCAAGCAGGTCACGGTGATGGCCAAGCGCAAGGAGCAGGCCGAACGGGCCCTGACGGTGGCCACCACCAAGCCGCAGGTCACCGCCGACACCAGCTCCAACCGGGGCACCTCGGCCGCCAACGCCACGGCCGCGCCGCGCAACTCCGACGGCTCGTGGCCATCGGAGTCGTGCAGCGTCAACGACCCCACTCCGGCCACCGGCTGTATCACCCCCCGCACCCTGCACGCGCTCAACCAGGCCAAGGCCGCAGGCTTCACCCGGTACGTCTCCTGCCACCGCAACGGCGGCTCAGGTGAGCACCCGAAGGGCCGGGCGTGCGACTTCGCCGCGCAGAAGTCCGGCTTCGGCGGCAACGCCACCGGTGGCGACAAGACGTACGGCAACAACCTGGCCGCCTACTTCATCCGCAACGCCGACCGGCTCGCCGTGCTCTACGTGATCTGGTACCGGCAGATCTGGCTGCCCAGCAGCGGGTGGAAGTCGTACAGCGGGGCGGGCAGCGACCCGTCCAGCGCCCACACCAACCACGTGCACCTGTCGGTGTACTGACCCCGTCCGGCCGGTGCCCCCGCGTGTCGGGGACACCGGCCGGGTACGTCAGCGGGCGTACCCCGATTGTCGCCAGCGGTCGGACGACTCGACCGGCCCCGGCGGGCAGGCTCGCGGTATGCCTCGGATCCCATCCACCGCCCGCAAGGCCCTGCTCACCCTGCACCTGATCACGTCGCTGGGCTGGCTCGGCGCCGACCTGGTGCTGCTCACGCTGGGCATCGCGGCGCAGCGGGGCGCCGACCCGGCCGTCGTCTATCCGGTCGCCGCGCTGATCGGGACGGTGCTGTTCGCGCCGCTGAGCGTGCTGGTCTGGCTGATCGGTGTGGCCAGTTCGCTGCTCACTCCGTGGGGGCTGCTGCGCTACCGCTGGGTGCTGGCGAAGCTGGTGATCACCACGGTGATGGTCGGACTGGTGCTGTTCCTCCTCACCCCGAACCTGCGGCACGCCGGGGCACTGGGCGCCGCTCTGCCCGCCCGGGACCGCGCCGACCTGGTGATCGCGCCCACCGTGTCGACCAGCCTGATGATCATCGCGACGGTCCTCTCCACGTACAAGCCATGGGGACGCCGTACGCCCACCGCCCGCGGCGCTGGTCGTCCTGGCGCTGGCCCTGGTCGTCCTGGCGCTGGCGCTGGCGCTGGCGCTGGCGCTGGCGCTGGTCGTCCTGGCGCTGGCGCTGGTCGTCCTGGCGCTGGCGCTGGTCGTCCTGGCGCTGGCGCTGGTCGTCCTGGCGCTGGCGCTGGTCGTCCTGGCGCTGGCGCTGGTCGTCCTGGCGCTGGCGCTGGTCGTCCTGGCGCTGGCGCTGGTCGTCCTGGCGCTGGCGCAACAACCAGGATGTAGTGGCCTCCTGGCGGATCGATGCCACTACATCCAGGTAGTTGCGCCTCATCACGCCAGCTGTCGTGAATGCTGGCGCAGATGCGGTCGCCGGAGGCACCGGCGCGGCGGTCCGGGCCTGGCAAGGCCTCCACCCCCGCTCCCCGCTCCCGCTCCCGCTCCCCGCTTTTCGAAGATCCGAGCAACTTCCGGGAACTTGCTGCCTCCGAGGCGCCGCAGGCAGCAGCATCCCTGAAGTTGCTCGGATCTTGACCCGGGCGAGCGCGCGTCGGTCCTGGGTGCGGCGGCGCGGCCGGCAAGATCCGCACAACATCGTGGTTGTAGTGGCATCCTGCGTGCCCAACACCACTACAACCAGGTTCGAGCACGATCTTGGGCGCGGACGCGGGGCGGGGCGGAGCGCAGGGCGGGGCGCGGGGGCGCGGACGCGGGGCGGGGCGGAGCGCAGGGCGGGGCGCGGGGGCGCGGGGCAGAGCGCTGGCGCGGGGCAGAGC
>NZ_JBAKHW010000056.1:0-32203 GCF_036906815.1 Micromonospora sp. CPCC 205539 | reverse complement strand
CCCGCCCGCACGCCCCCAGCCCCCGCCCGACGCCCCTGCCCCGCCCGCACGCCCCGTCCTCCGTCCTCGTCGATCTAGGGCAGATCGCTGTCTTTGGAGATCAGCGCGCAGCGATTTTCCCTAGATCGACGCGACCGAGGGGTGACGCGACCGAGGGTGACGCGACCGAGGGTGACGCGACCGAGGGGTGACGCGACCGAGGGTGACGCGACCCAGGGGTGACGCGACCCAGGGGTGACGCGACCGAGGGGCGCCGCGACCGAGGGGCGACGCGGTGGGTGGTGCGGGGGAGGGGTGGGGCGGTGGGTGTTAGCCGGTGGGTTGGTCGTTGCGGATCATCAGGGCGCTGCGGAGGCCGGTGATGTCCAGGACGCGGAGCAGGAAATCGCCCACGTGGGTGAGCATCAGGAGGCTCTGCGCGTGGCTGGCCTTGCGGCTGAGCACGACCAGCGTGCCCAGACCCTGCGAGTCGCAGAAGGTGACGCCACCGAGGTCGAGCACGATCTTCGGCGGCGGGTCGGCCAGCACCTCATTGATCACGGTGGAGAGCTGCGCGGCCGTGAGCATGTCGATCTCACCGGCTAGGCGAAGCACTGCTTCGTCACCAGTCCGGTGTAGCGTGATGGACAGTTCGGCACGATCCACCCGGTCAGCCTAGCGCGATCCGGACGACCCGGCCTGTCGAGGCGAAGAGCAGCCGCCTGGCCCCGCCAATCGGCACCGGGGCGTGGTGAGCCGGGTAACCCCGGCCCGGGGTGGCTGCGGATTCGCCGCCCGGCGCTGACACAATGGCGGCATCGTGACCGACACCTTCTCCGCCGGATCTGGCCGCTACCCGGCCGACGCGCCGGCCTCCGAGGCCCTGTTCCACCGCGCCCGCGCCATCGTGCCGGGCGGGGTGAACTCCCCCGTGCGCGCCTTCCAGGCGGTCGGGGGCACCCCGCGCTTCATGGTTCGTGGCGAGGGGCCGTGGCTGCATGACGCCGACGGTCGCCGCTACGTCGACCTGGTCTGTTCCTGGGGGCCGCTGATCCTCGGGCACGCCCACCCGGCGGTGGTGGACGCCGTGCAGGCCGCCGCCGCCCGGGGCACCAGCTTCGGCACCCCCACCCCGGGTGAGGTGGAGTTGGCCGCCGAGATCGTCGACCGGACGCCGGTGGAGCAGGTTCGCCTGGTCAACTCCGGCACCGAGGCGACCATGTCGGCGATCCGGCTGGCCCGTGGCTTCACCGGCCGCTCCAAGATCGTCAAGTTCGCCGGCTGCTACCACGGGCACGTCGACGCGCTACTCGCCGCTGCCGGGTCCGGCGTGGCCACCCTCGGCCTGCCCGACTCGCCCGGCGTCACCGGCGCGGCGGCCAGCGAGACGATCGTGCTTCCGTACAACGACATCCGGGCCGTCGAGGAGGTCTTCGCCGCCGAGGGCCCGCACATCGCCGCGGTGATCACCGAGGCTGCCGCCGGCAACATGGGCGTCGTCGCCCCCCGCGACGGCTTCAACCAGCAGCTCGCCCGGATCGCGCACGCACACGGCGCGCTGCTGGTGGTGGACGAGGTGATGACCGGCTTCCGGGTCTCCCGCGCCGGATGGCACGGCCTCGACCCCTCCGACGCCGACCTGTGGACGTACGGCAAGGTCATGGGGGGCGGGCTGCCCGCCGCCGCGTTCGGCGGGCGCGCCGAGATCATGGCGCGACTCGCCCCGGCTGGCCCGGTCTACCAGGCCGGCACGCTCTCCGGTAACCCGCTCGCCTGCGCCGCCGGCCTGGCCACCCTGCGGCTGGCCGACGACGCGCTGTACCGCCGCCTCGACGAGACGGCCGCCGTCGTGGGCAAGCTCGCCTCCGACGCGTTGGCCACCGCCGGGGTCCCGCACCGACTGTCGTACGCGGGCAGCATGTTCTCAATCTTCTTCACCGACGCCGACGTGGTCGACTACGACAGCGCTCGCACCCAGCAGGTGCCGGCGTTCAAGGCGTTCTTCCACGCGATGCTCGCCGCCGGCGTCTACCTGCCGCCGAGCGCGTTCGAGTCGTGGTTCGTGTCGGCGGCGATCGACGACGCCGCTCTGGAGCAGATCGCCGCCGCGTTGCCGACCGCGGCGAATGCGGCGGCAGCGGCGGGTCACGGGGGGTAACGAGCGGTGAGCAAGACGGTGGTCCACGTGCTTCGGCACGGCGAGGTGCACAACCCCGACCAGATCCTCTATGGCCGGCTGCCCGGTTTCCGCCTCTCCGAGCTGGGTGTGCAGATGGCCAAGGCCGCCGCCGAGGGGCTGGCCGAGCGGGAGATCGTGCACGTGGTGGCCAGCCCACTGGAGCGCGCGCAGCAGACCGCCGAGCCGATCGCCGCCCAGTTCGGGCTGCCGGTCGGCGTGGACGAGCGGCTGATCGAGAGCGCCAACTGGTTCGAGGGCAAGAAGGTGTCGCCCGGCGACGGTTCGTTCCGCGACCCGCGCAACTGGTGGGTGCTGCGCGACCCGGTGACCCCGTCCTGGGGTGAGGCGTACCGGGCCATCGCGGAGCGGATGTTCGCCGCCGTGCACGCGGCCCGGGTCGCCGCCGAGGGGCGCGAGGCGGTGCTGGTCTCACACCAGCTGCCGATCTGGACCCTGCGCCGGCACGTCGAGCGCAAGCGGCTCTGGCACGACCCGCGTAAGCGGCAGTGTGGGCTGGCCAGCCTCACCTCGTTCCACTTCGACGGCGCAAAGGTGTCCGGCATCGGTTACAGCGAGCCGGCCGCGCACCTGATCGCCCTCTCCGCGACGGCTCGGACGGCCAAGGGGGCCTGATGACCGCCCGGAGGTGGACCGCTGGTCTGCTCGCCACCGTCGCCGCGGTGGCGCTGGTCGGCTGCACGTCGCAGAGCCAGGAGAAGACCTGCACCACCACCACGGATGGGATCTTCGAGTGCGCCCCGGACCAGCGGTCCGCGCCTCCGAAGATCGCCGGTGAGCTGCTGGCCGGTGGCAGCTACGACGTCAGCCAGGCCCGCGGCCAGGTGGTCGTGCTCAACTTCTGGGGCTCCTGGTGTGCGCCGTGCCGTGCCGAGGCGGACGACCTGGAGGGCGCCTACCAGGCCACCAAGTCCTCCGGGGTGACGTTCCTCGGCATCAACGTCCAGGATCAGCGGGACAAGGCGAAGGCGTTCGAGGAGGGTCGGGTGACCTATCCGAGCCTGTTCGACCCGGCCAGCAAGCTGGCGCTCGCCCTGGACATCCCGCCGAACACCGTGCCGGCGACCGTGGTGCTCGACCGGCAGGGTCGGATCGCCGTGGTGATCCGCGCCGCGGTCAAGCAGGAGGGCCTGCAACCGATCGTCGAGCGGATCGTCACCGAGCAAGCGGCGTCCCGCTGATGGGCGAGACCTTCAAGGAGTTGGCCGAGAGCGGGCCGCTGCTGCTCGCCATCGGGGCGGCGGCGCTCGCCGGCCTGGTCAGCTTCCTCTCCCCGTGCGTGCTCCCGCTGGTCCCCGGCTACCTGTCATACGTGACGGGCCTGGCCGGCACCGACCTGGAGGGCAGCCGACCCGCGGCCGACTCCGCTCCGGCCGAGGCCGGCGGCGGGGGTGTCGCCGTACGGGAGCGGGCTGCGCGAGCCGGCGCGGTCAAGGGTCGGGTGGTCGCCGGCACGCTGCTCTTCGTCGCTGGCTTCACCGCCGTCTTCGTCGCCACCGCGATCCTGTTCGCCAGCATCGGCCGGGTCTTCTTCGACTACGAGCGGCAGCTGGAAGTCATCGTCGGCGCGCTGATCATCGTGCTCGGGCTGGGCTACCTCGGGTTGATCCCGGGCCTGCAACGGGAACTCCGGATCTCCCGGCTGCCCGCCGCCGGGCTGCTGGGCGCTCCGGTCTTCGGCGCGGTCTTCGCGCTCAGTTGGATGCCGTGCACCGGCCCGACGCTCGGCGCGGTGCTGGGGATGGCCACCGCGACCGGGCAGACCGACCGGGCAGTGGTGCTCGCCGTGGCGTACTGCCTCGGGCTGGGCGTACCGTTCGTCGTCTTCGGGCTGGGCTTTCAGCGCCTGCTCGGAGTCTTCCGCGCCGTCCGGCGCAACAGCCGCTGGGTCACCCGGGTCGGCGGTGCCCTGCTCATCCTGATCGGCCTGGCGCTGGTCACCGGCGGATGGCAGAGCTTCGTGATCTGGTTGCAGACCACGGTCGGGGTGGGCGAGGTGAGCATCTGATGACGGTCCTGGACGACCGGCCGGAGACCGCGGCCCCGGCGCCCCGGCGCCGGCCCAACCGGCTGCTGGCCCTGCTGCGCAACTCGTGGCGGCAGCTGACCAGCATGCGTACCGCGCTGATCCTGCTCTTCCTGCTCGCGGTCGCCGCGATTCCCGGCTCGGTGCTGCCGCAGCGGGGGATCAGCCCGGAGAAGGTCAACCAGTACTTCGTCGACCATCCGGACCTGGCCCCCCGACTCAACCAGATCGGCGCGTTCGAGGTCTTCGGCTCGGTCTGGTTCTCGGCGATCTACCTGCTGCTGTTCACTTCTCTGATCGGCTGCATCACGCCACGGCTGCGCGACCACTTCCGGGCGCTGCGCTCCCGGCCGCCGGCCGCGCCGAAGCGGCTGGACCGGCTGCCGCAGCACAGCGTGCTCCCCGCCCCGGCGGGCGGGGCGGCGGCGGTCGCCGAGGTGCTGCGCAAGCGGCGCTGGCGCGTCGAGGTCCGCGGCGACGAGGTCTCCGCCGAGAAGGGCTACCTCAAGGAGACTGGCAACCTGCTGTTCCACACCTCGCTGATCGCGGTGCTGATCGGCGTCGGGCTCGGCTCCTGGTACGGCTGGAGCGGCAACCGCCTGCTGGTCGCGGGCGCGGACAACGCGTTCTGCAACACCCGCCAGCAGTACGCCGAGGCGAAGCTCGGCCCCCGGGTGGACAGCGCGGACCTGCCCCGCTTCTGCCTGCGGCTGGACGACTTCCAGGCCCGGTTCCTGGCCTCCGGCCAACCGGATTTCTTCAAGGCCACGGTGACCGTCGACGGCCCCGACGAACCAACCCGTACCGCGGACTTCTCGGTGAACTCGCCGCTGCGGCTGGACGGCGCGAGCGTCTACCTGCTCGGCCACGGGTACGCCCCGGTGATCCGCTACACGGACCGGTTCGGCCGTAGCCAGACCAGCACCACGCCGTTCCTGACCACCGGCGACATGGGCCTGACCAGCGAAGGACTGGCCGCCTTCCCGGATGCGAACGTCGACCCGGCCACCGGCAAGCGGGCACCGGACGAGCAGGTGGCGTTCACCGGTCTCTACCTGCCCACGGCACCTCAGCAGCCGCCGTTCGCCCGCTCGGAGTACCCGACCGAGCGCAACCCGACGCTGAACCTGGTCGCGTACCGGGGCAACCTCGGCCTGGACGCTGGCATCCCCGGCTCGGTCTACCAGCTCGACCAGCGGCAGGTGCGGACCGGCAAGGTCAAGGAGATCGGCACCAAGCTGCTCAAGAAGGGCGAGACCTGGACGCTGGACGACGGCACCAAGGTCGAGTTCCTGGGCACCGAGCGGTACGTGACCCTCTCGATGCGACACGACCCTGGCGCGACGCCGCTGCTGTTCAGCTGCGGGTTCCTGCTCGTCGGACTGATGGGGTCGCTGTTCGGGCGGCGTCGCCGGGTGTGGTTCCGGGTGAATTCGGTCGACCCCGCCGACGGATCTCCGACGAGCGGTAGTAGCTTGATGGAGGCCGGTGGGTTGCCGCGCACCGACTATCCAGGGTTCGCCGACGAGTTCGCCCAGCTCGTCGCCGCGGTCAGCGGTGACCAACGGGTGGCCGAGCGGGCCGGCACGGACGCTGACTCCAGCGACCGGGCCGGCGTGCGAGAAGGGACCGAGTGATGTCCGCGCTCTCCGACCATCTGGTGACGTTCGCGATCCTGGCGTACCTGATCGCGATGATCAGTCACGCCGTCGAGTACGCGCTGGGCAACACGCGTACCCGCGTCGCCGCGCCTCCCGTCCGCGAGCTGGTGGGTGCCGGTGGCGGCGCCGTCCCGGCACCGCCCGCGCCGCTCGCGCCGTCGGCCGGGGCCGAGCGCTCCGCGCGACGCGCCCGGATCGCTGGCCTGATCGCGGTGGGCACCACCGCGCTCGCCGCCGTGCTGCACCTCGCGGCGCTGGTCACGCGTGGCATCGCCGCCGACCGGATGCCCTGGGGCAACATGTACGAGTTCGTGCTCACGGTGACGTTCATCGGGGTCACGGCCTGGCTGGTGGTGCTCTGGAAGCGGCCCTCGCTGCGCAGGCTCGGGCTGTTCCTCACACTGGTGATGGTGCTGCTCGTGGCCACCGCCGAACTGGTGCTGTACGTGCCGATCGTGCCGCTGGTGCCCGCCCTGAACTCGTACTGGTTCGTCATCCACGTCTCGACGATCGTCCTCGCGTCCGGCATCTTCCTGCTCGGTGCCGTGCCGGCGGTCGGCTTCCTGATGCGCAACGGGTACGAGCAGGGCAAGCGGAGCTTCCCGTACACCCTCGCCAAGCGACTGCCCGGTGCGGTCGGCCTGGAGCGGCTGACCTTCGCGCTGCACGCCTTCGCCTTCCCGATCTTCACCTTCGCGGTGATCGCCGGGGCGATCTGGGCCGAGGCGGCCTGGGGGCGGCCGTGGGGTTGGGACCCGAAGGAGACCTGGGCGTTCATCTCCTGGGTGGTCTACGCCGGCTACCTGCACGCGCGGGCCACGCCCAGCGTCAAGCGCAACGTGGCCACCTGGCTCGCGGTGCTCGGCTTCCTCACCATGCTGATGAACCTGTTCGGCGTGAACATCTTCTTCACCGGCCTGCACTCGTACGGCGGGCTCGACTGACCCTTGGCGACACAGTGCGGGCCGGCCACGGAATCGTCCGTGGCCGGCCCGCTTCGTCCTGCCGGTTGGTGGGGCTCGGTCAGCCGCCGAACCAGCCGGGTACGTCGAGCCGGAACCAGTTCGTGGCGGCGACCGTCCGCAGGTCGTCCTCGAGGGCGTCGACCCGCTCCGGCCCGAGGGTCTCGGCCCATCGCTCGCGTAGCTGATCGAAGATCTCCGCCGAACGGCGCAATCCGTCGACACCGCGTGGGGTCATCGTGACCAGCCGGCGGCGGGCGTCCCGCGGATCGTTGGCCCGGTCGAGGTAGCCGATGGCGACCAGCCGGTCGATCGTCTTGCCGGCGGCCTGCTTGGAGATGCCCAGTCGCTGACCCAGCTCGGTCGCCGTGGTGCCGTCCGCCCCGACCGCCTGGAGCGCGAAGCCGTGCAGGGGGCGCAGCTCCGGATGCCCCTGCCGGGCCAGCTCGGCGTGCAGATCATCGATCAGCGTACGGAAGCCGGCCAGCAGCAACAGCGGAAGCTGATAGCCGGGCCGGGACGGGTCAGCGATTGCCATGTTCGACAACCACGTTTACTATTTCGTCAACCACGTTGACTATCGTACGGGACGCGACGCTGGCACCCGGAACGACGCTGCCGAAAGCAGGTAACCATGTCCGTCTTCACCGCGCACACCGCCGAGACCGCACCCGCCGCGGCCCGCCCCACCGTCGAGGCGGTGAGCCGCCGATTCGGCTTTCTGCCCGCTCCGGTGGCGCTGATGGCCGACTCGCCGGAGCTGCTCGCCGGCTTCCTCACCGCCAACGCGGGCTTCGACCAGACCGCCCTCGAACCGATCGAGCGGGAGGTGGTCGCTTTCGCCGTCGCCACCACCAACGGCTGTCCCATCACCGTCGCCCTGCACACCGGCACACTCACCCGGCTCGACGCGAGCACCGAGCTGAGCAACGCGCTGCGCGCGGGCACGGAGCTGCCCGAGGTGCGGCTGGAGGCGCTGCGCCAGTTCACCCTGGCCGTGCTCGACCACCGAGGCGCGGTGCCCGACGAGGCGCTGGAGGCGTTCCTGGCCGCCGGCTACCAGCCCCGGCACGCGTTGGACGTGGTGCTCGGCGTCGGGACGTACACCATCTCCACCTTCGCCAACCGGCTCACCCGGGCACCTCTCGACCCGCCGCTGGCGGTGGGCGCCGGGACGTCCGCCGCCTGACCGCGGACCGCGACGGGATCGGCTCAGGCTGCTTCGAGGAAGTCGCGCAGCAGGGCGAGCATCTGGTCCGGGCGCTCCTCGTAGAGCCAGTGCCCGCAGTCCTCGATCACCTCACCGCGGACCGTGTCGGCGTACCGGCGGACCTGCTCGGCGATCTGCCCGCCGAGGCTGGCCGAGGCGCCGACGGCAAGCACCGGCATGGGTAGCTTCGTGGCCCGGTACGCCGCGTTGTCGGCGATGTCCCGATCGAACGCGCGGAAGTAGGCGAAGCTGGCACGCAGATGCGCCGGGTCGCGCAGGTGACTGGCGAACTCCTCGATGTCGGGCGCGGCGATGCTGCCCTTGCGCACCATCAGGGCGTCGGTGAACCGGTCCACCCAGAGCGACTCCCGCCCGCTGACCAAGGCCTCCGGCAGCCCGTTGCCGAGCGAGAAGTAGCCGAAGTTCCACACGCCCGGCCCGGCCGGGGTGAGCGCGGGGAACGTGTAGATGCTCTCGTCCGGGATCGGCGCCTCGCTGAGCACCAGCCGGCTCACCCGCTCCGGGTGAGCGGCGGCGTACGCGTACGCCACCATGGTCCCCAGATCGTGCCCGACCAGCCGCAGGTCACCGACCAGGCCGAGCTGGTCGAGCAGCCCGTGCAGGTCGGCGGCGACCGTCTTCTTGTCGTAGCCGCCGTCGGGGGCGTCGCTGCCTCCGAAGCCCCGCAGGTCGGGCGCGACCACCTCGAACGAACGCCCCAACTCGGGCAGCAGGTGTCGCCACATGTGCGAGCACTGCGGGTACCCGTGCAACAGGACCACTGGCGGACCGTTGCCGCCACGGACGTAGTTCATGGTGATCTGGCCGACCCGCGCCCGTTGCTCGGTGAACCCCGCCGGGACCCGTCCCTCGCCCATCGCCGCCTCCGTCCGCCGGCTCAACGCCGCCGGCCGCCCGGCTACCCGCTCAACCGCCCCCCATGCGGGCAGATCGCGAGCGTCACAGCACCCGGCTTGGGCGGGTCCGAGGCCGGTGCGGGAGACTGGCGGGCATGGCGGCTCGTGGCTTCCCGTACACCGATCTCAAGGACTTCCTCGCGGCGCTCGAGCGCGCGGGCGAGCTACGCCGGGTCGACGTCCCGGTCGACCCCACCCTGGAGATCAGCGAGGTGGTCACCCGTACCGTGCGGGCCGGCGGCCCGGCGCTGCTCTTCGAGCGCCCGACGCGGGGCGAGATGCCGGTGGCGATCAACCTGTTCGGCACCGAGAAGCGGATGGCGATGGCGCTCGGCGTCGACTCGCTGGACGAGATCGGCGCCCGGATCGGCGCACTGGTCAAGCCGGAGCTGCCGGTCGGCTGGTCCGGCATCCGCGAGGGCCTCGGCAAGGTCATGCAGCTCAAGTCGGTGCCGCCCCGCAAGGTGAAGACCGCGCCCTGCCAGGAGGTCGTCTACTCCGGCGACGACGTCGACCTGAACCGGCTGCCCGGCCTCCAGGTCTGGCCCGGCGACGGCGGGATCTTCCACAACTACGGGCTGACCCACACCAAGCACCCGGAGACCGGCAAGCGCAACCTGGGCCTGTACCGGCTCCAGCAGCACAGCCGCAACACGCTGGGCATGCACTGGCAGATCCACAAGGACTCGACAGCCCACCACGCGGTCGCCGAGCGGCTCGGGCAGCGCCTGCCGGTCGCGATCGCGATCGGCTGCGACCCCGTCGTCTCGTACGCGGCCAGCGCGCCACTGCCGGGCGACATCGACGAATACCTGTTCGCGGGGTTCCTGCGCGGCGAGCGGGTGGAGATGGTCGACTGCCTCACCGTGCCGCTACAGGTGCCGGCGCACGCGCAGATCGTGCTCGAGGGCTATCTGGAGCCCGGCGAGCGGCTGCCCGAGGGGCCGTTCGGTGACCACACCGGCTTCTACACCCCGGTCGAGCCGTTCCCGGTGCTGCACATCGAGGCGATGACGATGCAGCGCAAGCCGGTCTACCACTCGATCGTCACCTCTCAGCCGCCGCAGGAGGACCACGGCCTCGGCAAGGCCACCGAGCGGATCTTCCAGCCGCTGCTCAAGCTCATGATCCCGGACATCGTCGACTACGACCTGCCGGCCGCCGGGGTCTTCCACAACTGCGCGATCGTGTCGATCCGCAAGCGCTACCCGAAGCACGCACAGAAGGTGATGAACGCGATCTGGGGCGCGCACCTGATGTCGCTCACCAAGCTCATCGTGATCGTCGACGAGGACTGCGACGTGCACGACTACAACGAGGTTGCCTTCCGCGCCTTCGGCAACGTCGACTACGCGCACGACCTGCTGCTCACCGAGGGCCCGGTGGACCATCTCGACCACTCGTCGTACCAGCAGTTCTGGGGCGGCAAGGCGGGCGTCGACGCGACCCGCAAGCTGCCCACCGAGGGGTACACCCGCGGCTGGCCCGAAGAGATGAAGATGTCGCCGGAGGTCACCTCCCTGGTCGACAAGCGTTGGAAGGAGTACGGCATCTGATGGCGGTCCTCGAGGCGCCGGCCGAACGGCCAGGGCGGGTCAAGTCCTTCCTCAAACTCGTCACGATCGAGCACTCGGTCTTCGCGCTGCCGTTCGCGTACCTGTCGGCGTTGACCGCGATGCAGGTCAACGGCGGCCGGGTGCACTGGCTCGACCTGCTGCTGATCACCGTGGCGATGGTCGGCGCGCGGACGTTCGCGATGGCCGCCAACCGGATCCTCGACCGGCGGATCGACGCGCGGAACCCGCGTACCGCCGGCCGGGAACTGGTCACCGGGGCGGTCAGCGTGCGGACGGCCTGGACCGGCGCGGCCGTCGCGTTGGTGGTCTTCCTCGCCGCCGCCGCCCTGCTCAACCCGCTCTGCCTGGTGCTCGCGCCGCTCGCCGTGGTGCCGCTGGTGGTCTACCCGTACGCGAAGCGCTTCACCAACTGGCCGCACGCCATCCTCGGTGTGGCCCAGGCGGTCGGCCCGGTCGGCGCCTGGCTGGCCGTCACCGGCAGCCTCGACGGCTCCGGCCCGGCCTGGCTGCTCGGCGCGGCGGTCGGGCTGTGGATCGGCGGGTTCGACCTGATCTACGCCTGCCAGGACTCCGAGATCGACCAGGAGATCGGCGTGCACAGCGTGCCCGCTCGGTACGGGCGACGCTTCGCGCTGCACGCCTCCACCGTCGCGCACGTGGTGACCTTCGGACTGTTCATCTGGTTCGGCGCGCTGGTCGGCTTCGGCTGGCTCTGGTGGATCGGGCTGGCACTCACCGCGGTCGCGTTCGGCTACCAGCACATGGTGGTCAGCCCGACCGACCTCAGCAAGGTCAACCGGGCGTTCTTCACCGCCAACGGCTTCGTCGGCATCGTGCTGTTCGTCTTCGCCCTGCTCGACCTCGTGATCCGGCTCGACCTACGGCCGTGAGGCCGACGTCAGGAAGGGCCCCTTCCGCCGCAGGCGGCGGCAACCAGGGGCCCTTCTTCGCCGGTGGGGTAGCGGCCGCTCTCCAGCGTCCACTCGATGGTGCCGCGCACCGCGTCGGCCACCCCGTCGAGGTGGTCGGTGACCGCCTCGTCCAGCGCCGGGCCGAACGACGGTACGGCGGCCCGTAACGCGACGAAGAGCCGCATCGACTCCCGCCAGCGCTCGGCCATCCGGTCGACCGCCACCTCGGGCGGCACCCCCCACTCGGTCTGCATGGCCAGCACCAGGTTGTGCCCGCCCGCCGTGGCCCGGTCCCGCTCCAGCGAGGCCAGGTCGTTGTACCAGGACAGCAGGTCGTTGCCGGTACGGGCGATCTGACGCAGCAGCGGGTGGTGGTAGACCGTCTCCGGCAGCGGTCGACCGCTCACGAACTCCATCAGTGGGTACGACACCTCCGCCGCCGAGGTGGCGCGGCGCAGCTCGACGTACTCGGCGACGCCGGGTCGGCGGCCGGCCTCCTTGTTGACCGCTTCCCGCCAGGTGCCGTCGAGGTGTCGGCCCACCGCGTCGGTGAAGCGCAGCCGCCACCGGGCGGGCATCCGGTGACGTGGTTCCCGCCAGGCCAGCACCAGCAGACGCCGCAGCGGACCGGTCAACCCGCTGTGCTGTGACCGGGGGCCGTCGTGCAGTAGCGCCAGCGTGCCGGAACGCAGCGCGCGGATCTGCTCCGGGGCGAGCCGGTCCGGCCCGTCGCAGGCGTCGTCGACCAGGAAGAACCAGGTGAACAGGGCGGTCAACACCCGCAGGTCGGCCTCGGTCGCGTCCGGGTAGAGCCGTCCGGCGTACCGGGCGAAGCCGCTCCGGGCCAGCCGGTGCAGCGCGTCGTCGTCCAGCGGCAGGCCCAACTCGGGCAGCAGGCCGAGTAGCCACTGCTGAGCCCGGTCGGCGTGCGGCGAGAGCCGAGCCGGGATCGGACACTCGGCGCGCAGTGCCCAGAGGACCTCTCCGGTCGTCACCGATGCCTCCTGTGCGATCTGCTCCCGATGCGAATCGCCGTCGGCAGCATGTCAGGTCGGCGAGACAAAAACCTACCCGCCGGTCACCTGGGACCGGCCCGACCTGGGGGTGCCCACCGGCAGACGAGCCCGACCAGGCAGGCTGGAGGCATGCGCGAACCATGGGTGGTCGGCGTCTCCGGGGCCTCCGGCACGCCGTACGCGGCGGCCGTCGTCGGCGGGCTGCTCGACGCGGGCGAATCCGTGGACCTCATCGTGTCCCGAGCGGCGCGGCTCACCGTGCTCGACGAGACGGGTCGGTCGTTCCGGGACGCGCACTGGGCCGAGGACCTCGCCGTCTGGCTCGGACGGGACCTGACCGGGGCGGATGTGCGGCACTGGCCGGCGGGCGACCTGGCGGCCGGGCCGAGCAGCGGCTCCTACCGCGTACGCGGGATGGCGGTGGTCCCGGCCAGCACGGCGGCCTGCGCGGGCATCGCGATCGGGCTCTCCAAGGATCTGTTGCAGCGCGCCGCCGAGGTCAACCTGAAGGAGCGCCGGCCGGTGGTGGTGGTGCCCCGGGAGACACCGGTGACCCGTAGCCACCTGGAGCACCTGATCGCACTGCACGACGCCGGTGCGGTGGTGCTGCCGGCCAGCCCTGGCTTCTACGGTGCCGGCGCGGCGGCCAGCGCCCAGCAGTTGGTCGACTTCGTGGCCGGCAAGGTGCTGGACGCGCTCGGCGTCCCGCACACCCTGTTCCGACGATGGTCCGGCCAGCTCGGCGCGGCCCGGAGCTGAGCCGCGGCACGGCTCGCCCGATTCCGTCGGCCGGCAGGTGGTGTCAAGCGGAACGCGGACCGGACGATGATGTCCGGTCCGCGTAGGAATGTCCGCACCAGTTCAGTACATGCCGGCGTTGGCCGGACCCGGCCCAGTGGAAGCGGCCGGGCCCACGTTGCGTGGCTTTCCGACCTCGTCCACCTCGTCCAGCATGCCCTCCCCCTCAAGCAGGGCTCGCACCTCGGATTCCCGAAACCGGCGATGCCCGCCTGGAGTCCGGATGCTTCCTATCCGGCCGGCCGCCGCCCATCTCGTCACAGTCTTCGGGTCTACCCGAAACAGCGCAGCGACCTCACCCGGTGTCAGCAGGCGATCTCCAGTGTCCACAGCCCCCTCCTCGCGTCGACGAAGCCCCTGGCTGAACACACTGCCCCCGGCTGGTGCGAGCCCAGAGCCGTCATGAGGGACGTATGGCAATTACAGCACCAGGGACCTGGCCTGTCCGCCAAACGCGAAAAACGCACTGAGTGGGAGGTTAGTAAATGCTACTGGCGCAACCCCTACCTTGACTGTCTGTCGGTGAACAGTTACTCACTGTTGTATGCAACGGATGCCGAGGCCAAGTCGTTACGCCTGACCCGTTAAGGTCACTCTCCGTGGACGCCATCGACCTGAACCTCGTCGATCTGCTGCGCGGCAACGCACGCCTCTCGTACGCCGAGTTGGCCCGGCAGGTCGGCCTCTCCGCCCCCGCCGTACACGAGCGGGTCGGCAAGCTGGAGAGCAGCGGGGTGGTTCGCGGCTACCGGGCGGAGGTGGAGCCGGAGGCGATCGGGCTGGGCGTCACCGCGCTGATCGGCATCGTCGAGGACTCGGGCGCGGACACCGACGACATGCTGGAGTCGCTCCGCGTGCTGCCCGAGATCGAATCCTGCTACTTCATGGCCGGCGTGGAGTCGTTCCTGCTCAAGGCACGGGTCGGCACGATCGCCGAGCTGGAGCAGTTGATCGTACGGCTGAACCGGACGCCCGGCGTCGCCTCGACCCGGACCGCCATCGCCCTCTCCACCAAGTGGGAGAACCGCCCGCAGGCCGTCGGCCCGGCGACCACCTGACCAGACACGGCACGACAGGCTTCCGGCGCTCCACCCGCCTGTTCGACTCGGGCCCTTTGCTCTGCTTACACCGGCGCAACGGTTTGAGCCCCTGGGTGTTGCGTCCGTTGAAGCAGAGCAAAGGGTCCGGCGGTGACCATGCCGGGCGCGGTCCCTCGGCGTCCGTACCCCCGCTGTTCTGGCCGGCCGGCCCTGGTGCCGGCCCGCCGGCCGGCGGTACCGTGCGCCGATGACCCCGCCCGGGCGTGGATCGGCCGTGGTGACCGGGGCCGCCCGCGGCCTGGGGCGCGCGGTCGCCGCTGCGCTGCACGCCGACGGCTGGTCAGTCCTGCTCACCGACCTCGACGCGGCCGCGGTGGCGGCCGCCGCCGTGCCGTTCGGTGGCTGGTCGGCCCCGCTGGACGTCCGCGACGAGGAGGCCTGCGTCGAGATCGCCGCGACCGCCGCGCGTCGGGGCGGCCTCGGCCTCTGGGTCAACAACGCCGGCATCCTGGTCACCGGGCCCGCCTGGGAGCACGACGGGCCGACCCGTCGCCGGGTGCTCGACGTGAACGCGCTCGGCGCGATGAACGGCACGCTCGCCGCGCTGTCGGTGATGCGCGGCCAGGGGTACGGCCACGTGCTGAACATCGTCTCGCTCGCCGGGCTGATCGCCGCGCCCGGCGAGACGGTGTACGCGGCCAGCAAGCACGCCCTGCTGGCGTTCAGCCTCGGCACCCTGTCCGACCTGCGGATGGCCGGATACCGGCGGGTGCACGTCTCCTGCCTCTGCCCGGACGGCATCTGGACCCCGATGCTGCACGACCGACTGGACGACCCCGGAGCGCTGGCCTCGTTCACGGGGTCGATGCTGACCCCGGAGCGGGTGGCGGCCCGGGCGGTCCGGCTCGCGCGTCACCCACGCCCGGTGGTGAGCCTGCCACGCTGGCGAGGCGTCCAGGTCCGGCTGCTGGACACCCTGCCCCGGCTGGCCATCGGGCTGACCCCGCTCGTCCAGGCCGTCGGCCGGGCCGGCCAGCTCCGGCAGCGCCGCCGGGCCGCGCCACCCGGCCGGGGCTGACCGCCCCCGGCCCGCTTGCTACGTTTCCGAGCGTGACTCATCTCGACCGGTGTGACGAGGCCAGCCGGACCTGGGTGACCGAGGCGATCGCCACCGTCGAGGCGGACGCGAACCGCTCGGCCGACACCCACCTGCTGCCGTTCCCGCTGCCCCGGTTCTGGGGAATCGACCTCTACCTCAAGGACGAGTCGGTGCACCCGACCGGCTCGCTGAAGCATCGGCTGGCCCGGTCCCTGTTCCTCTACGGGCTCTGCAACGGCTGGATCGGGCCGCGTACGACGATCGTCGAGGCGTCCTCCGGCTCCACCGCGGTGTCCGAGGCGTACTTCGCCCGGATGCTCGGCGTGCCGTTCATCGCGGTGATGCCCGCCTCCACCTCGCCCGAGAAGATCGCGCAGATCGAGTTTCACGGCGGCCGCTGCCACCTGGTGGACGACCCGGCGAAGGTGGTGGTCGAGGCCCGCTGGCTGGCCGAGGATTCCGGCGGGCACTTCATGGACCAGTTCACGTACGCCGAGCGGGCCACCGACTGGCGAGGCAACAACAACATCGCGGAGTCGATCTACGCGCAGATGGAGTTGGAGCGGCACCCGATCCCGGCCTGGGTCGTGGTGGGTGCTGGCACCGGGGGCACCAGCGCGACCATCGGCCGGTACGCCCGATACCGCCGGCTGCCCACCAAACTCTGCGTGGTGGACCCGGAGAACTCCGCGTTCTACCCGGCCTGGCTGGCAGCCGACTGGTCGGTGCGGACCGGAAAGGGCTCCCGGATCGAAGGGATCGGTCGGCCCACCGTGGAGGCGTCCTTCCTGCCCGCGGTGGTGGATCGGATGGTTCAGGTGCCGGACGCGGCGTCGCTGGCCGCCATGCGCGCCGGCTCGGCTCTGCTCGGCCGACGAGTGGGCGGCTCCACCGGCACCAACCTGTGGGGCGCCTTCGGACTGATCGCCGGGATGCTCGCCGAGGGCCGGACCGGCTCGGTGGTCACCCTGATCTGCGATGCCGGCGACCGGTACGCGGACACGTACTACGCCGACGACTGGGTGGCCGCCCAAGGCCTCGACCTCGCACCGCACCTGAGCACCATCGACCGCTTCCTGAGCAGCGGAGCCTGGCCGGCCTGAGCCCCACGGCCGGGCCGGATTGGCGGGTCAGCGTGGGTCGATCCGCTCGGCCAGCCCGGGATAGCGCACCACGTAGCCGTCGGCGTCCACGTCGATCTCGGCGGTGAAGGTGCCGTTGGCGAACCGCACCCGCCCAGGCCCGAGCCCGCTGTAGATCTGCTCGGCCGGCACCACCTCCAGGCTGGGCAGCAGCACCCACGCCACGGTGATCCGGTGCGGCTGGTCGGCCGGCTTGGCGGCCAGCCCGAGTCGGCGTACCGGAAGGGTATTGAAGAGCGGCGACCCGCTCAGGTCGACGTCGAGCGCGTCGGCCAACCGGGCCGGGTCGTCGGTGCCGGGCAGACCCGCTCGAGGATGCCCGGCCGCGACCAGCGCCGCGTCCAGGTCGCCCTGCTCGGCGGTGGTCACTCGCCACCGGTCCGCAGAGCGCTCCAGCCGGACGTTGCGCAGCCAGCCGGGCCCCTCGACCTCGACCTCCAGCCGGGTCGTGGCCCAGTCCGGTGCGGTCGTCAGCTGGTAGCGGGCCGTCCAGGGGATCGGGTCCACGGCGAGCAGCGTGCCCCGGGCCGTCAATCCGTTGCCATCGCTGAGCAGGACCTGCTCGCTGCCGGCGGTGTCCGTCCGGGACCAGAAGAACGACTTCGGCATGGTCGGCATGAGCCGGACGTTACGCGACCGAACCGACATTGGCAGCGCATGCGCGAACGCCGCCGCGGAGCGTGCGCTCCGCGGCGCCGTTCGATGGATCAGTGGATCAGTGGGTACGCGCCGGCGGTCGCCCGCCGAAGCCACGCCGGTCGTCGCGCGGCCGGTCGTCACGAGGCCGGTCGTCCCGACCACGGCTCTCGGGGCGGTAACCACCCCGAGCGTCTCGGTCCGCGAAGCGGCGCTCGCCCTGCGGCCGATCGCCGTACTGGCGGTCACCCTGGGGGCGGTCGCTGTACTGACGGTCGCCCTGGGGGCGGTCGCCGTACTGACGGTCGCCCTGGGGGCGGTCACCGTAGCGACGCTCGCCCTGCGGCCGGTCGCCGTAGCGACGCTCGCCCTGCGGCCGGTCGCCGTACTGGCGCTCGCCCTGGGGCCGGTCGCCGAAGCGACGCTCGCCCTGCGGCCGGTCACCGTAACGGCGCTCGCCCTGGGGACGGTCGCTGTACTGGCGGTCGCCCTGCGGCCGGTCGCCGAAGCGACGCTCGCCCTGCGGCCGGTCACCGTAGCGACGCTCGCCCTGGGGACGGTCGCCGAAGCGACGGTCACCGCTCGGCCGGTCGCCGAACCGACGCGGCCCGCCGGACCGGTCGTCGAACCGGCGGGAGCCGCCGGACCGGTCGCCGAAGCCACGGGGTTCCGGCTCCAGGCGCACCGGAACGCCACTGGGCTCGCGGGCACCGATCAGCTCGGCCAGCATCGGGTCGCCGAGCCGGACCCGGGCCTCCGCCGGCGCGACGCCCGCCTTCTCCAGCATCGCCAGGGTGGTGCGGCGCTGCTTGGGCAGCACCAGGGTGGCGACCGCACCCGACTCGCCGGCCCGGGCGGTACGCCCAGCGCGGTGCAGGTAGTCCTTGGGGTCCTTCGGCGGGTCGACGTGCAGCACCAGGGTGACCCCGTCGACGTGGATGCCGCGGGCAGCCACGTCCGTGGCGACCAGGACGTTCATCCGGCCCTCACGGAACTCGGCCAGGGTCTTGGTACGCATCCGCTGCGTCTTGCCACCGTGCAGGCCACCGGCCCGGACGCCGACGGCGGCGAGCTGCTCGACCAACCGGTCCACACCTAGCTGGGTGCGGGCGAAGACCATGGTCCGGCCGTCGCGGGCGGCGATCGAGGCGGCCACCGGGAACTTCTCGTGCGGCGGGATCAACAGCATGTGGTGATCCATGGTGGACACCGAAGCGGTCGACGGGGCGGTGGAGTGCGTCACCGGGTCGGTCATGAAGCGCCGGACCAACGCGTCGACGTCACCGTCCAGGGTGGCCGAGAAGAGCAGCCGCTGACCGTTCGCGGGCGTCTTCGCCAGCAGTTGGGTCACCTCGGGCAGGAAGCCCATGTCGGCCATCTGGTCGGCCTCGTCGAGCACCGTCACCTCGACGTCGTCGAGCTGGCAGATGCCCCGCTCGATCAGGTCGCCGAGCCGACCCGGGGTGGCCACGATGATCTCCACGCCGCGGCGCAGCGCGTCGATCTGACGGTCATAGGGGACCCCGCCGACGGCGGTCTTCAGGAAGATGTTGAGCGCCTTGCCCAGCGGCAGCAGGGCGTCGTTGACCTGCATGGCCAACTCCCGGGTCGGGACCAGGACGAGGGCGCGCGGTCGTAGCGGTCGAGCCGGCTGGCCGGCGGCGACACGGGCCAGCAGTGGCAGGCCGAAGGCGAGCGTCTTGCCCGAGCCGGTCTGCCCGCGGCCGAGGACGTCCCGGCCGGCGAGCGCGTCCGGCACGGTGGCCCGCTGGATCTCGAACGGGGCGGTGATGCCCTGCCGCGCCAGCGCGCGGACCAGGGGCTCGGGCAGGCCGAGCGCGGCGAAGGTGATCGGGTCGACGGTCTCCGTCGGGGCGGCGTCGGTCGCCTCGGGAGCGGTGTCGGCCGCCTCCAGCGTGGGGTCGAAAGCGGACGGAACGATGCTGTGGTCAGCAGAGGTGGTCAACAAATGCCTTTCAAGCGGGGCGCATCTTCGCGATGGCCTGCCGCGGCTGTGCCGCCGGATCGCCCGCAAGATCGCCCAGGGGCGCGCACCACGCGCGCCGGGTCAGTGATCTCGACCAGTGTACGGCGGTCTGGCGAAGCCGCCAGCCGGTTGCCGGACGGTAGTGGGCGGACTCACCATCGCTGCGGGTCTGCCGGCTCAGCCGCCCGTCAGACCATCCAGCGCGTCGTTGGCGACCAGAACGACCAGCAGACTGATCGCCACCAGCAGCCCCAGCGCGGCAGCCAGGACGATCACCACCCGAGCCGTACCGGCGGACCGCTCGGTCGGTGTGTCCGCCCAGCCCTGAGCCAGGATATGCCCGGTCAGCGAGCCGGAATTCTCCACCGAACTGGCGGGCAGCGCGATCGTGGTGAAGCCCGGCCCCTCTCCGCTGCCGTAGACCGTGCCGGCGAGGTCGGGCCCGCTGTCGTACCGCCCGCTCTGGGTGCCGGCCGCGCTCCGCCCGGCGGGGCTGGCCATCTGGGTGACCCCGGGAGTGGCGGAAGTCGGAGTTCCGCCGGGCGAGTCGGCCGACGGCGTGCTCGGCCGGGATCCGCCGTCGGCGCTCCCACCCGCCGGCCGTACGCCTGGCGTGGTGGACGGCGGCCAACTGGGCAGCGCCGGCGCCGGCACCACCGGCGGGGCGGAGACGGGCGGCTCGGCCCATCCGCCGCCCGGGGCGGGCTGCGCCGGAATGCGAGCGGACGGTTGATTGGCCGAGGGCGCGGAGACCGATGCGGTGGCCCGCACGCCCGGCGCCGTACCCGGCATCGCCGGCGGCGGCGGGAAGGGCGGCGCGGGCATCGGACCGGGCGGCGACGGGGGTGCGGGCACGGGTGGGCCGGGCGGCGGCGCCGGCGGACCGGGCACGGGTGGCGTCGCCGGACCCGGGAAGGGCGGCACCGGCGACGGCGGCGGCGTGGGTGGACCCGGGACGGGCGGCAACGGGCCGGGCGGTGGCGTGGGCCGGGGACCCGGCGGCGGCGTCGGTACCGGGCCGGGAGGGTACGGCCCCGGGCTCGGCGCGGGCTCCGGCTCGGGCGGCGACGGTGGAATCGGCCCGGGCCCGGGCGGCGTGGGAGCCGGTGCCGGCTCCGGGGTGGGTGGCTGCGCCGGCTCGGGGGTCGGCGGCGTGGGTGGCTGTGCCGGCTCGGGGGTCGGCGGCGTGGGGGCCGGCTCCGGGGTCGGCGGTGGCGTGGCCGGCTCGGGGCTCAACGGACCGGATCGGTAGATGACGGGCGCGCTCGCCCAGGGGGCCGGAGTGTCCGGCGTGCCGGCCGCTATCCGGCTGCTGCCGGGCACCGTGGCACTGGCCCGGGCCGGGGCGGTCGAGCCGTCCCGTTGAGTGGGCAGCAGCGCGTTCGCCGGGCTGCTTGATCCGGTCGCACGGTAGGTGGTCGCGGTGGCCGAAGCGTTGGCCGGCAGGTCACCGGGCAGGGCGGCGGCGGTCGCGACAGTGGCCCGCGCGCGTACCGGGGCGGCGGCGTCGGCGTCAGCCGGAGCGGCGGCGGCGTCAGCCGGAGCGGCGGCGGCGGTCGCACTGATGCCGTCGGGAGCGTCGGCGGTCGCGCTGGTGCCATCGGGAGCGTCGGCGCTGGCGGTGCTGACTGGTCCGGTGCTGAGCGCCGGTTCAGCGGTGCCCGGTCCCGTCGGATCGGCCTGGTCGACGGCGCCGGGGTCGACAGTCCCCGCCGGATCACTCTGCTCGGCCATCTCCGCCCTCCGTGCCACGTTCGCACCCGGAGCCGCGACGTCGGACCGGATGTGTCTGTATGTCACGGTGCCACAGATCGCCCCGAGCGCACAGCCGGAGCGGATGGTGGCGACTCAGCTCCCGGTGCTCGGGCTGCCCTTCGCGCTCGTCGTCGGGCTGCCGCTGGCCGCCCCGCTCCGGCTGGACTCCGGCGTGCCGGCCGGAGCCGAGCTGGACGGTGCGCTGCTGGACGGCGTGGACGAACTCGACGGCGTCTGGCTCGCGCTGGGCGACTGGCTCGGCGAGGGGGTCGGCGACTTGGTAGGCGTGGCCGTGCCGGTCGGAAGCGGCGGTGGCGGGGTGGTCGGCTTTCCGGTGGGCGTCGGCTTCGGCGTCGCGCTGGGGGACGGCGTCGCGGGCGGCGTCGAGGGCGGAGGCGGCGGCGTCGACACGGGCGGGGCCGGCACGGCGCCGATCACCCGGGTGGCCGCGTACAGCCGGGACCAGGTGACGACGGAGGTCTTGACGACGTCGCCGGTGGTGGGCGCCTGCACCATCTTGCCGTTGCCGATGTACATGCCGACGTGGTGGATCGTGGTCCAGCTGCTGCCGGAGGCGAAGAAGAGCAGGTCGCCGGGGAGCAGTGCGGACTGCGAGACCGTGCGGTTGCGGGTGGCGTAGTACTGGTCGCGGGAGACCCGGGGCAGGTCGAAGTAGTCGGCACCCGGGGACCGGTACGCCGCCCACATCAGACCGGAGCAGTCGAACCGGTCCGGCCCCTCCTCCGACCACTTGTACGGGTCGCCGAGCTGGGCGAGGGCGTACCGGACCGCGGCCTGGGCCCGCGGGTGGGCGACCATTCCGAGGCTGTTCTGCCCGGCGACGTAGTCGGCACCGAGCTGCTGCTCGGCGGCCTCCTGCTGGCGCTCGAGCTGGATCACCAGCGCGGAGTTGTCCCGACGGAGCTTGAGCAGGCCGGCCTCGGCCGTGCGCAGCGCCGTCTCGCCGGTGCTGAACGCCATGTCGGCGGCGTCGACCGCGGCCTTGGCCGCGGAGTGTTCCTGGTAAGCCTTCTGCTCACCGCTGCGAGCCCGGGCCAACTCACCGGCCACCGCGGTGGTGCCGCCCTCGACCTTCTGGCCGCGGGTGATCCGCTGGAGCCGGCTCAGCCCCTGGATGTCGCTGGCGAGGTCACCGGGTGGCAGTGCGGCCGCCGCCTTGATCGCGTCGGCGGCGGCGACGTCTGCCGCCTGCTGCGCCCGGAGCAGGGTGTCCTGTGCGGTCGCCAGCACCTTGCCGGCCGCGTCGAGCTGTGCCTGCGCGTCGGTGCGTCTCTGCCGGGTCAGCAGCAGCTGATCGCCGAGCAGGCCGACCTGGGCCTCACCGGCGGCGATCTGAGCGGCCAGCGGACCGGTGCCCGGATTGACCACCGGCGTACCCGGGAAGCCCCCGACGGGCGCGCCGCCGGGGAGTTGGAACGAGCCGGTCACTGCCGGGCGCGAGCCGGTGTCCGGGACCGTCGTGGGCAGCCCGGGCTCGGCGTACGCGGGGGCGGCCATCACCGCGGCGGCGATCGCGCCGAGCAGGGCGGCCCAGAGCCTCGGACGCAGCACCGGCGAGATCACCGGGCTCCGTCGTCGCTGCCGTCGCCCGCGCCCGCTGTCGACCATGCCGCTCCCCGTCCCGCTGTCCGTTGTCGCGCTCGGTGGGGCGCGACCGTCGGGACGGTACCAGTGGTGTGTTCCGCCCCACCTTGTCTTACCGCACCCCGCCAGTGATGTCGATGCATCGTCGGGTTACGGGAGGCTGAGAGTCTGGTGAAGCGACCGTGCCGCCGGGGCCGTCGGTGCGCCGACGTACGCTCGACCGGGATCGTAGGTGGAAGGGACGTGCCATGGACGCCGGACTCAAGCGTGAGCTCGAAGCGAAGGTGTACGCCGGTGAGCGGCTGACCCGGGAGGACGGGGTCGCCCTCTACGACAGCGACGACCTTGCCTGGCTCGGGCGGCTGGCCCACCACAAGCGCACCGAGCTCAATGGCGAACGGGTGATGTTCAACGTCAACCGGCACCTCAACCTGACCAACGTCTGTTCGGCGTCCTGTGCGTACTGCTCGTTCCAGCGCAAGCCGGGCGAGAAGGACGCGTACACGATGCGCATCGACGAGGCGGTCCGCAAGGCCAAGGAGATGGAGGACGAGCAGCTCACCGAGCTGCACATCGTCAACGGCCTGCACCCGACGCTGCCCTGGCGTTACTACCCGAAGGTGCTCCGCGAGCTGAAGGCGGCGCTGCCGAACGTCAAGCTCAAGTGCTTCACCGCGACCGAGGTGCAGTGGTTCGAGAAGATCAGCGGCCTGAGCGCCGACGAGATCCTCGACGAACTGATGGACGCCGGCCTGGAGTCGCTGACCGGCGGCGGCGCGGAGATCTTCGACTGGGAGGTCCGCCAGCACATCGTCGACCACGCCTGCCACTGGGAGGACTGGTCGCGCATCCACGCCCTGGCACACAGCAAGGGCATGAAGACCCCGGCGACCATGCTGTACGGCCACATCGAGGAGCCCCGGCACCGCGTCGACCACGTGCTGCGGCTGCGCGAGTTGCAGGACGAGACCGGCGGTTTCGCGGTCTTCATTCCGCTGCGCTACCAGCACGACTTCGTGGACTCGGCGGACGGCAAGATCCGTAACCGGATCCAGGCCCGCACGACGATGGCCTCCCCGGCCGAGTCGTTGAAGACCTTCGCCGTCTCCCGGCTGCTCTTCGACAACGTGCCGCACGTGAAGAACTTCTGGGTGATGCACGGCCTCTCGGTGGCCCAGCTCTCCCTGAACTTCGGCGTGGACGACCTGGATGGCTCGGTGGTCGAATACAAGATCACCCACGACGCCGACTCGTACGGCACTCCGAACACGATGCACCGCGACGACCTGCTGCACCTGATCTGGGACGCCGGCTTCCAGCCGGTGGAGCGGGACACCCGCTACAACGTGGTCCGGGAGTACGACAAGGCCCCGGCGCTGGCCGAGCGCCGCGCCGAGCCGCAGCAGGTGTGGGCCTGAGCCCTCACGTACCCTCGCAGTCGATGACCGAGCAGCGTGGCGATGAGCAGCAGGACGGCTTTCCCCGACGGGACGCCGAGGGGCGCATTCGTACCCTGGGTGACCTGCTCGGGGTGTGTCTGGCCGGCCTGGTCATCGGGGCGCTGGCGCTCGTGTTGTTCGACTGGGCGTTCGCCTCGATCGGCTCCGGCGACTTCGGGCACACCAACGGCTGGCTGGCGGTGATCCTGCCGGCGTGGCTCTTCTGGGACGATTTCAAGGCCTGGGAGTTCGGCGCGGCCCGGGTGGTGGCGGCCCTGGTCGCCGCCGCCGTCGGAGTGTTCGTCGGGCTGCTGGTGGCGGGCCTGGGCTCCGGGTTGCCGCCGCTGCTCTCCGGGTCGCTGGCGGCGGCGGCGTTCACCGTGGCGTACGGGACGGTCTGGTTCCCGGGCGTCCGCTGGCTGGCCCGCCGGACCGGCTGACCCCGACCGCCCGCCGGGCGGGTCGACCTTTCCGCCGGCACCGGCGGGTGACGGAGAACGGAGTGGTGCAGGTGAGCGCGGCGGTCAAGTACACGCTGGGCCGGATCGGGCTGTTCGTCGCCGTGCTGGCGGCCCTCTGGCTGATCGACATGAACGTGTTCCTCAAGCTGATGCTGGCGCTGGTCTTCTCCGCGGCGCTCTCCTTCTTCCTGCTGCGTGGCTGGCGGGACGAGATGGCCGGCGAGGTCGCCGAGGCGACAGCCCGCCGACGCAGCGAGAAGGAGCGCCTACGCTCCGCCCTGGCCGGCGACGACCAGCCCACAGACGACCCCGAGTCCCCCCGGCAACAGCCCTAGAAGCGGTACCGCCCCACCCCGCCCCGCCGAGGCCTGCCCGCCCGTCTAATGCGCGATCTTGCACTTGCTGCCTCGACATAGGGCGCATTTCTCGTGAATCGGCGACCGAAACTGCAAGATCGTCGGGCGGGTCAGGGGTGGCCGCCGCAAGAGCGCCCCGGGCCAGTGACGGCCCGGGGCGCTTCGATCACCCGCGTTTGGCGGGGCGGAGCTGTCGGTTCACCAGTTGGTGGAGCCGGGGACGTGCGGCCAGGGCTTCCACAGTGGCTTGATCAGGTACGCGACGCCGCCCGAGCCGCCGGAGACGCCACCGCTGGCGTTGATCCGCTTGGTCCGCAGCCAGATCTGCTCGAACTGCTCCCTCGGGTAGACGTTGCGCACCACGTCGTTGCTGGACGAGGCGGGGTCGTTGACGATCACGTCACCCTCGGCGGTGAAGCCCACCACCACGAACAGGTGCCCCGAGGTGCCGTAGCCTGCCCCGTCCAGCTCGCTGGCGAGGAAGGACTGGCTGGTCACCACCGGGATCCCGGCGGCGATGAAGCGCTCCAGCTCGTCCAGCGAGTGCAGCCGGGTCGCCCGCCCCTCGAGGCCGGGGAACGTGGCCGCGTACGCCGTGTTGAACGGCCAGTTGCCGGCGCCGTCGTACTCGTAGTCGTAGGTCATCCGCGCGGCGTGGTTGACCGTCGGGTCGGGGTAGGTCGGGTCGACCCAGGCGGTGTCGGCCGCGGAGGGCTGACGGCCCCAGTACTCGATCACCATCTCGGTGGAGGTGGGCGAGCACCACGCCTCGCCGCCGCCGTCGTACTCGGGGTAGTGCCCGGCGTGCACGTTCTGCGAGTAGCGCGGCACGGGCAGCTCCCGGCCCCACGCGATGTGCCCGGCGCTGGCCGGAACGGTGAACCGGTCCGGCACGGTGGAGCTCATCGCGCCGAGCATCCGGACCACCGGCGCGGCGGTCTGCCCCGGCGCCCGGTAGAGGGTCAGCCGCAGCTGGTACGACCGCAGCAGCACCCCGGCGTCGGCGTCGTCGATGCTGAAGGTGTCGGTCCAGATCGTCGACCAGGGGTCGCCCTGCCCGTCGAGGCTGGTCCGCTTGATGTCGGCGTCGCCGGACGCCCAGCGGCTCATGACGTACCACGGGGTCTGCGCACCGCTGGTGTAGCTGCCCTGCATCTCGACCTGGATCCAGGTGCCGGCGGGGGTCTCCGCGTTCCAGGAGGCGATCAGCTCGGTGGCGTCGAACCCGACCGGGGTCTTCGGGGAGGTCCAGGTGCCGTACTCCCAGGTGCGGGTGACGCCGCTGTGCGGGTCCGCGTACTCGGTGGTGCCGGTCGGGCGGGCCAGCGTGAGGCCCGATCGGAGGCCGGGCACCACGCGGGTGCCGGCTCGGCTGCCCCGGAGCCAGTCGACCGGCCCGGACCAGTCCTGGTAGGTGATCTGCTCGTCGTGGACGGTCGTGGGCGGCCGGGCGCCGGTGAGCGGCTGGGCCGCCGCCGCGGGTGCGGCGGCGGCGAGCAGAGTGAGCGCGGTGGCGCCGGCGAGGGCGGCCGCGCGCAGGCGGGTTCGGGCCATGGGTGCTCCGCGGTGTCGAGGGGGCATCGTCGCTGGTCAGTGTCCCGCGCGGAAGGAAGTTTCGCCAGATGTTCACGGATGGAAAATCATTGCCGCCGCGATGATCCGCCTGGGATGGAGAAGGCAGCGATCAATATTGATATGACCATGTGACTGATGGTGAAGTGTCCTCCACCGAGCGGGATCTCCCGCCCTTCGAGGAGGTTGTCCATGGCCCTCCGCACGCCCACCCCTCTCCGCCGCGTCCTGGTGCTCGCCGTCGTCACCGGGCTGGGAATCGTCACCGTCGCCGCCGGCCCGGTCGCTGCCCGGCCGGCACCGGACCGGACCGCCGAACCGGCCGCCGCCGGCTACCGGGTGCTCGGGCCCCGGACCCTCGCCGATCGCAACGCGGTGGCCCGCACCGGAGCGGCCATCGACTACTCCGAGCACGGAGTGCTGCACATCTCGGCCACCTCCACCGAGGCCGCCGCGATCGGCCGACTCGGCTTCCGGCTGGAACCGCTCGCCCCGCCACCCAACGCCGAGCGCGGCGCCGGCGGGGTGGGAACGCTGGCCTTCCCGCCCGCCGACTCCAACTACCACGACTACGCCGAGCTGACCGCCGTCGTGAACCAGGTCGTCGCCGACCACCCGGCCATCGCCCGCAAGAGCAGCATCGGTACGTCGTACGAGGGTCGCGACCTGATGGCGGTGAAGATCTCCGACAACGTGGGCACCGACGAGGGTGAGCCGGAGATCCTGTTCAACTCCCAGCAGCACGCCCGCGAGCACCTGACCGTCGAAATGGCGATCTACCTGCTCAACCTCTTCACCGACAGCTACGGCTCGGACTCCCGGATCACGAACATCGTCAACAGCCGGGAGATCTGGATCGTGCCGACGGTCAACCCCGACGGCAGCGAGTACGACATCGCCACCGGGTCGTACCGGTCCTGGCGCAAGAACCGGCAGCCCAACAGCGGATCGTCCAACGTGGGCACCGACCTGAACCGCAACTGGGGCTACAACTGGGGCTGCTGCGGCGGCTCGTCCGGCACCACCTCGTCGGAGACGTACCGCGGCCCGTCGGCGTTCTCCGCACCGGAGACGCAGGCACTGCGCAACTTCGTCAACAGCCGGGTGGTCGGTGGCACCCAGCAGATCAAGGCGAACATCGACTTTCACACGTACTCGCAGCTGGTGCTCTGGCCGTACGGCTACACCACCGCGAACACCGCGACCGGGATGAACGCGGACCAGTACAACACCTTCGCCACCATCGGCCAGCAGATGGCGGCCACCAACAACTACACCCCGGAGCAGTCCAGCGACCTGTACATCACCGACGGGGACAGCCTCGACTGGATGTGGGCCACGCACAACATCTGGGCGTACACCTTCGAGATGTACCCCGGCTCGTCCGGCGGCGGCGGCTTCTACCCGCCCGACGAGGTCATCCCCGCGCAGACCAGCCGCAACCGCGAGGCCGTCCTGCTGCTCAGTGAGTACGCCGACTGCCCGTACCGGGCCATCGGCAAGCAGACGCAGTACTGCGGCGGCGGTGGCGGCACCACGGTCTGGTCGGACACCTTCGAGACCGCCACCGGTTGGACCACCAACCCGTCCGGCACCGACACCGCGACCACCGGTGCCTGGGCACGTGGTGCGGCCCAGGCGACCACCTCTTCCGGCGCCAAGCAGCTCACCCCGTACGCCGGCGCCAACGACCTGGTCACCGGTCCGCTCGCCGGCTCCGCGGCCGGTGACTACGACCTGGACGGCGGCGTCACCAGCGCCCGCTCGCCAGCGGTGACCCTGCCGGCCACCGGCACGCTGACCCTCTCCCTGGCCTGGTACCTGGCGCACGGCTCGAACGCCTCCTCGGCGGACTACCTGCGCGTCAGTGTGGTGCACAACGGCGGCACCACGGCCCTGCTCACCCAGGCCGGCGCGGCGGCCAACCGCAACGGGACCTGGGCCGTGGCCAGCCTCAACCTCACCCCGTACGCCGGCCAGTCAATTCGCATCCTCGTCGAGGCGGCCGACGCCTCCGGCGCCAGCCTCGTGGAGGCGGCGGTCGACAACGTGACGATCACCGCCTCCTGATCGGGTGGGGCCCCGCCGAGCCCCCCGCCGGGGCCCCACCACCCGTCCTTCGCCCGTCGATCTAGGGCATATCGTCGTGATGTGAGATCAACTCGCGACGAGATGCCCTAGATCAGCGGGGGGTGGCCGGGTGGTGCGCTACCGTCTTAGCGACCACTCCGCAGCGAAACCGGTGCGAAACCGGCGCTGTCCCGCAACTGTGATGCCCCGCCTGGCGGCGGGGACGAGCCAGGTCGCCTGCGGATGGGTCGCGATACGCGCTCTCGAGGTAAGGGCGCCTCGTGGGCGGGCGCACGAAATGCCCTGTCGGCGAAGCACCACTCCTCGACCGACAGGAGGCCCCATGTCCCGACGTACCCCTCGGCTCTTCGCCGCGACCCTCGCGGTCGCCGCACTCACCCTCGGTGCGTGCGCGGAGAAGGCCGCCGACCAGCCGGCCGCCGACGCCAGCGCGAGTGCCGTGGCCTACCCGGTGACGGTCGGCACGCTCACCCTCGACAAGCGCCCCGAGAAGATCGTCTCGCTCTCGCCCACCGCCACCGAGATGCTCTTCGCCATCGGTGCCGGCAAGCAGGTGAGCGCGGTCGACGACCAGTCCAACTACCCGGCGGACGCGCCCAAGAGCGACCTGTCCGGCTTCCAGCCCAACGCCGAGGCGATCGCCGGCAAGAGCCCCGACCTGGTGGTGCTCTCCAACGACACCAACAAGATCGTCGACCAGCTCGGCAAGCTGAAGATCCCGGTGTACCTGATCCCGGCGGCGACCACGCTGGACGACTCGTATCGTCAGATCACCGAGCTGGGCACGCTGACCGGGCACCCCACCGAGGCCACCGACGTCACCGGGCGGATGAAGGACGACATCGCCAAGCTGGTGAAGGACCTGCCGCAGCGCGCCAAGAAGCTCACCTACTTCCACGAGCTGGGCCCGGAGCTGTACAGCGCGACCAGCAAGACCTTCATCGGGTCGCTCTACAGCCAGGTGGGCCTGTCCAACATCGCCGACCCGGCCGACGCCGACGGCAAGAACTTCGGCTACCCGCAGCTGTCCCAGGAAGTCATCGTGAAGGCCAACCCGGACTTCGTCTTCCTGGCCGATTCGAAGTGCTGCCAGCAGAACGCCGACTCGGTCAAGGCCCGCAGCGGCTGGGCCGGTCTGACCGCCGTCAAGAACAACCAGGTGGTCGCGCTGGACGACGACATCGCCTCCCGCTGGGGCCCGCGGGTCGTGGACCTGCTCCGGGTCATCATCGACGCGGTCGCCAAGGTGCCCGCGTGACCGTCGTCCGTCAGTGAGCGGGGCGCGACAGGTGGCCGAACCGGCGCCGGCCGACCGGCCGGCCCAGACGCCGCCCACGTCCCGGCGGCTCGGGCTGCGGCCCGGAGCCCGACCGGCCGGGCCGCTGTCCGTGGCCCGGCCTGCCGGCCTGCGTAAGCGCTGGCTGGTCGCTGGCGTGTTCGCGGTGCTCGTCGCGCTGGTCGCCGGGGTGTCACTGGGTCCGGTCAGCCTGCCGCCCGGCAGCGTCGCCATCGAGCTGCTCAACCTGTTCCCCGGGGTGCACCTGGAGAGTGGGCTGACCGAGCGCGAGATCGCCATCGTCACCGAGCTGCGGCTGCCCCGGGTGGTGCTGGCCCTGCTGGTCGGTGGCCTGCTCGCCCTGGCCGGCGGCTGCTACCAGGGGGTGTTCCGCAACCCGCTGGCCGACCCGTACCTCCTCGGCGTGGCCGCCGGCGCCGGCCTCGCGGTCACCGCGGTGATCGCCCTCGGCGGCGCCGGTCGGCAGGGCGCGATCACCGGACTGCCGGTGACCATCCCACTGGCCGCGTTCGCCGGGTCGCTGCTGGCGGTGACGATGACGTACCTGCTCGGCGGTGCCGGCGGGCGCAGCCGCTCCCCGGCGATGCTGATCCTGGCCGGGGTGGCGGTCTCCGCGTTCCTCTCCGCCGGGCAGACCTACCTGCTGCAACGGCACGCCGACAGCATCCAGCCGGTCTACTCCTGGCTGCTGGGTCGACTCGCCACCGCCGGCTGGCACGACGTGCTGCTGGTGCTGCCGTACGCCGCGCTGACCACAGTGGTGGTCCTGCTGCACCGTCGGGAACTGGACGTTCTCGCGGTCGGCGACGACGAGGCCAGGAGTCTCGGCCTGCACCCGCAGCGCTCTCGCTACCTGTTGATCGCCGCCGCGTCGTTGGGCACCGCCGCGGCGGTCTCCGCGACCGGCCTCATCGGCTTCGTGGGCATCATCGTGCCGCACACCGTCCGGCTGCTCGCGGGGTCGAGCTACCGGGTGATCCTGCCGCTGTCGCTCCTCTTCGGTGCCGCGTTCCTGGCGCTGACCGACGTGGTGGCCCGTACCGCCGCCGCCCCCGCCGAGGTCCCGATCGGAGTGGTCACCGCCCTGCTCGGCGGCCCGTTCTTCGTACTGGTCCTGCGCACCGCCCGGCGGGTGCTCACGTGAGCGCCGACCGTCCGGGCGGCACCGGCTCGCATTCCAGGGCTGTCGCTGGCGGGGCTGTCGCTGGCAGGGCTGTCGCTGGTCCGGCTGGCGCTGGCGCGGCCGGTGTGTCCGTTGTCGGGCCGGCTGATGCCGTCGGTGCGCCGGCCGTCGAGGTGCGGGGGTTGCAGGTCAGCCTGGACGGCACGCCGATCCTCACCGGCGTCGACCTCACCGTCGCCGTCGGCGAATGGGTCACTGTGATCGGCCCGAACGGCGCCGGCAAATCGACCCTGTTGCGCGCCATCGGCGGCCTGCTGCCCGCGCCGGGCGCCATCTCCCTCTTCGGTACGCCGAGCACCGCGCTCCGCCGCCGCGAACGGGCCCGGGTGGTGGCCACGGTGGCACAGTCCCCGGTGGTGCCGCCCGGCATGTCGGTGCTGGACTACGTGCTGCTCGGCCGCACCCCGTACATCCCGCCGCTGGGCCGGGAGTCCGCCGCGGACGTGGCCGCCGTGCACGAGGTGCTCGACCGGCTGGACCTCGCCGGCTTCCTCCCCCGGGAGTTGGCCACCCTCTCCGGAGGCGAACGGCAGCGGGTCTTCCTCGCCCGCGCGCTCGCCCAGGGCGCGACGCTGCTGCTGCTCGACGAACCGACCAGCGCCCTGGACATCGGCCACCAGCAGGAGGTGCTGGAACTGGTCGACCAGTTACGCCGCGAGCACGGGCTGACCGTACTGGCCACGATGCACGACCTCTCCCTGGCCGGCGAGTACGCCGACCGGATGGTGCTGCTCGCCGACGGCCAGGTGGTCGCCGCCGGACCGCCCAGCGAGGTGTTGACCGAGCACCTGCTGGCCACTCACTACCGGGCCAGCGTCCGAGTCGTACCCGGCACCAACGGCCCCCTGGTAGTCCCCATCCGCCCCACGTCGCGCTGATCCTCCGGTTCGCGCTCGCGCGGCCCGCGCGGCCCGCGTGGCTCGCGCGGCTTGCGGCCCGGGTGGCTCGCGTGGCTCGCGCGGCACGACGTAGCTCGCGCGGCCCGCGTGGCTCGCGTGGCTCGCGTGGCTCGCGTGGCTCGCGTGGCCTACGCGGCTCGGCGCGGCTCGCGCGGCCCGACGTGGCTCGCGCGGCTTGTGTGGCATACGCGGCCCGCGCGTTGATCATGGGGTTAACGGGCGACAAAGCGGACGGATCGCCTCGCTAACCTCATGATCACCGGAGTTCGAGCGGGAAGATCACGCACGATCCAGGATGAAGTGGGGTCCAAGGCATGGGGAGGCCACTACATCCTGGATCGAGCACGATCAGGTGCGGGGTGCGGGGTGCGGGGTGCGGGGTGCGGG